>CAKTZP010000039.1 GCA_934636045.1 uncultured Oscillospiraceae bacterium
AACTGTCATTTTCCCAACAGCAGCATCGCCAATTATAAATAATAGTTTCATAAAACACCTCAACAAATTCCGATTTCCCAGCAACATTATATCACACGCCCGGCACATTTTCCAGCTTGTGTTTTATAGCGGCATTGCAGATGTCCTGCATTGCCGCTGTGATTTTTGGTGTTCTCTGTCTGCGGATGCTTTTTGCGACACCGCCTTGCTCGCCGTCCACGAGCTCATTTCCCTTCCTGTCCGGATTGAGCAGGGCATTGCGCTCGTTCAGGCGGGCTTTTTCGCGAAAGCTATCCTGCCGTGATTGCCACCTTGATGACACCGTCCAGCCGGTTTTCAAAGATGTGATAGGCCTCCTCGATTCGGCGCAACGGAAAACGGTGCGTAATCAGCGGCGTGGTGTCGATTTTCCCCTGCTCGATCAGGCGCAGGATTTCCGCACAGTCGCAGCCGTCCACGCCGCCGGTCTTGAAGGTCAGGTTCTTGCCGTACATTTCCGGCAGGGGCAGCGTCTGCGCCTCATCGTAGAGGGCAACCACCGTCACAACGGCGTTGGGGCGGGCACAGCGCCACGCAAGCCGGAGGGTATCCTTGCCGCCTGCCACCTCCAGCACCACATCGGCCCCGCCGTGTTCGCTATGCTCCCGCACGAAGGCTTCGCAGCGCTCCGGCTGGCAAAGCAGCACCTCCGGGTAATGCTTCCGGACAAATTCAACGCGCGCCGGGTCCTTCTCGCAGACGATGATACGCTTCGGCGCCTTCAGCATGACACACAGCAGTGTGCAGATGCCCGTGGGGCCTGCGCCGATGATGAGGACGGTATCCTCCGGCTTGATTTCCGAGATGCGGGCAGCCCAAAAGCCGGTGGCCAGAATGTCGCCGACGAACAGCGCCTGCTCGTCCGAAACGCTGTCCGGAATCTTGTTCAGTCCCTGGTCGGCATAAGGTACACGGACGAATTCCGCTTGCCCGCCGTCGATGCGGCAGCCCAACGCCCAGCCGCCGTTGGGGTCGGTGCAGTTGTTCACCCAGCCGTGCCGGCAGAAGTAGCACTCGCCGCAGAAGGTCTCCACATTCACCGTCACCCGGTCACCGGGCCGCACGGTTGTGACCTCTGCGCCGGTGGACTCCACAACGCCTACCATCTCGTGTCCGACCGTAATACCCGGTACAGCCCGGGGCACAGAGCCGTGCTGAATGTGCAGATCGCTGGTGCAGATAGACCCCAGCGTTACCCGCACAATGGCGTCACGGGGATTTTCAATTTTCGGCACCGGCTTGTCCAGAAGAGCAAACTTGCCGTGTTCTATGTAGGTTAGTGCTTTCATAATAAGCCTCCAGATCATCCATTTCCCCTGTGCACAGGGTTGGCTTTGCATAAAAACCGCCCGGCTTGTTGGAGCCGGGCGGGAGATACGGATGCGCTTATGCTTGCGCTTCGATCCATGCTTTCATTGCGGCGCGGCCCTCTTCGCTCATGGGAAAGGTCTGCTGTCCCTCCATCCGGCTGAGCTCGTAGCACCATTCGCCGTGCCAATACTCGGCAGTAATGGAGCTTTCGGCCATGTCGACCTCCTTGGGCGTGGCCATCACGACCGTCGGAACGATGCGGAAGCGCAGCAGCCCACAGCTGCCGGTGAAGGAATTGCCGTTTTCGAAGGTATGCAGCGTCGGAATATAGATGTCCGGCACGGCTTACTCCTGCATCAGCGCTTCCATCTCGTCGAGCAGCTCGCCGAACAGTGCCAGCGCGTCCTCGACGGGCTTGGTGGTGCTCATGTCAACACCCGCACCCTTCAGCAGGTCGATCGGGCTCTTGCTGCAGCCGCCGGAGAGGAAGCCAAGGTAATCCTTGACGGCCGGCTCGCCCTCGCGGAGGATCCGCTGGGACAGCGCAACGGCAGCGGAGTAGCCGGTGGCGTACTGGAAGACGTAGTAGTTGTAGTAGAAGTGCGGAATGCGCATCCACTCCATAGCGATCTCGTCGTCGAGCACGATGTCGTCGCCGAAGTAGAGCTTATTCAGGCGGCGGTACTCCTCGTTGAGCACGTCGGGCGTCAGGCTGGTGCCCTCCTGCGCCAGCTTGCCGATGTTGAGCTCGAACTCGGCGAACATCGTCTGGCGGTAGAGCGTGGTGCGGAAGCCCTCGAGGAAGTGGTTGATGAGGTAGGCGCGCTCCTTCTTGTCGGTGGTCTGGCCGAGCAGGTACTGCATCAGCAGTGCCTCGTTGCAGGTAGACGCGACCTCGGCGACGAAGATGACATAGTCGGCATCGAGCGGGGCCTGATGCTTATTGGACAGGTAGGAGTGCATCGCGTGACCCATCTCGTGCGCCAGCGTGAACTGGCTGTCGAGCGTGCCGGTGTAGTTCATCAGGACGAAGGGATGCACCTTTGCGCCCGCGGAATAGGCGCCGGAGCGCTTGCCCGCGTTCTCGTAGATATCGACCCAGCGGCTCTCGAAGCCGTGCTTGAGCACCTTGCAGTAGTCCTCGCCGAGAGGAGCGACGGCCTTGAGGACCAGCGCCTTGGCCTCGTCGATGCTCGCCTTCTTGGCCACATCCTCGACCAGCGGGGTGTAGATATCGTAGAAGTGCAGCTCATCGACGCCCAGCAGCTTTTTGCGAAGCGCAACGTAGCGGTGCATCTTGTCCATGTTCTTATGGACAGCCTCGATCAGGTTCGTGTAGACGCTCGTCGGAACGTTTGTCATGTCAAGAGAGGCCTCCATGGCGGAGGAGTACTTGCGCGCGGTGGCAAAGAACTGCAGCTGCTTGACCTGCGCAGACAGGACGGCGGCAATCGTATTCTTAAAGCTGCCGTAGGTATGGTAAAGATTCTCGAACGCACTCTTGCGCAGCGCGCGGTCGGGGCTTTCCATGTAGGAAATGTAGGTGCCCTGTGACAGGGGATGCTTCTCGCCCTTGCTGTCCACGGCGTCGGGGAAGGTCACGTCAGCGTCGTTGAACATACCGAAGATGGTGTCGGGCGCGTTGGCCATTTCACCGGCGGCGGCGAGCAGCTTTTCCTCGGCGGGGCTGAGAACGTGCGCGCGGCGGCGGCGAATGTCGTCGAGGTAGCGGCGGTAATGCTCCAGCTTCGGCTGCTCCGCGTAGAATTTCTCCATCGTCTCATCGTCGATGGCCATGATCTCGGGCGCTGCGAAGCTGGCGGCGGCGTTCAGCTCAACGGCAGCGCTCATCAGGCTGCCGACCATCGCCTGATACTTGGAAACGCGGGCATCCTCATCCGAGCGGCGCATGGCGTAGTTGCCCAGCGCGTCAAACAGCACGGCGGAATCCTCGTCCCATTTCACATAGGCCAGCAGGGTGTCCGCGGACTGGCCGAGCTTCCCGGCAAAGGCCGCGGCCTGCGGGATCATGTCCTTGACCTTCTTCAGGTCCTCCTCCCACAGCTCGTCGGTGGCATAAATGTCATGGATCGCCCACTTGTCCTCCTCGCGGATCTCGGAGCGTTCCGGAATTCTCTTGGTTTCTGCCATTGGTTCTTTCCTCCTTGTGGTTAGTTTTTGCTATCATACCACGTTTTGCCCCACAAAACAATCCATGCAGCAAAAAACTGTGGTCAATTTTTTTCGTTCTGCTCCAAAAAAGCGCGGATCTGCGCCGCGATGGGGCACTCGGCGCAGTGCTCGCAGGTCGGGTAGCTGCAATCTGCCGTCTGCTCCTCGCGGTCGACCAGCACCGTCCGCGCCGCGTTGCACACGCAGCAGTAGCCGGAGATCAGTTTTTCTTCCATGCCGTTTCCTCCTCTACGCCGCCGTCCGTCACCCGGTAGATTACATCGCAATCCCGGAGCGTGGTCAGACGATGGGCCACAATGATGATCGTTTTCTCCGCGCCGAGCGCGTGCACGGCCTGCATGACCGCCGTCTCCGTTTCGCTGTCGAGCGAGGAGGTCGCCTCGTCGAAAAAGACGAGCGCCGGGTCGCGGTACAGGGCGCGGGCAATGCCGACGCGCTGACGCTGGCCGCCGGAGAGACGCACGCCGCGCTCGCCGATGAGCGTATCCAAGCCGTCCCTCAGGCCGCGGACAAAGTCGGCCAGCTGCGCGCTCTCCAGTGCGCGCCAGACCGCCGCCTCGTCGATCTCCTCCGGTGCAAGGCCGAGGGCAACGTTATTGCGGATCGTATCGTCCGTGAGATAGATGCTCTGTGGGATGTAGCCGATCCGGCGCTGCCACGCGGCGCTGTTTTCGCAGATATCTTGCGCGCCGCAGCAAACGGTGCCGCTGTCCGGCCGCAGCAGGCCGAGCATCACGTCGACAAGCGTCGTTTTGCCCGCGCCGGTCACGCCGACGATGCCGACCGTCTGCCCGCGCCGGATGCGCAGGTTCACATGCTGCAATACCGTTTCGCCGCGGTCGGGATAGGTGTAGGAAACATCGGTCAGCACGATATCACCCACGGGCTGCACCGGGTCGGGCGTCTGCGTCCCCTGCGCCGCGCGCTCGCGCTCCTCGCGCTCCGATTCCTGCAAATCGCGGTGCAGCGCGTCCAGCGCCGGACGCTGAAAGGCGATGGTGTTGATGGCGGAATTGATGGAGCTGACGCGCGGCAGCAGGCGCACCGCCGCCAGCGCAAAGGCGGACAGCGACGGCACCACCGCCGCCAAGTCCGCGCCGGAGGCGATTCGGTAGGCCACCACGCCGAGAACGCTGCAAACGCACAGCGTTTCGATGAGCATATTCGGCAGGGCGGCCATAATGCTGTACCTTCGTCCCAGCTCGACCGACTGCGCCCCGGCATGCTCATATTCCGCAACAAAAAACCGCTCGCGTCCCATGAGCTTGACCTCCTTGATGCCGCCGATGGCCTGATGAATGGCCTTGTACATTTTCGCGCTATAGTCCCGGCTTTCCGCGCCCGCCTTGCGGATGCGCCCGCGCACGAGGAAAAAGTACAGCGCCGAGCACACCAGCAGCGCCGCCGAGACGGCCAGCGTCATCCACACGTCCACGACGAGCAGGAACACAACCAGCACCGCGACGATCAGCACGCTGGAGAGCAAGCCCATCAGCGTCGAGACCACGGCGAACGCGCCGCCCACGTCGCCGGTGATGCTGCGCAGAATTTCGGCGGTGTTGCGCTGGAGGTGGAAGGTGTAGGGCTTGTCCATGTAGCAGCGGAGCATCCGCGCGCCCATGCGCACGCGGTTGGCCGCCACGAGACGCACGCTCAGGTGCAGCATCAGCAGGCGGTACAGGTTTTTGACGATGTAGACCGCCATGATGGTAAACGTGAGCGCCAGCAGCACCGCGCTGTCCGTTTCGGCGTGCAGCAGCCCGGCAAGCCAGCGGTACCACGCCGCGTTATGCGATGCCGTCGGATTGAGCAGGACGTTCAGAAACGGCAGGATCAGCGACACGCCGAAAAAGTCAAACGCCGTGCCGATCCATTGCAAAAAGAACAGCAGCAGGAACAAAAGCCGCTGTTTGCGCGGGAAAATATCGCGCAGTTCCCTCAAAAGCTTCATGGCGCAGCTCCTTTTTTTCTTTCTCCTCGATGATACCACACAGCGCAGAAAAAGTAAATAGCGCAAAGCCGGGTTTCACACTTGTAAAAGCGGCGGTTTTGCAGTATAATACGGGTAACTATGAGGCTGCGGCGAAGGAGGCGGGAGAATGACGGCGCTTTGGATCGTGCTGGGAATTCTTGCCCTGCCGGGGCTGTTGCTGCTGCTGCCGCTGCGCATTACGCTGCGTTATTGCCCGGAGGACGGCTTTTCCTACTGCGTCCGGCTGCTGGTCTTTCCGCTTGTTTCCTCCGACCGGGAGAAAAAGCCGAAAAAAGAGAAAAAAGCGCCCGCAAAGTCCGCCAAGCCGCAGGCTCCGGCGAAGAAAAAAGGCGCGCTGCCCGACCTGCTGTCCCTTCTTGGGCTCGGCGAGGTCAGCACCGCCGCAAGGGCGAAGGCCGCCGTTGCCGAGCGCGGGCTGCCGGAGGTTCTCGGCGACGTAGCCGCGGCCGTTCGGCGGCTGCTGGCGCAGACGGGGCGCTGCCTCGGCGCGGGCGTGTTTGAGCGCTTTGCGCTGACGGTCGTCATCGGCGGGGACGACGCGGCCGAGGCTGCCTTCAGCTACGGTGCGGCCTGCGCCGCAGTCTATTCGCTGGTCTCGCTGCTGGAGCAGTCGATGACCGTGCACCGCCGCCACGTGGCTGTGGAGATCGACTACACGCAGGAGCAAAGCCGCGTCGCGCTCGACCTGCGGCTGCGCTACCGGATGTGGCGCTTTGTCCGTTATCTGTTCTTCCTTCTGGGAAATTATCTGAAAAAGGAGCGAAAGCCGTCATGAGTCAACTCTTGCCGATTTTTGAATTCACTGCCGAGCAGACGCGCAAGCTCGCTGCGGAGCAGACCGTGGCCGAGGCGCCCATTGTCATCGGGGATGTCACGATCGTGCCCATTTCCACGCTGTCGTGCGGCTTTTCCTGCGGCGGCTCGGATCTGACCAAGCGCGCCGACGGCGTACTGGCCGGCGCGGGTGGAAAGGTCAAGCGCACGCCGCTGACCTACCTTGCCGTCTGCGGCTCGGATGTGCGGCTGCTGCAGGTCGAGGCCGCCGAGACCTCCAAGGGCGGCCTGCTTTCCGCGCTGACGCCGCTCGTCGCGCAATTTAAGGACAAGCTCACCGCCAAAAAGGCGGAAAAATCTGACCATACCGAAAAAAATGGCGCTGCCGAATGAGCAGCGCCATTGTAAAAATCATAAGCCGAGACCCTTTTGCAGATTGACCACGAAGTCCTGCACGTTGGTCACAATGCCCTTGGCCGAGAGACTGCCGCGGTCGGCGAGCTTGTTAACCACGAACTCCGAAACGTCCACGCAGTAGAAATAGACCTGCCGCACCGTGCCGTCGGGCATGACGCGGAACGACGGGGTCATGTTGCCGGTTGCAATCGTGTGGAGCATCGTCGCCATGGCGATGACCGTCGTTGCGCCGCGGATCTGGTCGCGCATGGCGTCCTGCGCCGCATAGACGTCGCCAAACACCGGCGGCAGCGGCCCGTCGTCGCGGATAGAGCCGCCGAGAACATAGGGCACACCGTATTTTTCGCAGGCGTAAATGATGCCGTTGTCGATGCCCTCGTTTTCGATAAAGGCCCGGATGCTGCCGTGCAGCTTGACGCGGTTGATGGTATCTAAGTGGTTGTAGTGCCCGTTCGGCATGGAGCGCTGGGTATAGATGTCCTGCCCCAGCGCGGTCTTGAGGTACGCACCCTCGAGGTCATGCGTGGCCAGCGCATTGCCCGCCAAAATCGCGTGGACATAGCCGTTTTCGATCAGCTTGCCCATCGCGCGCCGCGCGTCGGCGTCAAAGGCGAAGGCCGGGCCCATGACCCAAACGATCTTGCCGTGGTCACGCTCGTGGCGCAGCAGCTCATAAATTTCATCATAATCCTTGGAAAACGCCGTTTCCCGCGAACGGTTCTGACGGAAGGCGAACACGTCCTTGTGCTCACGCTCCTCGGAAAAGCCGTCCGGGTGGACAAAAATGCCGTCCTCGCCGTTTTCCGTCCGGCCGGTGACGACCATGTCACCCTGCTTCAGCAGGCGGAACTCGCGGACGAAGACCCTGCCGTTTTCGTAGACCGCCACACAGTCCATCCGACTCTCCTCCGCCAGCAGCCAGCGGCCGTCGAGGTGGAAGTATTCCGGGAAAATGCTCATGGCATGATAATTTTCCGGCGCAACGCCGTCCTTGGGCGCGGGCGCGCAGACAGCCTCCGGCGCAGTTTGAAAGCGCGGCTGCGTAAAATCGGGCGCAGTGTATTTTCGAAGCTGGAACATTGCTGTTTTCCCCTTCCTTGTTGTTGTCTTCTTCACTATACCGCATTTTTCCTGATCTTGCAAGCAAAAAGGAGCGTTTCCTGATGATTTCCTACATTTTTTCCGCCGGAGCAACGCCGTGAAGCGCGCGGTCGTCGGAATTTTTGCGCAGGTCGACGCCGGAAAGACCACGCTGTCCGAGGCACTGCTGTACCTGACCGGTCAGCGCAAGACGCTCGGCCGCGTAGACAAGGGCAGCGCCCTGCTCGACCACTTTGCGCTCGAGCGCAGCCGCGGCATTACGATTTTTTCCAAGCAGGCGCGGCTGAAGACCGACACGCTGGCGCTCACACTGCTCGATACGCCGGGTCATGTCGATTTTTCGCCCGAGGCCGAGCGCGTCATGCCGGTGCTGGACTATGCGCTGCTGCTCGTCAGCGGGACGGACGGCGTGCAGGCACACACCGAAACGCTCTGGAAGCTCCTGCGCCGCTACCATGTGCCGACGGTGGTGTTTTTCAACAAAATGGATCTGCCCGGCGCGGACAAGGCGCGGCTTCTGGCGGATGCAAAAGCCAATTTGAGCGAGTTTTGTGCGGAGTTGAGCGATTTTGAGAGCATCGCCATGGCCGACGAGGCTGCGCTGGACGAATACCTCCGCACGGAGACGCTCGCGGACAGCACGCTGGCGCGGCTGGTGGCTGAGGAGCGGTGCTTTCCCTGCCTGTTCGGCGCGGCACTGCAATTGGACGGCGTGGACGCGCTGCTGCGCGCGCTTGAGCGCCTGACCGTTTCAAAAGCCTATCCCGCGGCGTTTTCCGCCCGGGTGTATAAAATTTCCCGCGACGCGGCAGGCAACCGCCTGACCTTTCTAAAGGTCACGGGCGGCGCACTGCACGTGCGCGACGCGCTGACCTACTCCGCCGGCGGCGAAACGCTGACGGAAAAGGCCACGCAGCTGCGCCTGTACTCCGGCGCAGCCTTCACGCAGGCAGAGACCGTTGAGGCGGGCGAGGTCTGCGCGGTGATCGGGCTTTCCGCTCTCATGGCCGGGCAGACGCTCGGCGCGGAGCAGACCGCGGCGCCGCCGCTGCTGACGCCGGTGATGCTCTACCGGCTGTGCCTTCCGCCCGGAACGGACGCGCAGACTGCTCTGCCCAAACTGCGGCAGCTGGAGGAGGAAGAGCCGCAGCTCCACCTCGTCTGGGACGCCCGGCTGCGCGAAATCCATGCGCAGATCATGGGGCAGGTGCAGCTGGAGGTCTTGCAGGCGCTCATCTCGGAGCGCTTTGGGCTGGACGTCGCCTTCGACCGCGGCCGCGTGGCCTATCGTGAGACGATCGCAGCGGCGGTGGAGGGCGTGGGGCACTTTGAGCCGCTGCGGCACTATGCCGAGGTGCATCTGCTGCTTGAGCCGCTCCCCCGCGGCAGCGGCCTGGAGCTGCGCACCGCGTGCGCCGAGGACGCGCTCGACCGCAGCTGGCAGCGACTGATCCTCACGCATCTGGAGGAAAAGCAGCATCTCGGCGTGCTGACCGGCTCGCCGATCACCGACCTGCGCATCACGCTCGTTGCCGGGCGCGCGCACGTAAAGCACACCGAGGGCGGTGACTTCCGGCAGGCCACCTATCGCGCCGTGCGGCAGGGACTGATGCAGGCGCAGAGCATCCTGCTTGAGCCGTACTACCGCTTCCGCCTGAGCGTGCCGCCGGCGCAGCTCGGCCGCGCGATCAACGACCTGCGCGCCATGGGCGGCAGCTTCGGTGCACCGCAGGAGGGCGGCGAGGCTGTCACGCTGGAGGGCCGCTGCCCCGTCAGCGCAATGCACGACTATATGTCGCAGGTCGCCGCCTACACCCACGGCCGCGGCAAGCTGCGCTGCCTTCCGGATGGCTACGACCTGTGCCGCAATGCCGAGGCGGTGATTGCTGCGGCAGCCTACGACCCGGAGGCCGACGTGGAAAACACGCCGGATTCCGTCTTCTGCTCCCATGGCGCGGGCGTTACCGTCAAATGGAACGAGGTCTTTTCGCGCATGCACCTCGCCCTGACGCTGCGCCCGGCGAAGGAGGCCACGCCTGCCGCCGCGCCGCAGCCAAAGCGTGCCGACTCCGACGAGGCCGAGCTGGAGCGCATCATCGAGCGCGAATTCGGCCCGCAGAAGCGCACGCTCTACCGCCCGCCCGCGCCGCGGCGCGAGGAGGCCGTCACCCTTCCACCGCCGAAAAAGGATTACCTGATTGTCGACGGCTACAATATGATCTTCGCGTGGGACGGGCTGCGCGAGCAGGCACAGACCGATATTTCCGGCGCGCGGGAGCGGCTGCTCGACCTGCTGAGCAACTACTGCGGCTTCCATTCCTGTGAGCTTGTGGTCGTTTTTGACAGCTACCGCGTCAAGGGCGGCGTCGGCTCAAAGACGGCCCGCGGACGTCTGCGCGTCGTCTACACCCGCGAAAACGAGAGCGCCGACCTGTACATCGAGTCGCTGGTCAGCCAGATCGGCAAAAACTACACCGTCCGCGTGGCCACCTCGGACGCAATGATCCAGCTGGCCTCGCTGCGCAGCGGCGTGCTGCGCGTTTCGGCGCGCGAGCTTTTGGCGGAGATTGAGCGGACGGACGCGCAGATCGCGGCCTACATTCGCCGCCTGCACGAGGAGGCGCGCCGCGCCGCCATTCAAAACAACCCCCTGCGGGAGCAGCTACAACAAAAGGAGGAAGAACAACTATGACGCTCATGCTTCGAAATCTCTCCGCGCTGGTCACCTGCAACGACGCCGACGACGTGCTCAAGCGTGTCGACGTGTACTGCGAGGACGGCATCATCCGCGCCATCGGCGCGGGCCTGCCGCAAAGGGCCAACCGCGAGATCGACGGCACGCACCTGCTGTGCTACCCCGGCTTGATCAACACGCACCACCATCTGTATCAGCAATTCTCGCGCAATCTGCCGCAGGTACAGAACATGGAGCTGTTCGACTGGCTGAAAACGCTCTATGAGATCTGGAAAAATCTGGATACCGAGGTCGTGCGCTATTCCTCGCTGACCGGCATGGGCGAGCTGATGAAAAACGGCTGCACCACCTGCTTCGACCACCACTACGTCTTCCCCGCGGGCAGCGGTGATTTGATCGGCACCCAGCTGGCCGCAGCGGACGAGCTCGGGATGCGCATGGTATCCTCCCGCGGCAGCATGGATCTTTCCGTCAAGGACGGCGGCCTGCCGCCGGACAGCGTCGTGCAGCCGGTCGACGAGATCATGCGCGACAGCATGCGCCTGATTGAGGCCTACCATGACCCGTCCTTCGGCTCGATGCGGCAGATCGTCCTTGCCCCATGCTCGCCGTTTTCGGTCTCGCCGGAGCTGCTGCGGCAGTCGGCGATCTTAGCGCGGCAGTATCACGTCCGGCTGCACACCCACCTGTGCGAAACGAAGGACGAGGAGCGCTATATGCGCGAGCACCACAATATGCGCCCGCTGGAATTCATGCAGTCGCTCGGCTGGGTCGGCGACGACGTTTGGTACGCGCACGGCATCCACTTCACGACCGAGGAGCTTGATCTGCTGGCCGCGACCGGCACGGGCGTTGCGCACTGCCCGGTGTCAAACATGAAGCTTTCCTCCGGCATCGCCCGGGTTCCGGAGATGCTGGCGCGCGGCGTAAAGGTCGGCCTTGCGGTCGACGGCTCCGCCTCACAGGACGGCTCTGACCTGCTGGAGGAACTCCGCATCTGCTACCTGCTGCACCGGCTTAATTCCTCGTCCGCCGCGCCCAGCGGCTACGACGTACTGAAGCTGGCCACGCGCGGCTCGGCCTCCCTGCTCGGCCGGAGCGATATCGGCTCGGTAGAGGTCGGCAAATGCGCAGACCTCTTCCTGGTCGACCGCCGCCGTCTGGAGCTCGTCGGCGCAACTTATGACGTGAAAAACGTCTTTGGCACGGTCGGCCTGCGCGCGCCGGTGGACTACACCGTCGTCAACGGCCGCATTACCGTAGAAAACGGTCGCCTGTGCACCGTGGACGAGCCGGTCGTTGCCGAAAAGGCCGCCGCCGTCTGCGACCGCTATCTGAACATGCATTGACCGCATCAGCGGCCTGCATCATATTATTTCAAAGGAGCTATCATCATGAAAAAACTGCAAAACCTTACCGCGATCATCGCCGTTTTCGCGCTCATCACCGCGCTCCTGTGCGGCTGCGCGAGCGATGCACCGCAGACGAACGGCACCGACGTTCCCGACACGGCCGACATCACCTTTGACACCACCGAGACCGACTTCGGCACGGGTGCGACGGTCTTCACCTTTGAGGTCACGAACGTCGAGGGCGAGACCAAGTCCTTCCAAGTTCATACCGACGAGACCGTTGTGGGCAAGGCGCTCATCAACGCCGGGCTCATCGCCGGCGAGGACAGCGACTACGGCCTGTACGTCAAGACCGTCATGGGCATCACGCTGGACTACGACACCGACGGCAAATACTGGGCCTTCTACGTTGACGGCGAATATGCGGCGACCGGCGTCGACCAGACCGAGCTGAATGCCGCCAGCACCTACGCCTTCCGCGCGGAATAAGCGTATCATTTCCCCGAGCCTTGGCCATAATCCCTGCAAGGGAGGCGGTCAGAATGGTTCGAGGAAACACACGGCAGATTGTCGTCGTCAAGTCGCCGGACGGGAGGCTGTTTGAGCAGGCATTTTTTCTGCTGCGCGAGGATGCGCTGGCGCGGCACGGCGTGACGGAGCGAGAGCTTTTGGAGGAGGCGCGGCGCGCGGCAGACGGCTATATGGCCAAGGCCGCACAGCAGCGCCGCGTCCGGCTGCCCGCACCGCTGCTGGCTGCCCTGGGCGCTGCTCCCGTCGCGCTGGCATGGCTGATTACTGCGCTGCTGTAGCGAACAATTGCCCCGGGAGGATGGTGGTTTCCATCCTCCCGGGGCAAAATTTTCGATCGGCACAAAAACTACCGTCCGCTACAGGCCAAAGTCGGAAGCGTGCTCCGTGTAGGGGGCGGCGTCCCCGACGCCCCGCTGTCGGCAGTTTCGTCAAGCTGTAGTCGCGTTTTTTACACAAAAACCGCCGTACCGTTCGCAGGGACCGATGCCCACATCGGCCCGCTGCTGGCACTCCGATTTTGCTGCAAGCCATGTTGATGCGTGCGCCGCGGCGCGTGGGGCGGGCGCTCATTGAGCGCCCCTACGGCGAAATCGAAAATCCATGACCAGATTACGACCTCATTTATCAAAATTGCGCATGCCTGCACGGCGCGATGCACCCGCAAGGGGTATGCCGCATCCGTAAGGCGGCATAGCCGCCAACGGCTGCGCTATGGGCATCGCGTCCTACGCAAAGTTTCGGATTGAGCGCAGAAACAACCCCTTCTGCGTAGGGCGGGGTGCCACCACCCCGCCGCGCTGGTACTTCTGTTTCATCAAACCACATCGAAACACACACTGCGGCGGGAGAGGGTGCTGCGGGTTTCAGGTCGTGATACCGAGAATTTCCATGATGTCCTCTCGGCTGCGCAGGCCGCTGATGCGCTGCTGGATCTCGCCATCCTGCAGCAAAACGAGCGTTGGTACGCTCATGATATCAAACTGGCTGGCCAGCCCCTCCTCGCGCTCGACGTCGACCTTGCAAAACTTGCACTGCTCGCCGAATTCCTCCGCGAGCTGCTCCAGCACGGGCGCAAAAGCGCGGCACGGCGCGCACCACGCAGCATAAAAGTCGATGAGCACCGGTTTTTCCGCATGCTCGGCCTCGGTTCTAAAGTTTTTGCGGGTCAATTCCAACAAAACGATCGCCTCCTTGCGACTATTTTGCGCAGGAGGCGACAATTTATCAGTTTATTTATTTCTGTTCGGCTTTTTCCGCCACCAGACGGCGGTCGGTCGCCGTCAGCGGAAACAGGAAGACCGTTCCATCCTTCCAGACCGCCTCGCGATAATTCTCTGGGCCGTCCAGCTCCGTAAAATCACGCAGAATGCAGGGCGGCACAAAGGCGCGGCCGAGGGTCTGCGCATCGGGATACTGCTGCTTCATGCGGAACACATGCTCCCGCGCGCGCCACTTGCGCACGAGGTCGAAAAATACGCCATCCTTGCTGACGATGCGGACAAAGCGAAAGTCTGAGCACAGGGTCAGCGTGTCATACTTGATTCTTTCTGCCATCGGGACGCCTCTCTTTCCTTCCGTTCTTTGAAAAATAGACGGCGCGCAGCGCGCGTTTGCGCGACGCGCAGGACGAAGCGGACGGGATTCCAGCCTCGGAATCACAAGGTATTCCGTGAAGACGCCACCTTACAAGCTGTCGCCCGGCTGCCGCGTCTCACCGCCGTATGTCATTTATTGTATCGTATCGCCGCAGGAATGTCAATCCTCCCCGCACACTTTTCCGCCCCTGCGCAGAAAAGGGCCGTGCGCCGAACGGAGGCAAGCCGCTGCCGGCAAAGGAAAACCCGCCGGGAAAATGGCAAACATTTTCTCGGCGGGTTGCTTTTCATTTGGAAAACGGCGGGTCAGTGCACAAGCGCGACAAGCAGGATCGGGAGGCACAGGAGCAACAGCACAATCAGCGCCACAGGCAAAAACGTCATGAGCGCAGAAAGCAGCATTGCCAGCGTGTCATGCTTTTCCAGCTCGACCTTCTCATCCGCCGCAGCTCTCTTTTTGATCTCCCGATTTTCTGCATCCGACTGGTCGGGATCGCTGCCGTTCTTCTTGCGCAGCAGCTCCATCCCGCGCTGATACTTCTTCTGAAAGATCATAAGCGTTTCCTTATTTCTTCGTTCTCGTCAGCTTGTGGTGGCAAGCAACGAAATGGTTGGGGCTGACCTCCTCCCACGCCGGAACGACGTGTTCACAAATCTCCGTACAATACTTGCAGCGCGTGTGGAACTTGCAGCCCTTGGGGGGATTGACCGGGCTGGGGATATCGCCCTCGAGGATGGACAGCTCCTTGCTGCCGACGGTGTCGGTCGTCGGAATCGCGTTAAGCAGTGCCTCGGTGTAGGGATGGACGGGGTTGTCAAAAATCTCCTGCGAATCCGCCAGCTCGACCATCGAGCCGAGGTACATGACGCCGACGCGGTCGGAAATGTACTTGACGACGCTCAGGTCATGCGTGATGAACATGTAGGTCAGATTCTGCTGCTCCTTCAGG
>CAKTZP010000040.1 GCA_934636045.1 uncultured Oscillospiraceae bacterium
GTTCAGAATACTCTGTTTTTGCAAATCAAAACGCAGAGAGCAAAAATCCATTAAAATGGGAGCCGATTTTGACGGTTACGGACTTTTTTGACAGTCTGCGCACCGAACGGTTTTTCCGTTCGGCGCTCTTTTTCTACTTTAATATATCCCGAAGCATCGGCTCTACGACGGCAAAGCGCTCCACATCCGGCTGCGCCACAATGCCGCGCGCAATCATCCCGTCAAACTCCTTCCGCGTGACCCAGCGCGCATCGCAGGTCTCGCCGGGCTGAAAACGGATATTCTCCAGCGCAACGTCCCGGCGCAGCAGATATGTATCGGCAATCCACGTTCGGCGCACCGTGGTCGCAAGGAATTCAAATTCCTCCTCCCGCGCCGCAATGCCGGTTTCCTCGAAAAGCTCACGCCGGATGGCCTGACGGCTCGTCTCGCCCGCGACGGCGGAGCCGCCTGTATTTTCCCAGAGATTCGGGTACGTCTCCTTTTCCGGCGAGCGCTTGGTCAGCAGCAGCTGTCCGGCGGTATTCACCACCCAAACGAACGCGATCAGATGGTACTCGCCCGGCCGCAGCGGCCTGCCGCGCAGGTGCTTCCGTCCCAGCGGCCGCCGCGCCGCGTCATAAACATCCCAATATTCCATTTCTGTCACTCCAGCAGATGCTCTATGAGGATCTTAATTCCCATCAGGATCAGGATCACGCCGCCCAGCAGCTCAGCCTTGGCGCGGTATTTGTTTCCGAATACGTTGCCGATCTTGAGACCCGCAGCAGAAAACAGAAACGTCGTTGCGCCGGAAATGGCAATTGCGATCCAGATGTTCGTCTGCGTCATCGCAAAGGTCACGCCCGTCGCCAGCGCGTCAATGCTGGTTGCCAGCGCCAGCGGCAGCATTGTCTTGACGCCAAAGGACGCATTTTCCTTCTCATCGCCGCCCGTCAGCGCCTCGCGGATCATGTTCGCCCCGATGAGCGCCAGCAGTGTAAAAGCGATCCAGTGGTCAAAGCGCCGGATGTACTCGGCAAAGGAGCTGGCCAAAATGAATCCCAGCAGCGGCATCAGCGCCTGAAATCCGCCGAAATACGTGCCGACGATCAAGCTGTGCCGCACCTGCAGTGACTTGACGGACAAGCCCTTGCCGATTGACACCGCAAACGCATCCATTGACAGCGCGATTCCCGTAATAATCAGGTCAAGTATCCCCATACTCCAACATTTCCTCCCAGCCGCCCTGCCGGGTCGTCCAAAGCACCCCGCCGCGGCAAACGCTCGTTCGCACTGATTTTTAAATTTTACCATGCTTCCGAAGGAAAATCAACCACCTTCCTCTGTTTCCGCATTTTTCCTGTTGTCACAGGGCTCCTTCTGTCCACTCTGCTCGAGAACAATCGGATGGCTTCCGCCGAGCCGTCTCGTATGCCGCAAAGCGATCGCAAAGAAATTGATTTCTATTATGATAATGCGCTGTACAGGGCGCCAATCGTCCCCGCGCGGGTCTTGTCAGAAATTGCCGCTGCATAATCTCCCTTTTTCGGCAAACAATACCCCTGTACAATTCATGCACAAGAGGGAGATTTTTGAATATGAAAGCTACTGGCATCGTCCGCCGCATCGACGACCTCGGCCGCGTCGTCATTCCCAAGGAAATCCGCCGCACCCTCCGTATCCGCGAGGGCGACCCGTCATTGATGACATGGACACAGCGGGAAAAATTCTGTATTGCCCTCAGCGATTTCGCCAAACGGCAGGGCTGGAATTCGTACATAGTGACGAATTGATTGCAAAAAAGCGTCCCAAACCATAGGATATGCTCCCTCCTCTTGATGAAACAGTGAAAAGAATTCACTGAACATCAAGAGGGGGGGAGCATATCATTTTTATACTATAGCTTCTTTTCTTTTTCATGCTCCGATAATAAGCTTACAGCCTCAGCTTCCGTTGGTATCGACAAAAGTGCCCCCTTTCGGGATACTGTAATTGCGGCAGCTGCATTTGCAAATGCGATACTCTTTGCAAGGCTTTCTCCCCGGCAGAGCCGAGCGCATATGGCCGCATTGAATGTGTCGCCTGCTGCCGTTGAGTCTACTGCTTTGATCTTCAGCGCCGGAAACAGTTCTCCGTGTTTGCCGTCATAGAGATACGCACCGTGCTCCCCAAGCTTCAAAAGCACATACTGCGGAGACGCCTTTTGAAAAATATATTCCGAAGCACGACGCGCTGTTGATGCATCTGTAACCCGAATCCCTGTGATTGCGTAGGTTTCGGCCTCATTCGGGCTAATAATCATAATCCCGCAGAATTTTTCCAGAGGTACCTTCATGGCAGGTCCCGCATCCAAAAATACCGGAATTCCATGTGCTTTTGCAATTTGATAGGCTTCAATTGCCGTCTGCATTGGCATTTCCAATTGCATTAAAACCATGTCCGGTTTTTCATTTTCCAGAATTTCTGGAATCCCATTTGCAGTTAGCGCCATGTTTGCGCCGGGAATTCCGTAAAGGCGGGATTTTCCGTTGTTGTCTGCGCAGATAACCGCCATTCCGGTTTGGGCCTCATTGTTGATTTGAACATGCTTGATGTTTATCTCATGACGCTTCAGCGCATCAAGCAGCAGCGTTCCATTGCGGTCATCTCCGACACAGCCGACCAGCATTGCCTCTGCTCCGAGCTTTGCCAGAGCCGCCGCCTGATTTGCCCCTTTCCCGCCGGGAGCATAGGCATAATTGCTGCACTGCACCAGCTCTCCAAATTCAGGAACCTTATCGGCTCCGTACAGTGTAAGATCCATATTTAAGCTTCCGACTACCAAAACCCTTGGTGTTTTCAATTTTTCTCCCTCCAAATTCTTTTTATGAAAGCCGCAGGACAAGGCACGATCGCCAATCTTGTACCTTATAGCTTGCGAATCACCAGCTCCGGATCAATCATTTCATCCTTATATGCCTTCTGCGGGAAAGCAACCCGGCTGATTAGCTTTTCGATTGCCTGTTCCCCCATTCTGCGGATATTGCGCTCGATGTAATTAAACGGCCACCCCAGCTCATCCAAGGTATCCAAGCGGTCAAAGCCAATGCAGGCAATATCCTCGTTTAATGTCAGATGCGCCTGTGCCAGCGCCTTCAAAAAGCCGATGCTTGTGAAGTTATTGCAGGTCAGCACCGCCGTCGGACGGTCTTGCATTTGCAGGCATTTTTGGCTGAGCTCATATGATTTTTCGATGCTGTAATCGCCAAAGAACATGTACCGCTCATCCGCCTCAAGATTGCAGGCACACAGTGCGTCCAAGTAGCCGTTCTGCCGTTCTCTTGCAAGCACGCGATCCAAGCCGGCATTGATAATGCCAATCTTTTTATGCCCCGCCTTTGCCATACGTTGAACGGCAAGATATGCTCCTTTGTAGTTGTTGAAATAAACACCCTCTGAATTTGGGAGATTCTCAAGCCTTCGGTCAAGAAACACAATCGGCGCGTCTAAGTCCTTCAAATGCTTTTTTATGCGCTGAAAAGCCTCCGGCGTCTGCGTATAGTCAATGGCCGGTGTATAGATCAAGCCCTTGATTCGGTAATCCCGCATGCTTTCCAGCGCTTTTTCATCGTTTTCTCGCTTGTTGCCGGAATTGAAGCAAATCATTGTTAAGTTGTTTCGGGAAATTGTTTCAGAGACGACCTTCAGAATTTCTCCAAAAAAGGGGTTCTCGATTTCCGGGATCAGCACACCGACGATGTTTGACTCGTTTTTGGAGAGAATTCTCGCCATGGAAGACGGCGTGTAATCATATTTATTGATTACATTCATGACCCTCTCCCGTGTCTCCGCCTTCACCGAATCCGCGGAATTGAGTACGCGGGAGACCGTCGCCTTCGACACGCCCGCTTTTTCTGCGATTTCGCTGATCGTCAGTTTCCTTGTCATTCTAACGCCTCCGTTTTTTGGAACCGGTTTCAATATCTACACTATACAAATCCTCACCTGCTTTGTCAACGGGAGAATGGAACTTTGGTAATATTGCAATAAAATCAAAGCGATCATTTGTGCAAAGTGCAGATTTCTTTTATGGATTTGGTACCGGTTTCACTATTTTTGTTGTTATCTATTGTACAAACGGATGTGCTATATTCAGTACGGCAGAAAACAAACAAGAAGGAGGGCTCCTTGTGCGAAAGATAATTATCGACACCGATCTTTGCTCTGATGATGCTGCAGCCGTTCTCTTGGCGCTGACGGATGAAAATACAGAGGTTCTGGCCATTACGACAGTTTCCGGCGGCGTCTCCCTTGCGCAGGCAACAAAAAATGCGCTGATGACCTGTGAAATTGTCGGTGCAGAGGTTCCGGTCTATTGCGGTGCGAAAAAGGGCTTGTTCCGCGACCCCTTTGTCACAACCGCAATCCACGGCACCGACGGCATGGGCGACTGTGGCCTGATCCATCCGCTCACCCACGCCAGAGAAGGAATCGATGCCTGCGATGCAATTCTTCAATTCGTACGTGCGCACCCATATGAAATCGATTTGATTGCATTGGCGCCAGTAACCAACATCGGTCTTGCCATTCTGAAAGACCGTGACAGCATGAACAAGCTGCGCAGCATCACCGTCATGGGCACCGCCGGCTTCGGCCCCGGGAATATCACGCCTGTCGCAGAGGCAAATGTGTTTACAGATGCGGAAAGCTTTGATTTGCTTCTCTCCCTGGATGTTCCAACGGACATTCTCGGCTTTGACCTCGGAATTGGCGATTCCGCTTTTTCAGAGGAAGAGCTCCGCGAGTTGGAGGCCTCCGGTGCACCGGCTGCGGTGTATGTCGCAAAGGCAGGCAGCAAGCTGCTGCAGCACAACAAGAAATTAAAAGGCGAAGGCATGATCGACATCTGTGACGGTGTTGCAATGGGCTGCTACCTATGGCCGGAGCTTGTGCTGGAAAAGGTGCCTTGTGCCGCCCGAGTCATTTGCACCGGGGATGCCTACGGACAGGTTATCTTCTATACTGAGCAGTGGCAAGCCATTATGAAAAATGTCAAGCTTGCATTTGACTTCGCAAAAAACCGCTGCAATGTGTTTACCGGAATTGATTCTGCAAAATTTAAGGAAAAGGTAAAAAAGGCACTGACGAAAGCACGTTCTTCGTGACCTGCCGCCGATTCTGCCCGTGCCAATGGTTGGCGGACGTACGCTCCGGGGAGCAGCCTGTTTGAAAAAACGAAGGAGACCGCCTCCTTACGAAGCGCCTCCTTCGAGATGGTATTTTTTTGTGTGCCGCCTTTCCTAATAACGGGAAAAATTGAATACGCAAACGTGCAGCTGTCTCCCCCCGGAGGCAGCTGCACGTGGCTTTATGGGGCTAAGTCGTCCGATCTTGCCTTAAAAACAATCGAAAGGTTTTGATCCGGAGGAACGACCCAGTGCAAAAATTTACAACAGTACGGCAAAAATGCACAAGCAATCGCTGGTAGTGTGGTAGGATTTTATGATATAATGTACATATCCAAACCGAAATGCTGCGAGGATTTGTGTAATGAAACAGTTTAAGAACATTTCCATCCGCAAAAAAATCCTGATCTCCATGCTTGTATTTACCCTGCTGCCGATCATTCTGGTCGCGGCGGTAGCGACGACGGTTCCTTATCGAACCATGCGGGATCAGCTGATCTACGACCATCGCATGAGCAGCGGCTGGCTGCAGGATCGGCTGTCGCTGGACATGAGCACCATGCTGGACCGCTTTTATGATTTTGAGGTCGATAAGGCGGTCAAAAATGACATTAATCAATGGTGCGTCAAGGGCGAGCCGCTCAATTACGCCGCACAGTGGCGGATGATCACACTGATGAACACGCTCATCAGCATGGACAGCCGCATCAATTCCATTGAAATTCACAATCTTTCCGGCGATTCCGTCCTGATCGCCGCGCGCTCCGGCGCGCGTCTGGAGGCGCGGGGCAGCCGGCTCGACCGCTGGCTTGCGCGGGATCCCGGCCTACAGAGCAATCTTGCCTTCCTGCGGGAGGAAAACGAGCTGCTGGCCATCCATCAAATTCACCGGTTTGACGACAAGCAGCCGATCGCCGTCGTCGTTGCAAGGCTCCGCCCGTACCAGCTGCAAAATATTTTGGACGACATCAAAACCGTCCCGGAGGAAACCATTCTCGTCTTCAATGACCAAAATGAGCTTTTGGAGGCAGACTACGGCACAACGTGGGAAATGGATGCGGCAGCGGTAGAGGCGGTGCGCAGCAAGCTTGCCTCCGGCGAGCGGAAGGAGGGCTCCTTTCACGACCAGTTCTGGTTTTATCGCAGCATTGATAACGGAAAGCTGCAGGTGCTGCTGACGGTTCCGAACAAGACCATTGTGGACGCGCTGTACCCCACGGTCGCAAGCTGTATCCTCGTGGCGGTCGTCGCGGTCATGGCCAGCGTCATCTGCTCGGTCGTGTACTCCAAGGCGGTCAGCCGCCCGATTCGCAAGCTTTCCTCCGAAATGAAAAACCTCACGCTGAGCGAGTATTCCGGCAGTGTTCTGGAAAGCCGCGAGGACGAGATCGGTATCTTGCAGGACAGCTTCAATCACATGATTTCCCGCAACAAGGAACTGATCGCGCAGCAGTATCAGGCGAAAATCGAAAAACGTAACGCACAGCTGCGGGCGCTGCAGGCGCAGATCAATCCGCACTTTATGTATAACACCCTGCAGGTCATCGGCGGAATGGCGCTGGAAAAGGACGCGCCGGAGATTTACTCCATCACGCTGGCGCTCAGCGATATCCTGCGCTACTGCCTGAACTTCTCGAAGGAGATGATTCCGCTGGAGGAGGAAATCACGTACCTGCAAAGCTACGTCATGATACAAAACGAACGGTTTGGCGGCAGGGTGCAGCTGAAGCTGCGCATCGCGCCGGAAACGCAGAAATGCCTGATCCCCAAGCTGATCCTGCAGCCGCTTGCAGAGAACAGCTTCGAGCACGGTCTGCCGGAAAAGGAGGGGCCGTGGCTGCTGGAAATCGAGAGCAGCCTCACAAAGGACGGCGAGCTGCTCATTCTGATGCGGGACAACGGCGTCGGCTTTGAGGCGGAGCGGCTGGAAGAGCTGCGGAAAAAGCTCCGGCAGGACACGGCGCAGGTGCTGAAATCCGGCTCACACATCGGTCTGACAAATGTCCACGCGAGGATCCGGCTGCGCAGCCAAAACGAACGGCACGGCGTTACCATCACCAGCTCCCCGGAGGAAGGGACGACGATTCGGGTTTTGATGCCCGCGGTACTGGAAGGAGAGGTCAGCAGATGATACGAAAGGTTGTCATTATTGATGATGAGCCGTGGACGCGCGGGGTGATTTTGAAGCTGGGGCAATGGGAGCAGCTGGGGCTTGCCGTGGTCGGCGAGGCGGCCGACGGCGAGGTCGGGCTGGAGCTCATCCACAAGCTGCTGCCCGATATTATCATTACCGACGTCCGGATGCCGCGCCTTGGCGGCATTGAGCTGGTGCAGCGGCTGCGCGCAGAGAACTACAACGTCCCAATCCTGATCGTCAGCGGCTACGACGACTTTGCCTATGTGCGCAGCGCGTTAAAGCTGGGGGTCACGGATTATCTCCTCAAGCCCGTCAAGGCGCAAGAGCTGCACCAGCAGCTTCTGCGCTGCATCGAGGCGCTCGACCGGCAGGAGATATCGAAGCCGGTCATGCAGGCAGGCTTTTTTGCAGACGGCTGGGTAGATCGCTACGGCAGCATTCGCCGGCAGCTGGAGGCGGCGCTGCAGGTGGGAAATTGCAGTATCATCTCGCAGCAGTTTGGGGAGCTGCAGGCCGTGCTTCTGGCACACGAGGGCGAAAAGCCCGCGATGCCGGTCATGATCGGCGTGTACTATTCCATGCTCTACCCGCTGCAGCTCTACATCGACTCGGTGGGGCTGGCCAAGGGCGACGCCCTCGGTGCTTCGGAGCCGGTGTTTGTGTTCAGCCGGGAAAACACCGTCGGCGGGCTGGTGCATTTTTTGGAGACGCTGTACCTCGGCACCGTGCGTGCCGTGGAGCAGCACCGGCAGAGCCGGCTGCGGCTGAACATCGAGGCCGTCTGCAAATATGTGCAGAAAAACTATACGACAGGCCTCACACTGGAGCGGACGGCGGACGCGTTTCATGTGACGAAGGAGTACCTAAGCAAGGCCTTCAAGGCGCACCGCGGTGAGGGCTTCACCGAATACGTGACCTCTCTGCGCATGGAGCGGGCATATGAGCTCATCACGCGCTACCGCGCGCCCATCAAGGAGGCCGGGGCGATGGTCGGATATTACGATTTGGCACATTTCTACAAAACCTTCAAGAAGTATTATGGCAAAACGCCGGGAGAGATTCGCGACGGATTAAAAATTGACAAAACAACAACTCCTTAGTTGAAATTGCTATTTTCCAAGATTGGTGGTATCATTTAATTACAGCAAAACCACCAAAAATAATCAAACAGGAGGGTCAAAAATGAAAAAGATCATCGCAATACTTCTGGCTGTCTGCCTGCTGCTTTCCCTTGCCGCCTGTGCCGGCGGCGGAACGCAGGAGCCCACTCCCCCCGCATCTGACGAAACCAAAGCCCCCGTATCCGACCCGAGCGCAACGACGGACGAACCGCGCGAGGCGGAGCTGAACATCATGATGAGCTTCCCGCAGTTTATGGAGCAGTGGGAAACCTACGCAAAGCAGTTTGAGGCCAAAATGCTGGCTGAGGAAAACATCAAGGTCAAGGTCAACCTGGAAATGCCCAGCTCCGATCAGTACGAAAGCGTCCTGCAGGCGCGGCTGAGCGGCGGCGACGCGCCCGATTTGTACACCCTGCACTGCAACAACATCGGTACCTACAACGACGCGGGCTATCTGTACGACCTGTCCAACGAGCCCCTTGCGGACGTGATCTATGAGAACGTCAAGGCCACGGTCTCCGTGGACGGAAAGCTGCTGGCCGTGCCGATCGAAAGTCAGGCATGGGGCGTTCTGTATAACAAGTCAATCTTTGAAGAGTGCGGCCTGAAGGCACCCGACACGCTGGCTGACCTCGCGACAATCTGCCAGACGCTGAAGGAAAAGGGCTACACCCCCTTCATGCTGGCCTTCCAGGAGCAGTGGGTCCCGCAGCTCATGACTGCCCTGACGCTGGGCGATATCGTTTCCGGTAAGCTGCCGGATTGGCTGGAGCGGATGTACAAGAATGAAGGCTCCTACGATGAGGTTCGTGAGATTTTTGACGTCATCGATCTGATCATGACAAATGGCACCGACCGCGCAATGGAGGAGGGCTCCGAGGCCGGCGCTGCCGACTTTGCGATGGGTAAGGCCGCGATGTTCGTTCAGGGCACTTGGGCCTCCAACACCATCATGACCACCAATCCGGAGATGCAGCTCGGCGTTTTCGCGCTGCCGATTAACGACGATCCCAACTGCACCCGCGTAAATCTCTCCACCTCCACAACGCTGGCCGTCCATCCCGACAGCAAGGAGCTGGATCTTGCGCTGAAGTTTGCCAACTACGTGCTCGATGAGAAGGATTCCTCGGCGCTGTTCCAGTCCTGCTCGTTTAACCCGCTGGCGACCTGCCATAACTACGAGGCCTATTCCTGGGTCGCCGATGCCTCCGCTTATGTTGCCGCCGGCCGCGCCTATCAGGATCTGGTGATCCCCTCCGCCGTCACCGACGAGCAAGGCCGCCTGCTGCAGGAATACTACGTCGGTACCGTAACGGTTGACGAGATCGTCGAGCGTCTGGACGCCGCATTCCAAGCTGCAAACGCCCAGAACTAAGCATCGTTCTTTCGAGGGCAGGTTTCACCTGCCCTCTTTTTTTCAAGGAGGCGCGGCACAATGAAAACTATAAAAAAACAGAATCTCGGTCTGCTGCTCTACTGTCTGCCGGCGTTGATCGTTTATGTTGCCTTTAAGCTGTTTCCTGCAATTTCCGGAATGTACTATTCCCTGACAAACTGGAATGGGCTGAAAAAGACCTACGAGTTTGTCGGTCTGTCAAATTTTCTGGAGCTGCTGACCGATCGCTACTTCTGGAATTCCATGTGGTTCACGTTCAAGTATGTGATCGTGATCGTAATCGTCGCCAACGTGGTCGCGCTGACCTTGGCCGTCGCCATCGAGAGCCGACGGCGAGGAAAAGGGCTTTTCCGCACCCTGTTCTATATGCCGAATATGATCAGCATGGTCATCGGCGGCTATATGTGGATGTTTGTTTTTACGAAGGTGCTGTACTATCTGGCTGACAACTGGGGCTGGAGCTTTCTGGATCATTCCTGGATCGGCGACCCCAAGTATTCCTTTCTTGCCATCATTATCGTGGCGGCCTGGGGCGCGGTCGGCTATTTGATGATTATTTACATGGCAGCGCTGCAGGGCGTTCCCGCAAACCTCAAGGAAGCCGCCTCCATCGACGGCGCAAACGCGTGGCAGAATTTCTGGAAAATCGTATTTCCGCTGATCTCCCACGCCATCACCATCTGTGTTTTCTGGTCGCTGAACTCCGGCTTTCAGGTGTTTGACGTGATCTATACCCTGACCGGCGGCGGGCCGGGACGCGCCACGCAGTCTGTCGCCATCAACATCTACGAGGAAGCCTTCCGCGGCAACATTCGCTACGGCTATGCCACCGCAAAATCTACGGTGTTATTTATTGTTGTTTTAATCGTCACCGCGATTCAGTTGAAAATCACCGGCAGAAGGGAGCAGGAGCTGTGAAAAAGAAACGGATCCTTTCGGATATCATCGTCTATACGCTGCTTTCCATTGCGGCGCTGTTCACGCTGTTCCCGCTGCTGATGGCGCTGATGAATTCCTTTAAGAGCAATCAGGAGCTGCTGATCAACGTGCTGAGCTGGCCGACGGAGCTGCGATTGGAGAACTACGCCCGCACCTTTGAAAAGATGCACTACGCACGCAGCTTTGTGAATACGGTGCTTCTGAGCGGGTTGAGCGTGTCGCTGATGATCCTCTTTTCTGCGCTGGCGGGCTGGAGGCTCTGCCGTACCAAAACGCGCCTGTCCCGCTTTCTGCTGAAGCTCTTTATCTTCTCCATGCTGATCCCATTCAGCTCCATTATGATCCCGCTTTATCGCGTTGCACAGGCAGCGAAAATCACGAACTCGCTCGTCGGCCTGTCGTTTGTCTACGCGGGCTTGGGCGTCAGCATGGCGATTTTCCTGTACCACGGCTTTGTGAAAAGCATTCCGGTCGAGCTGGAGGAGGCCGCGGCCATCGACGGCTGCAGCTCCTTGCAGGTATTTTTCAAGATCGTCTTTCCGATGCTCAAGCCGATCACCGCAACGAT
Organism: uncultured Oscillospiraceae bacterium; assembly: GCA_934636045.1. GTDB lineage: Bacteria > Bacillota > Clostridia > Oscillospirales > Oscillospiraceae > JAZOXB01. The sequence goes on from CAKTZP010000040.1 coordinate 11,309, forward strand.
TACAATTACCAATGTACTTTGGATCTGGAACGACTTCCTCCTGCCGCTCATCATGATCTCCGACAACAAGAAGTATACGCTGCTGCTTTCGACCAATACCCTCTTCGGGCAGTACAGCAGCGACTGGACGGCAATTTTAAGTGCTTTGATTCTGGCGGCGCTTCCGGTCATTGTCTTCTATGCGTTCTTCCAAAAGCGCATTTTGAAGGGTATCTCGGACGGTGCGGTAAAGGGGTGACGGCAATGGAATTTCTTCACGCAAAAGGCGGCCGGCTGTATTGCGGGGATAGCCCGATGCTCCTGCGCGGGATGGGACTCGGCGGCTGGCTGCTGCCGGAGGGGTACATGTGGAAGCTCTATACAAAATGCGACCGGCCGCGCAGAATTGAAGCGCTCATCGGGCGGCTGTGCGGCGCGGAATATGCCGCGTCGTTCTGGGAGCAATATTTCGCGTCCTATATCACGGAGGCGGACATTGCGTGGATCGCCGCGCAGGGGATGAATTCCGTGCGCCTCGCGCTCAATTCCCGTCTGCTTTTCGAGGCTGCCCCCGACGGAGCAGTCACCTTCCGTGCATCGGCGCTGCATCTCGTCGATTCCTGCGTCGCATGGTGCAGGCAGCACGGCATTTACGTCATGCTTGATATGCACGGCGCACCGGGCGGACAGACGGGGCAGAACATTGACGACTGCGAAAACGACCGACCGGAGCTGTTCACAAGCGTGGGGCATCAGGACACGCTGGTCGAAATGTGGCGGCTTTTGGCGCTGCGCTATCGGGACGAGCCCGCCGTCGGCGGCTATGACCTGCTCAATGAGCCGCTGCCGAACATTTTCCGGCAGTATGCGCCGCAGCTGCTGCCGCTGTACCGCCGCCTGATCGCGGCAATTCGTGAAATCGACACAAAGCATCTCATCATTCTGGAGGGGCTGCACTGGGCGACGGACGTTTCCGTCTTTGACGGCATGACAAGAGCGGAAGCCGCCGACAATCTCCTGCTGCAATTCCACAAATACTGGAGCGCCCCAGACGAGGAGAGCCTCGCGCCGTTCCTGCAAGCCGCAAAGCGGCTGAATGTCCCGCTCTGGATGGGCGAGGGCGGCGAAAACAATCCGGCATGGTACACGACGGTCTTTCCGCTATACGAACGCCTCGGCATCGGCTGGTGCTTCTGGACGTATAAAAAGATGGAAACGCCCAACTCGCCCGTCACCTTTGCGCAGCCGGAGGGATGGCAGGAGATTCTGGACTATCTCGGCGGCGGCGCTCAGCCGAGCCGCGCGGTCGCCATGGCCACCTTTGACGAGCTGCTTGCGTGCATCCGCAGCAGTACGTACCATCCGGAGCTCGTGGACGCGCTGCTGCGGCGGCCGCCGGTTCGAATACCGGCGGAGGCCTTTGATGCCGAACAAATTCACAGCGAGCGAGAACCCGGTGCCGATTTCCGCAGCGCCAGCCGCGCGACCCTGCTGTACGCCGACGGGCACACCGGCGCAGGCGACTGGCGCCGATACGGCGGCGAGCCGCAGCCAGAGCGCGAACGGATGCTGCTCCGCCTGCATGAGGGCGACCGCGTCGCCTATCGCATACAGGCGGCAGCCGACCCACACACAAAAATTACAGTGCATTGGCACGGCAGCGGCACGCTCCGCACACGGCTTGACGAAGCCGATGCCGCGCTGGTCTGGGTATGCTGCACGTCCGGCACAGTCGATATCGAAGCCGTCGAGGCCTCGATCATGGAGTGAGCTATGGAAAAGTGCTATTTTGACACCGCGCTGCACTTTGTGCAGACGGAATATGGGAAACAGCCGCCCTTTTCCGGCTTTCTGCCCGGCATTGCCGGGCCGTGGGGCATCCCAACGTGGTGCAACTACAACAATCGCGGGCAGGCGGTTTGCAGCTTCGGCGTGCAGGACAAGGATCACGCGATTCTGGAGTTCACCGCCGCCTCAACTGCCTATCGCTGCACTGCGCAGACGGGCTTTCGCACCTTCCTCAAGCAGGACGGCGCGGTCATCGAGCCGTTTGCCGACGGCAAGGGCACCATGGTCATCGAGCCGAATGCGCTACGGTTGGAGTGGCGTAACGAGCAGGCTTCCGTCGAGGTCGTATATTTTACCCTGCCGAATGAGCGGATGGCCGGGCTTTGCCGCAGGCTGCGCGTTCAAAATCGTTCCTCAGCAGAAACGACGCTGGAGCTGCTGGACGGTCTTGCGACCATTGTGCCCTACGGCGTGCGCGACGAGAAGCTGAAGCAGGAGCCGAACCTCAGCACGGCCTGGATGCGCGTAGAAAACGTGGCGGAAAGCCTTCCGCGCTTCGGCATCCGCGCCAGCATGGAAGACAGCACGCACGTTGCCGAGATCCGCGGGCGGAATTTCCGCCTTGCCTTTGCCGAGGACGGGCAGCTGCTTCCGGTTCTCGTCCGTCCGGAGCTGGTCTTCGGCTGGGATACCTCCCTGCTGCGCCCCGTTGCCTTCGAGCAAGCCCCGCTTTCCGCGCTGCTGGGAAAGCCATCGGTGAACGAAAACTTTCTCCCCTGCTGCATGACGGCATGGCATGGAACGCTCCCGGCCAACGCCACCGTCGAGCTTTGGGAGTTCTACGGGCAGGCTGAGGACGAGCAGGAGCTGACCGCCTTCTGCGAAAAGGCGCTGAGCAAGGCTTATTTTGAAGCGAAGCTCACACAGGCGCGGGCGCTGGCCGAGACGCTTACCGCGCAGGTTCGCTGCGAAACCGCCGATCCGATTTTTGACGGCTACGTCCGCCAGAGCTTCTTGGACAACGTGATGCGCGGCGGCTTTCCGTACCGTCTCGGAGCCGGTCAAGACACGCTGCCGGTCTACCTGTATTCCCGCAAGCACGGCGACCCCGAGCGGGAATATAATGCGTTCTGCCTTGACCGCAGCTATTTCAGTCAGGGCAACGCCAACTTCCGGGACATCTGCCAAAATCGGCGTTCCGATACCTTCTTCCACCCCACCGCCGGGCAGTTTAATTTACAGTTATTCTTTGAGCTGTTACAGCCGGACGGCTATCTTCCGCTGGTGCTCGAGCCGGTCAGTTACCGCGCGCAGCATCCGGAGCATCTGGTGCAGCTGCTCGCCGCACCGTACCGAGCGGAAGCGCAAGAATTGCTCGATGCGCCGTTTTCGATGGGCAGGCTTGCCATGGCGGCGGAGGGCTGGGCGCTTCCCGACCCGGCAGGCTTCCTCGCCGCCGTGCTGGAGGATTCCGTCATGGAGCCGAACGCCGCGTTTCAGGCGGGCTATTGGTCGGATCATTGGACCTATCTGCTCGATCTGCTGGAAGCGGAGTTGGCGATCTACCCGGAACGGGAGGCCGCGCTGCTGTTCGGCGCGGCGCAATACCGCTGGTTTTCCGGGCAGGCCGAAGTCCTGCCGCAAACGCAACGCTATTGCCAAACCGAACGCGGGCTGCGGCAGTACCACTGCGTCGCGCCGCGCACTACCGACGAAAAATGGGTCACGGCACAGGACGGAAGCACGGTATACAGCACGCTGTTTGAAAAGCTGGTGCTGCTTTGTGC
>CAKTZP010000041.1 GCA_934636045.1 uncultured Oscillospiraceae bacterium
CTCCGCGGCGGCCTGCTCCAGCTCCTTTACCGTGCAGACCTTGTTCTTTTCCATCAGAGCGAAGATCTGCTTGGAGGTATAGCCCTCGGGAATCATCACGCGAACCTCGGAGCGGTTGGGGCTGCCGGTCATCATACCGCTGACAAGGGCATGATAATCATAGTTATAGTACAACTCATAGACGCCGGGATCCATCTTTTCGGTGGATTTCGTGAACTCGCAATACAGGTTAAAGAGCCACGGATACTTGATGACACCGCGTTCCTTGAGCATCTCGCCGACGTCCTTATAGGTGTCGCCATCGTTGACCGTGACGGTCAGCGACTCGTCCGAGCGGCCGAAGGCCAGCACGTCTCCGGCGCATTCCCACGCGCCATAACCGAAGCCGACGGCGATCAGGCCGACGATCACAACATAGAGCAGGATCTTGACCAGCAGCGGCACGACACGCCGGATCGTGCGGCGCGAGGGCTTTGCGGTCGGGGCGTCGTCATCCTCGTCTTCGTAGTCCTCGCCGTCGTAGCCGTCGTCTTCGTAGTCATCGTCCTCGTAGTCATCGTCCTCATCGGCATAGCTGCCGAGTGGGATTTCGTTGACCGGCTCGTCGGGCTGCGGCGTTTCATACTCGCCGTAGTCGTCAAAGGCATGGCCAAAGTCGGGGGTGAAGTCGTCCTGTGGGGTCTCCGGCGCGGCGGGCGGTTCCTCCCACGTCTCGCCGGATGCAGACTGCCCCTGCTCGAGCTGTTGCTTCGTCTCGGAGATCAGGGCATCGATATCGTCAAAATCACCGGTATCGCCGGTATCAAAGCGATCCAAATCAGACATAGCTTCTCCTTTCAGCGGTAAACAACCGCCGCCTTTACCTTTTGCGCAGTCTCCGCGCCGCAGAGCGTTTCGACCAGCAGCAGGCCAAAGTCAAAGGCCGTTCCGGCGGCCTTGCCGGTGATGACGCGGCCGTCTCGGACGGCGGGTGCGCCGGTCATCCGGGCGTCGGACATCTCGTTTTCCATGCCGGGATAGCAGGTGGCAGCCTTGCCATCGGTCAGGCCGAGCTTCGCCAGCACCGTCGGCGCGGCGCAGATCGCAGCAGCGTAGCCGCCCCGCGCATCAACCGTTTTCAGCGCGGAAAGCACCGCCTGCGAATCGCAGATTGAGCGGACGCCGCCCAAGCCGCCGGGCAGGATCAGCATTTCCGCCTCGGTCAGGTCGGTCTGCTCCACCGTGCAGTCTGCGCGGACGGTGATGCCGTGGCCGCCGGTGATCTCCAGGCCGCCGATTCCCGCAAGGCGTGTCTCCACTCCGGCGCGGCGCAGCAGGTCGCAGGGAACGATCGCCTCAGACTCCTCAAAGCCCGCGCCCAGAATGATGTATACCATGGTCATTCCTCCAGACAGCGCTGCGCCAGCGCAAAGATTTCGTTGTGGATGTCTTCGATGGTGCGCATTTTCCCGTTGCGCGCGCACTGAATGATGCTCCAGTTGTAAAACTGCGCAGCATGCAGGCCGGTCTTGCGGCACAGGCGAAGGTAATCCATATTCTGCTCGTGAATGTCGGCATGCGTATGGGTCTTTTCCTCGCGTCCGCGGAGCATATTCTCAGTCAGCTCCGTCGGAACATCCAAATATATGACGAGATCCGGAACGGGAAGTTCCAGTCTTGTGTATTCAAAATCGTATATCCAGCGGAAAAAGTCCTCGCGGCTCTCCTCCGGCTCCTTGGACGCCTGATGGACGGCGTTGGAGGTCGTATAGCGATTGGAGAGCATCAAGCCGCCGTTCTTGTAATACTCGCCCCAGACCTTACGATAGGAGGCGTAGCGATCCACCGCAAAAAACGTGGAGGCGGCATAGGCGTTGACATCCGAGGGGCGGCTGCCCAGCTCGCCGCCGAGGTACATTCGGATCAGGGCGGAGGACGGCTCGGAATATTGCGGGAAGTCCATAGTGCGGAAGTCAACTCCCATCGCCTGCAGGCGCTTGCTCAGCAGCGTGAATTGGGTTGTCTTGCCGGAACCGTCGGTTCCCTCGAGCACAATCAGCTTTCCCATATTGGTTACCCTTTCATTCTTGTTTTCAGCGCGGCAAAAATATATTTCGGCAGACGGAGCATCCGCTTGAAGCGCTTGGGCTCCTTGATGAGCCGGTAGAGCCATTCGAGCTGCAGGCGGATCATCCAGCGCGGGGCGCGCTTTACCGTTCCGGCGATGCCGTCGAGTGTTCCGCCGAGGCCGACGAGCAGCTTGGCGTCGAGCTCGCCGCGGTGGTCGTGCATGAAGCGCTCCTGCTTCGGCGAGCCGAGACAGACATAGACCGCGTCGGCCTTGGCCTCGTTGATGGCGCGCACGACCTCGGCCTCGTCCTGAAAATAGCCGTCGCGCAGACCGCAGATGCACAGATCCGGCTGCTTTTGCCGCATTTTTTCGGCAGCCAGCTCGGCAATGCCGGGCTTGCTGCCCAGAAGGTACAGGCGGCTGCCGGTCTCGGCAAAAACAGGCAGCATGTTCTGCGCAAAGTCGATGCCCGCCACCTTTTCCTTCAGCGGCGTGCGGACGAGCTTTGCGCCGAGAATAACGCCCGCGCCGTCGGGCAGGACGAGCGACGCCTCATTCAGCACCCGGCAGAATTCGGGGTCGTGCATCGCCTCATAGGCCATTTCGGCATTGGGCGTGACGCAGTAGGCCGTCTCCGTGCCGGAAAGAAGCTCCCGGCCGCGCTGCAGCGCCTCCGCCATTGTAATATTATCATACGCGACGCCAAGGACTGTTGTTTTCATGGGCCGCCTCCTCTGTCTATGTCCATAGTTGATACTATATTATCACAAAAATCTGCCTTTGTCTATGCTTCATTTCACATTCTCCCGTCCCGCGCCATACACTGTTGTGAAAGCAGGTTTTGCTTGAATGAACTTTCGGGAGGTAATTTTATGCCGGACAATACCCATGAAGCCGCGGGCGGACCGGAAATCGCCGCTCCGGTTTGCATCCATACCAATCAGATCGTCGATTCGTGTCTTGACAAGGACTGCATTGAGGATCTGCGGGTCTATTTGACCACCTCGTCGCAGGCCGCGCTCGATGCCGCGACCGGCGCAAAGACCCGCTGCGCCGAGCTGCTGTTTGCCAATGTGGAGCTGGAGGGTCTTTCCTACAAGCGGGGCTACTATGCAGTCGATCTGACGTTTTACTATCGCATCATCGGCGACGCGCTGACCGGAACGCTGCGGCCGACCACGATCTGCGGCCTTGCCGTTTTCTCCAAGCGCGTGGTGCTCTACGGCGGCAGGGGCGCCGCGAAGATCTTCCGCAGCGGCGAGAGCGTGCCATCGGTCGACGCGCTGCTGCATTGCAGCTGCCCGGAGGCCATCGTCGAGGCGCTCGACCCGATGATCCTTTCGTCCAGCGTGCGCGAGGTCTGCGAATGCCGCAAGGGCGAGACCGAGGTCGTCGATCTGCCGAAGGAAATCGCAGAATCCTTTGGCGAGGCGCTGATGCTCTGCGGTGAGCGCAAGCGGCTGTATGTTTCCATCGGCCAGTTTTCCACCGTGCGGCTCGAGCGCGACACGCAGCTGTCCATTCCGGCCTGCGAGTACTGCGCGCCGACGCGGGAATGCTGCGACGAGGAATGCTGCGAGGAGGACCCCTGCGAGCTGTTCAGCCGCATCGATTTCCCGATGCGCGCGTTCTTCCCCGAGCGCAAGGGCCGCTGCGACGAAGCCGCGTCCTGCGCCGGCTGCCAGACCTGCAGCTGCTGAAAAACGGCGGCATAGACCGGATATCCCAGTCTATGCCGCCGAGGTTTGTCCGTATGCCGCAATGGCGGTATCCGGGGAGCGGATTGCCACGTCGGGCTTTGCCCTCCGACCGGCAAGCGGAGAGCCCGCATCCGTAAGGCGGCAAAGCCGCCAACGGCTGCGACTTCGCAATGACAAATACGGTGGTGCCTGCAGCGGCGGGGTGAGGGCACCCCGCCCTACGGATATGGAATCGACTTTTGCACCCAATCCGAAACTTTGCGTAGGGCGCGAAATCCGGTTGCGGTGCCCGAAATTTTTTGCTCGCATACGCTCACAAAATTTCGACCGCTGCCCCTCCTTTTTGCTCGCTTCTTCCGCCACTGGCGGCGCTCGCAAACGTCCCCCACATCGCGCCGCGAATTCCGGACGCAGAACCGGTCGTGCCAACAGCGGGCGGATGTGGGCATCCGCCCCTACGAGTGCGGAATGCCGTTAGGATTCCAAGCAGGCGGTCAGGTGGTCTACGGCGGTGCGGATGAGGCAGATGAGGCCGAAGCACAGGGCGGTCGGAACGGCCAGCAGGGTCATGAGCACCATGCCGAGCGCCACGGTGAATTGAGAAAGGCGCCGCCTCATCGCCTCAGGCTCCCTTTGCACCGCTGACGATATTGTAATATGCATTCGACGTCAGCCGGTAGACCAGCGTGTACAGCAGCGCGAAGACGAGATATGCGCCAATCGTCACGAAAATCAGCAGTCTCAGATTCGACAGCTCAAACAGCTGCAAAATACGCCACACCAGCGGGAAGGCAAAGGTCAGATGCAGCCCCGCCAGCAGCAGCGGCAGGAAGAACACCAGCAGAATCTGGGCGTTGATGCTCTTGCGGATGGCGCGCTTATCCATGCCCACCTTCTGCATAACGGCAAACCGCGTCTGATCCTCGTAGCCCTCGGAGACCTGCTTATAATAGATGATGAGCACCGCCGCGAGGATAAACACGATACTCAGAAGAATACCGATGAAGAACAGGCCGCCGTATGCCGCGTAGAAATCCAGCCGGTTTTCCGGAAGGCTGGACAGGCCATAGCCGCACCAGCAGCGATCGTCCCAGTCCCCTAACACATCCGACAGCAACTGTATGTCCTTTCCCGGCTTCATCGTCGGCCTTGCAAGGTCAAAGCCGATTTTCCACCATGCGCCGTTCGAATCGGAGGCAGTCACCGTCCCGTCCTCAATTGCCGTTAAGAGGCGTACAATAAAACCGTCGAAATCGCCCAAAACGACGCAAGCGTTGCGCGAAAGGGTGTCGCGGTCAAAAAGCGGCACCTCGTCCGCCGTTCCCGTAACGTGCAGCGGCGGCAGCTCGCCGAAAATCAGCCGATCCGCGCCGAGCGTGCTGCTCGCCAGCGCCTCATCCGGGGCAAGGGTAAGCTGTGTGCCGAGCAGAGCGTTATAATCCTCGATCGGCAAAAAGATGATGCCCTTCTGTCTCCCCTCGCCGCCGAGCACCTCGCCGTCGTACGGAAAGTCGGCAATAAAATAGCGACCCATTACCACATTCTCCGGCTGCTGCTCCCGATACGCCTCCAGAATTTTCTCGGTCAGAGCGCCGAAGCGCTCCGAATCGTAGCTCTGCGGCTCCAAAAGGCTAATCGTCGCCGTAATATCGTTACCGTAGCGGTCGGTCAGCATATCCTCCACGCCGAGATACAGGCTCGCCGTCGAGGAGATCATGACCAGTACCATCGTGCTGAGGATGCAGATCGACGCAAGTCCCGCGCCATTGCGCTTCATACGGTAGGTCATGGAGGAAACGGAAACAAAGTGATTCGGTTTATAATAATACCGCTTGTTCCGCTGCAAAATACGGCAGAGCGCCACCGAGCCGGAGATCAGCAGCAGATACGTCGCCGCGATGACCATAATGACCGCGACAAAGAACCAAGCGATTGCCGTGATCGGCTCCTCAATGCTGACCGCCAGCCAATACGCAGCGCCGAGCAGCAGCGCACCGAGCAGCGCGCCGACCCAATTCGCCTTCGGCGGACGCTCGCCGAGATTTTCACTGTGCAGCAGCTTCAGCGTGTCCGTCCTCCAAAGCTGCAGCAGTGCTTTTCCCAAGAGCAGCAGAAAGATCACCGCAAAAATACCTGCCGTCCACAAAAACGGCTCGACCGACATCGCAAAGTGCAGCGCCGCCTCCTGTCGCAGGAGCCTCATCAGCCCCAGCTCGGCAAGCTTCGACAGCACAACGCCGAGCGCCGTGCCGATCAGGAGCGACAGGAGAAAAAGAATCATCGTTTCCCACGCCAGCAGCCGCGCGATATTTCGCTTGCTCATGCCGAGGACGTTATACAGGCCGAATTCGCGGTTTCGGCGGCGCATCAGGAAGGAATTCGTATAAAACAGGAAGATCAGTGCAAAAACTGCGATCACAAACTGCGCCAGCCGAAGAATAATACCGAGGCTCGTGCCGCCGCGCATCTCCGACAGCAACGGGTCATAGCAGAGAAACGAGATCAGGAAAAACATCAGCACCATGCCGATGCAGGTCAGCAGAAATGGCACATACAGCCGTTTGTTTTTTCGGATCCCCGCAACCGCGAGTCGTGCGTAAAATCTCATTTTGCTTCACCACCCGTCGCAAGCAGCGTCAGCGTGTCGGCGATCTTCTGATAGAATTGATCGTCCGTGCAGCTGCCGCGATAGAGCTGGTGAAACACCTCGCCGTCCTTGATGAACAGCACGCGCCCGGCGTGGCTCGCCGCCTTGACCGAGTGGGTGACCATCAGGATCGTCTGCCCGCGTGCATTGACCTCCGAAAACAGGCGCAGCAGCTCGTCGGTCGCACGGGAGTCGAGCGCACCGGTCGGCTCATCCGCCAAAACCAGCCGCGGGTGGGTAATCAGCGCTCTTGCTGCCGCGGCCCGCTGCTTTTGACCGCCGGAGATCTCATAGGGATACTTTTTCAGCAGGTCGGAAATGCCCAGCTCGGCGGCGACGGCGTTCAGGCGCGGCTCCATCTCGCGCCAGCTTTTCCCCGCCAGCACCAGCGGCAGGCAGATATTGTCGCCGATGTTAAACGTATCGAGCAGGTTAAACTCCTGAAACACAAAGCCCAGCTGGTCGCGCCGGAAGGCGGAGAGCGTCTGCTCCTTCTGCGCGGCAAAATCTTTGCCGTCGAGCAGTACCGTGCCCTGCGTCGGCTTGTCCAGCGCGGCAAGAATATTCAAAAGCGTCGTCTTGCCCGAGCCGGATTCGCCCATGATGGCAACGTATTCGCCCTCCTCCACGGTGAAATTTACGTCGTGCAGCGCCTCGACGGTGCTGCCACCGAAGCGGGTGGTATAAATTTTCTGTACGTTTCGTACCTCCAATAAGCTCATAACAGAACCTCCTTTGACTTCGGGACAAGCATAACACACGGGAGGAAATGCCCGCCATCGAATCGGCTTACATTTCCTCCCGTTCGTCTTACATTTTTGTAAGGTCAATCTTTTGCACTGTGTACGGTGACCTGCGGATAAGGGATGGTGATGCCCGCGCGGTCGAATTCGCGTTTGATCGCCTCGTTGGCGGCAAAATAGGCATCCCAGTAGTCGGTGTCCTTCACCCAGAATTTGAGGGTGTATTCCACGCTGCTGTCCCGATAAGCGCTGACGCAGACCTCCGGCTTCGTGTCAGGCAGGAGCTTTTCCATCGGAGCAATGGAAAGCAGCGTCTGCTTGACAAGGGAGATATCGTCCGCATACGACGCCGAGGCCGTCAGATCGACGCGGCGTTTGCCCTCGGCAGTGTAGTTGCAGATGCGCGCCGAGGCGGCGTCGCTGTTGGGGATATAGATCCGTTTGCCATCGAAGGTCATGATCGTGGTATAGCTCATGCCGATCTCCTCGACCGTGCCGCTGTCCGCACCGATCTCGATATAATCGCCGACGCGGAACGGATGGGTCGCCAGCAGAGTGATGCTTCCGAAGAAGTTGGCCAAAGCGTTCTGCACCGCCAGCGAAATGGCCAACGACAGCACGCTCAACAGCGCCACCAAGGAGGTCACGTCCACGCCGAGGCTGCTCAGCGCAATGAGGATGACGATGGTATACAGCAGCACGCGCATGACCGTACGCAGCAGGCCGAACATGGTTCGATCGAGCTTGGAGCGGTGCAGGCCGCGGTCAAAGAGCTTCAGCAGCAGCCGCACCAGCACGATGCCGACCGCGAGAATCACGATCGCGGGCAGCAGGCGGTTGAGCGTCAGGGTCTTGAAAAACGTTATGACATCCTTCCAGCTCATTGCGCCGCCTCCTCATCCGCAGCGGGCAGTCGCTGGCTTTCCGCATTGACGTAGGTCATCAGCTCGTCGCCGGTGATGGTCTCCTTTTGCAGCAGGTACAGGGCAATTTCGTCGAGCAGCGCGCGGTGCTGAGCGAGCACCTGCTTGGCCTCGTCGTAGCTCTGCTGCAGCAGGCTTCGCACCTCGCTGTCGGCGTCGGCCGCGGTGCTCTGCGCGCAGTCCATGTAGGCCTGACCGTCGAGATATTCATTGCTCGTAGTGCTCAGCGCCATCAGGCCGATCTTGTCGCTCATGCCGAACTGCGTGACCATGCGACGGGCAAGATCCGTCGCGCGCTCGATGTCGTTGGAAGCGCCCGTGGTCTGGATACCGAAGACGGTCTGCTCCGCGGCACGGCCGCCGAGCAGGGTCTGCAGCTGGATGAGCAGCTCCTCCTTGGAGTTAAGGAACTTCTCCTCCTCGGGCATCTGCATCGTATAGCCCAGCGCGCCGGAGGTGTGCGGGACAATCGTGATCTTGGAAACGGGCTGAGAATGCTTCTTCAGCGCCGCGACCAGTGCATGGCCGACCTCATGATAGGCGACGATGCGCTTTTCGATATCGGTCAGGACGGTACCCTTCTTTTCCGTGCCGGCAATAACGACCTCGAAGGAGGTCAGAAGATCCTGCTGGTTGACGGTCTGGCGACCCATACGCACGGCGCGCAGCGCCGCCTCGTTGACGAGGTTTGCAAGGTCTGCGCCGACGGCGCCGGCCGTGGCCTGCGCAAGCTTTTTCAAATCGACATCGTCGGCCAGACGGATGTTGCGCGTGTGAACGACGAGGGTCTGATAGCGCCCCTCCAGATTCGGACGGTCGACCACGATGCGGCGGTCAAAGCGGCCGGCGCGCAGCAGCGCCTTGTCCAGAATTTCCGGACGGTTCGTTGCGGCAAGGATCACGACGCCCTTGGACGAGTCGAAGCCGTCGATCTCCGCAAGGAGCTGGTTGAGGGTCTGCTCGCGCTCGTCGTTACCGCCGAAGCGGCTGTCACGGCTGCGGCCGATGGCGTCGATCTCGTCGATAAAAATGATGGCAGGGGCGACCTTTGCGGCCTCCTGGAACAGATCGCGCACGCGGCTGGCGCCGACGCCCACGAACATTTCCACAAAGTCCGAGCCGGAGATGGAGAAGAACGGCACATGCGCCTCGCCCGCAACGGCCTTGGCCAGCAGGGTCTTGCCGGTGCCGGGAGAGCCGACGAGCAGCGCGCCCTTGGGCAGCTTTGCGCCGATGGCGGTGTATTTTTTGGGGTTATGCAAAAAGTCGATGATCTCGACGAGGGATTCCTTCGCCTCGTCCTGACCGGCCACATCGCGGAAGGTCACGCCGGTCTCCTTTTCCATGTAGACCTTGGCGCGGCTCTTGCCGATGCCGCCGATGCCGCCGAAGCCACCGCCGCCGCTGCCCCCGTTGCGTCCTGCCGCAAAGCGCATGACCAGAGAAAACAGCAAGAGCAGCCCCATCGGAAGCAGCAGCCACGTAAACAGGAGCGTGCCCGTGCTATCCTGCGTAATGTCGCCGTTGAACACCACGCCGCTGCGCTTCATCTGCGTGACCAGCGTCGTCAGCTCCACACCGGGCACGCGCTCGGTGAAGTAGGTCGTCGGGCGCGGGTCGTCCTTTTCTTTGGTGAGGTTGAATTTGATATATTCCGTGCCGATCGTGGCCTCGTGGATCTCGCCGGCCTCCAGCTTGTCGAGGAAGACGTCATATGTGACCTCCTCCTGTCCGCTGCCGAGGATCATGCGGGTGATCTGGTTCCAAAACAGCGAGACCAGCACCACCACGATGACCATCGCAATGATAGAATTGCGCCGGGCGTTATTGTTGTTGTTCTGATTGTTGCGATTTCGGTTCTGCTGATTGTTGGGATTTTGGTTGGACATAGCTGCCCCCTTCCTGCAAGTACCTGCGCGAAAGCATGCGCCGGGCAAAGGGTGTCCGGCATTTTTGAGAATCATATCACATTTTCCCCGGTTTCGCAACGAAGGACGGGGAATGTTTCATGAATTTTTTATGAATTTCGGCACAAATCGCTGCGGCCGCACCCATTCGGCGCGGTTTTTTGACGGACGCGATATTTTGTATTGTTTCCGAAAGCTTTTTTTGCTATAATGAGTTGGAGTATAAAATTTTAAGCAAACAACGGAGAAGCTATGAGAAAAGAAACGAAAACCGATACCGCCGCCGCACTGGACGAGGGACTGATTGAGGGACGCAACGCCGTCACCGAGGCCCTTCGCAGCGGCAGAACCATCAACAAGGTCTTTTTGGCCGACGGCGACACCGACCGCGCGCTGGGAAGGCTTGCCGCCATGGCCAAGGACGCCGGCGCAGTCGTCGTCCGCATCGACCGGCGCAAGCTCAACGACATGAGCCCCACAGGTTCCCATCAGGGCATCATCGCCTCCGTCGCCGCGCATGATTACGCGACAGTTGATGACATTCTGGCCGAGGCCGAGGCGCGTGGGCAGGCGCCGCTGATCGTCGTGTGCGACGAGCTGTCCGACCCGCACAATCTGGGGGCGATCCTGCGCACGGCCGAGTGTGCCGGGGCACACGGGGTCATTATCCCCAAGCGCCGCAGCGTTGCGCTGACGGCTGTGGTCGCAAAGGCCTCCGCGGGCGCGATCGAATATATGAAGGTCGCGCGCGTCAGCAACATTGCCGCCGCGCTGCGCGAGCTGAAGGAGCGCGGCGTCTGGGTCTTCGGCACCGCCGCCGACGGCACGACGAGCCTGTACGGCGCAGATCTCAAGGGGCCTGCCGCCATTGTCATCGGCAACGAGGGCGAGGGCATGAGCCGAATCGTGGCCGAAACCTGTGATTTTAAGGTCAGCATCCCGATGCGAGGACAGATTTCGTCCTTGAATGCATCGGCCGCAGCCGCAATTTTACTTTACGAGGCAGTTCGCCAGAGAGGATAGGCCATGTCGAACGGAGAAAGCCGGGAGCAACTAAATAGCACGGTTTCCTCCGAGCCGACGGAAGCATATTCCCTGGAGGAGATTCTGCGCGAGTTCGGCGGCGCGCAGGCCGAGCCGGCGGACACGCCGCACGAGCCCACAGTGCAAGAGGCTTCGCCGGAAAGAGCCGCAGAGCCGGAAAAGCCTGCCGCAGAAGCCTCTGCGCCGGAGGAAGCGACGGACACGCCGGCGGAGAAGCCTTCAAAGCTGCCGGCGAAAAAGCCTTCAAGGCCACCGGCGGAGGGTCGTGCAGCCGCAGTCTCGGGCAGGACGATCCGTTTCCGCCCGATCGATGACACTGACAAGGCGCAGGCGGAGAAAACGCAGGCGCTTCCGTCCCTGAAATCAGCGGCGGTGAAAAAGGCTGCAAGAGCGGCTGCAAAATCGCCTGCCGCAGGGAAGTCGCCCACCCCGGCCAAGCCGCTTATCACGGCGCTGCCCAAGCAGCAGCAGCCCACGCCGCAGGAGCTTTTGACCAAGCCGCACAGCGGCATCGGCCTGTTCCGGCTGCGGCTGTATCTGCTGCTGCCGATCGCGCTTTTGACGCTGCTGCCGTCGCTGGGGGCATACCTTCCCTTCTCGCCGGACTTTCTTCCGGCGGAGCTGACGTCATGGTGCACGGTCGGGCTTTACACGCTGGCCATGCTGCTGGCGCTGGAGGTCAATGTGCGCGGCGTGAGCGAGCTGCTGCATTTTCACATGGGGCTTTATACGCCCGCCGTGGCCGCTGCAGTGCTCGCGCTCATTCACACTGTCCGCCAGCGAGGCGGCAGCGATCCGAGCTTCTGCGCGGTGGTAATCGTGCTGTACTTCTTCCTGATGCGCTCGATCCTGTGCGAGAAAAAAGCCATGCGCTACACGCTGCGCGCGGTGAGCTCGTTTTCCTCCCCAATGGGCGTCTACGACACGCCGCAGCTGATTAAGGACACCGCCTCACTGCGTCGGGACGTGGGCAAAACGGAGGACTTTATGGCGCATCTGCTCCTGCCGGACAGACCGCAGAAAATCTTTCGCGTCTACGGCTGGTGCATCCTGCTGCTGTCGGGCTCGGGCGCGTGGCTGATGTCTTATTTTCTGGAAAAGGATTTTGTCGTGAGCTGGCTGCTCCTGCTGCTGGGCGCGCTGCCGTTCTGCGGAGCCATGGCTTATTCCCGGCCGTTTGCGCGGCTGGCCAAGCGCCTGTTTCACTTCGGCGGTGCGCTGTGCGGCTGGTATGGCGCAAAGATTTTCGGCGGGCAGCACACCATCATCCTCCGGGACGAGGATCTGTTCCCCAAAAGCAGCATTACCTCCAACGGAATGAAGCTTTACGGCGCGTATCCCGCCAGCCGCGTGATCGCCTACGCGCTGGCGGCGCTCAACGCTGCGAACAGCCCGCTGGTCGATCTGTTCGAAACGCTGCTGCAATCGCAGCTGGGCAGCCACTGTCCCGTGGCCGATCACCGCTTTTATGACATCGGCGGCATCGGTGCGGAGATTTTTGACGACATTGTGCTCGTCGGCTCGCTGGCGTTCATGCGCAGCATGGGCGTGCACATGCCGGAGGGCGCGCGGGTGCGGCAGGCGGTGTATGTTTCCGTCAACGGCGAGCTGGCAGGCGTGTTCGCGCTGCGCTACAAACCAAACCATTCGACCAAGACAGGGCTGCGCAGCGTGCTGGCCAACCGGAATTTCTCGGTGGTGCTGGCCACGCGCGATTTTCTCATCACGCCGGAGCTGATCTCGTCGAAATATGAGCTTTCCGCCGCAGCGCTGCGCTTTCCGGACTACCGCGAGCGGCTGCGTCTTTCGGCCAACGACCGCAGCGAGAAAAACCGGCAGGGCGCGCTGATCGCCAAGGACACCTTCGGTGCCTTCGCGACCGCCGTGGCCGCCGGACGGACGCTGCGTATCTCGGCGCTGTTTTCAACCGTTTTATGCATCTTCGGCGGTGTGCTGGGACTGATGCTCTGCGCGGCGCTGCTGATCTGGGATGCCGCTGCGGTCATTTCGCCGCAGAACATGCTGCTGTTCCAGCTGGTCTGGGCGACGGTGAACGGCTTTCTGACCTACGTGCTGCTAAAATTCTGACGCAGCGGTACAGTTCTTGCACATTTTTCACGAAAAATTTGTATTAGTCATTGCAATATTTGAAACCATCGTGTATAATGAAACTAATTGTGGCAACATCGGAATGCCGCCCGCAGTCCCTTCCCGACTGCACAGAAAGGAGATTTTCAACAATATGTACACTGCGAAGGACATCCGCAATATTGCGCTGCTCGGTCATGGCGGCGATGGCAAATCCGCCCTGTGCGAGAGTATGCTCTACCTCACCAAGGCGATCACCCGTCTCGGTAAGCGTGCCGACGGCACCACTGTCTCCGATTTTGACGACGAAGAGAAGAAGCGCCAGTATTCCATCAAGACCTCTGTCATCCCCGTGGAATACGCCGGCTGCAAGCTCAACGTTCTCGATAACCCCGGCTACTTCGATTTCGCAGCCGAGGTCGTGCAGTCCCTCCGCGTCGCGGATGCAGGTCTGATCTGCCTGTCCGCGAAGTCCGGCATCGTCGTCGGCACCGAAAAGGGCTGGAAGTCCCTCGCTGACGCAGAGCTGCCCGCAATGTTCTATGTTTCCAAGCTGGATGAAGAGCATGCCAACTTCTTCGGCACGTTCGATGCCATCCGCTCCACCTTCGGCGCCTCCGCCATCCCCTTCACCTTCCCGATTCTGAACGGTGAGCAGACGGTCGGCATCGTCGATTTGATTGAAAAGAAGGCCTACGACGCAAGCGGCAAGGAGATTGCTCGTCCCGCCGACGCCGCAGACAAGATCGAAGAATACATGATGGAGCTCAACGAGCAGGTCGCCGAGACCGACGAGGCCCTCATGGAGAAGTTCTTCATGGAAGAGCCCTTCACTCCGGAGGAGCTCATCAAGGGCATCAAGGACGGCATTGCACAGAGAACCGTTACTCCCGTGTTCTGCGGCTGCTCCATGACCGGCCTCGGCACCGTCCGCCTGATGGAAAACCTCAAGAAGTTCGCTCCCTCCCCGCTGGAGGGCAAGCCGATGATCGCCGTCGACGAGGATGGCAACGAGTCCGAGTTCAAGCTCGACCCCGCCGGCAGCCCGATGGCATTCGTGTTCAACACGGTCGCCGACCAGTACGGCAAGAACTCCTACTTCAAGGTCATCTCCGGTGACATTGAGGACACCCTGACCGTCGTCAACGCCCGCACCGGCGACAACGAAAAGCTCGGCAACACCTTCTTCCCGAAGGGCAAGGACAACGCCAAGACCTCCAAGGTCTGCTGCGGCGATATCGGCGTGTTCACGAAGCTCGCCTCCGTCCGCACCGGCGACACGCTGGGTCTGCCCGGCAAGGTCGTTTCCATCAAGAAGATGGAGTACGCAGAGCCCTGCTACCGCATGGCCATCTACGCCAAGACCAAGGGTCAGGAAGACAAGGTCGCAGCCGGTCTGGTCAAGCTGAACGAGGAAGACGCCTCCTTTACCTATGGCAACGACCCCGAGACCAAGGAAATGATCATCGCCGGTGTCTGCGACATTCACCTGAGCGTTATCATTGCAAAGCTGCTGAGCAAGTATAAGGTCGAGGCCGAGCTCCGCCCGGCGAAGATCGCTTACCGCGAGACCATCAAGAAAAAGGTCGAGATCCACGGCCGCCACAAGAAGCAGTCCGGCGGCCATGGCCAGTTCGGCGACGTCTACATCCGCTTCGAGCCGCAGTCCGAGTCCGAAGAGATGATCTTCGCGGATGAGACCGTCGGCGGCTGCGTGCCGCAGAACTTCATCCCGTCCGTTGA
>CAKTZP010000042.1 GCA_934636045.1 uncultured Oscillospiraceae bacterium
TGGACATTCGGTTCGAGAACGGCCGTCTGCCGAACCTGCTCAACGCCATTGAAATCCCGCGCGAGGACGGCAAGCTTATCTGCGAGGTCGCGCAGCAGCTCGGCGACGATGTCGTGCGCTGCATCGCAATGAGCAGCACCGACGGCATGGTGCGCGGCATGGAGGCGGAGGATACCGGCGCGCCGATCAAGGTGCCCGTCGGCAAGGAGACACTGGGCAGAGTCTTTAACCTGCTCGGCCGTGCCATCGACGACAAGCCGCAGCCCGTCACCTGCGAAAAATGGAGCATTCACCGCGACCCGCCCGCCTACGACGAGCAGGAGAGCACCACCGAAATGCTTGAGACCGGCATCAAGGTCGTCGACCTGATCGCCCCCTATGCCAAGGGCGGCAAGATCGGTCTGTTCGGCGGCGCAGGCGTCGGCAAGACGGTGCTGATCATGGAGCTCATCAACAACATCGCCAAGCAGCACGGCGGAATTTCCGTCTTTGCAGGCGTCGGCGAGCGTACCCGCGAGGGTAACGATCTTTATAACGAAATGATGGAATCGGGCGTCATCAACAAGACCGCCTTGGTCTACGGCCAGATGAACGAGCCGCCCGGAGCCAGAATGCGCGTGGCGCTGTCCGGCCTGACGATGGCGGAATACTTCCGCGACCGCGAGGGGCAGGACGTGCTGCTGTTCATCGATAACATCTTCCGCTTCACGCAGGCAGGCTCTGAGGTCTCGGCGCTGCTGGGCCGTATGCCCTCCGCCGTCGGCTACCAGCCCACGCTGGCCACCGAAATGGGTGCCCTGCAGGAGCGCATCACCTCCACGAAGAAGGGCTCGATCACGTCCGTGCAGGCGGTCTATGTCCCCGCCGACGACCTGACCGACCCCGCCCCGGCTACGACCTTCGCCCACCTCGACGCGACCACGGTTCTCGACCGCGGCATCGCCTCGCTGGGCATCTATCCCGCCGTCGATCCGCTGGAGTCCACCTCCCGCATCCTGACGCCGGAGATCGTCGGCACGGAGCATTATGAGGTCGCCCGCGAAACGCAGCGTATTTTGCAGCGCTATAAGGAACTGCAGGATATCATTGCCATCATGGGCATGGACGAGCTGTCCGAGGAGGACAAGCGCATCGTCAACCGTGCCAGAAAAATTCAGCGCTTCCTGTCGCAGCCGTTCAGTGTGGCCGAGCAGTTCACCGGCTACGAGGGCAAGTACGTTCCCATCAAGGAGACCGTCCGCGGCTTTAAGGAGATCCTCGAGGGCAAGCACGACGACCTGCCCGAGTCCGCCTTCCTCTTTGTCGGCACCATCGACGAGGCGGTGGAGAAGGCGAAGGGTGCGGCAAAATGAGCGCCTTTCGTTTGCAGATCGTCACGCCGGACGGCAGCCTCTTTGACGGCGAGGCGGAGGCGCTCCGTCTGCGCACGACCGAGGGCTACGTCAGCATCCGTGCAGGTCACGCGGACTACCTTGCCGTGCTGGACATCGGCGTCGTCACCGTGACGGAAAACGGCACGGCACGGGATGCAGCCTGCGGCGGCGGGTTTTTGAGCGTGGAAAAGGGCGAGGTGCGTCTCGTCGCCACCTCCTTTGAGTATGCCGAGGCGATCGATGTCGCCCGCGCCAAGCAGGCCGAGGAGCGCGCCAAGGCGCGCATCGCCGCCGCGCAGGACGACAAGGACGTCGCGCTCGCGCGTGTCAAGCTCGCCCGCGCCCTTAACCGCATCGGCGTTGCGGAAAAGGGAAATTGAACGTTTTTTTCGGGAGCTGCCCTTTGAGGGGGCAGCTCCTTCTTTTTTGCCCTTGACACCCGAAAAATGCGTTTCTATAATGATATCGTTGAGAGAAAAACAAAAAAGAGAGGTAAAAAACATGGAAAAACGAATTTGCTCTGCCTGCGGCCGTGCGCTCACGGACGAGCAGGATTTCTGCCCCGACTGCGGCCATCCGGCCAAGGTGGCCGCCGCGCCTGCGCAGAGCGCTGCGCCCAACCCGGTACCAGCGGCCGCGCCGCAGCCGTCTCCTTATCCGCAGCCAGCGGTGCCCGCGCTCAGCGGCAAGACCGGCAAGGGCATGGGCTGGATCGTCTTCCTGCGTGTGATTTTCTGGATCCTGTTTGCCGCGATCGTGGTCACGGCGTTCGTGATGGCCGTGCCGGTCTTCTACGGCTCGCCGATTTTGGCGGTGCTGATCGTGCTGGGCGGCATTCTGGTGGGCTTTATCGTGGTGGCTGGCGGCATGGTCGCCCTCAACAATGCGACGAACCTTCGCAGCATCGCCAAGAACACCGCCCTGACCGTTGAGCTGCTGCAGAGACTGAACAATAAGAAATAACTATGAACCGGAGCGCCTCGGCGTTCCGGTTTTTTTTGACTTTCGGGCGGGTTTCTGGTATACTGAATGCGGTGATGAAAAAATGAGTAAAGCAGACCTGTTATATATCGAAACCTGCAAAAAGATTCTTTCCGAGGGCGTTTGGGATACCGACCGCTCCGTGCGCCCGCGCTGGGAGGACGGCACGCCCGCCCACACGATCAAATCCTTCGGCGTGGTCAATCGCTATGACCTGCGTGAGGAATTTCCCATCATGACCCTGCGCCGCACCTACTACCGCTCCTGCATCGATGAGCTGCTGTGGATCTGGCAGAAAAAGTCCAACCGCGTCGCCGACCTGCACAGCCATATCTGGGACAGCTGGGCGCGCGAGGACGGCACGATCGGCAAGGCCTACGGCTACCAGCTCGGCGTGAAGCACCGCTACCCGGAGGGTGAATTTGACCAAGTCGACCGGGTGCTGTTTGACCTCAAAAACAACCCGGCCAGCCGCCGTATTATGACGAACCTCTACAATTTTGCCGACCTGAACGAGATGGCGCTCTATCCCTGCGCCTATTCCATGACCTTCAATGTCAGCGGAAATACCCTCAATGCGATCCTGAACCAGCGCTCGCAGGACATGCTCACGGCGAACAACTGGAATGTGACGCAATATGCCGTGCTGGTGCACATGCTGGCGCAGGTCAGCGGTCTGGAGGCGGGAGAGCTGGTGCATGTGATCGCCGACTGCCATATCTATGACCGCCATGTGCCGCTGGTGGAAAAGCTCCTTGAGCGCGAGCCGCTGGAGGCGCCGAAGTTTTATGTAAACCGAGACGTGAAGGATTTCTATGCCTTCACCGTCGATGATTTCCATTTTGAAAACTACCGCTGGCACGAATTTTCCGACCGCATTCCGGTGGCGATCTGAGTGGGGGAGCAGCGGATGTTTGCGGTTGTTAATGTCGATTCCCGTTGGGGCATCGGGATGGAAAATCAGCTGCTTGTGACGATCCGGGCGGATCTGCAGCGCTTTCGCCGCCTGACGGAGGGGAAAACCGTCATTTTGGGGCGCAAAACGCTCGAGACGTTCCCCGGCGGCCGCCCACTAAAGAACCGGCGCAACCTGATTTTGTCTCGTGATACGTCGCTTTCGGTCGAGGGAGCCGAGGTGTTTCGCGATCTGCCGTCGCTGCTGGCCACCCTGCCGGAGGATACGAGCGACGTCGCCGTCATCGGCGGCGCAAGCGTCTATGAGGCGCTGCTGCCGTACTGCGACCGCGTTTTCCTGACGCGTACACTGACCGAGCTGCCCGCCGACCGGTTCTTTCCCAACCTGGACACCCTTCCCAATTGGCGCGCTGTGCACACCTCCGAGACCATGGAGGAAAACGGCCTCCAATTCCGGTATATAGATTATGTAAACCAAACGCCGGTGCGCTGACCGGCGCGGCAGCTTTTTTGCCGCGGGTGCGGCCGACAGGATGCGGCATCGCGGAGGCTGCGTGCCGCCTTCCGGCCCTTCAAATTTTCGTTTCTGCGGAGGCCTTTTATGTATTTCGATTCCCATGCGCATTTGGATGATGTGCGGTTTGACGGTGAGCGCGAGGAGATCTTGGACAGCTTAAAAGACAATGGAGTTGGGCTGGTTCTGAACGTCGGCTGTGACTTTGCCTCCTCGGAGCGCTCGGTGGCGCTGGCGGAGCGATATGCGTTTGTTTATGCTGCCGTGGGCAGCCATCCGGACGATGCCGACCATGTCGACGGCGCGCTTCTCGACCGCTACCGTGCGCTTGCTGCCCATCCGAAGGTCAGGGCCATTGGGGAGATCGGGCTGGATTATCACTATGAGGACGTTCCGCGCGCACAGCAGATCATCGCCTTTGAGCAGCAGCTGGAGCTGGCCGAGGCGCTGAAAATGCCGGTTATTGTCCACGAGCGCGAGGCGCACGGCGACGCGATGGACATTGTGCGGCGCCATCCGGAGGTGCGCGGTGTGTTCCACTGCTTCTCCGGATCGAAGGAAATGGCGCTTTGGCTCGCGGAACGGGGCTGGTATATTGGATTTACCGGCGTTTTAACGTTTAAAAATGCACGGAGGGCGGTGGAGGCGGCGCAGGCGCTGCCGCTGGATCGGATCCTGATCGAGACCGACTGCCCTTACATGGCGCCCGAGCCGTACCGCGGCCGCCGCAACGACAGCCGCTATGTTCCGCTGGTGGCAAAAAAGCTGGCAGAGCTGCGCGGACTGACCCCCGAAGAAGCCGGCCGCCAGACAACAGAAAATGCCTGCCGCTTGTTCGGAATTTGAGGTTGACCTCTCCACCAACACTGCCGCGGTGCAGCGCGCGGATCGATATGGGCTGCACCACAAAGTCGAAGGTGTTAGCAAGGGCGCTCAATGAGCGCCCCTACGGCGTGGAATGGAGGCAGCTGCAAAATGGAAAGCGCTGGCGGCGCGGTTTGCTGCGGCGAAAAAAGTTGCAATGCTGCGGGATATTTGATATAATAAAATGAAATTCTGCAAATGAGGAATCCATATGGAACAAGAAATAACATTTCGTGAGCTCGGGATTGACGAGCGGATATTGCACGCGCTGGATGACAAGGGACTGAGCGTTCCGACGAAGGTGCAGCAGGAGGCGATCGGCCCGCTGATGCAGTGGCGCGACGTGATCGCCAAGGCGCCGACCGGCACGGGCAAGACCTTTGCCTTCGGCATTCCGATGATTCAGCACATCGACCCGGAAAATGATCAGATCCAAGCGCTTGTCCTCGCTCCGACGCGTGAGCTGGCGCTTCAGATCGGCGACGAGCTGCGCGGCCTTTTGACCTACCGGCCGGAGATCCGCGTGACGGTCGTCTACGGCGGGCAGCGCATGGAGCCGCAGATCAAGAGCCTTGCGAAGCGTCCGCAGATCCTTGTGGCAACGCCCGGCCGCCTGATGGATCATTACAACCACAAAAAGCTGCGCTTTGACGGCATCAAGACCGTCGTTCTCGACGAGGCCGACCGCATGCTCGACATGGGCTTCTTTGACGATGTGACAAGCATTCTCAACCGCATCAAAAACCGCGTCAATCTCGGCCTGTTTTCCGCCACGATCTCGCAGGAGGTCATGACGGTCAGCTGGATGTATCAGCGCGACGAGGTGGAGATCACCGTTGCTCCCACCGCCGAGAGCAAGCCTGATATCGACCAGTACAGCATCACCGTCCCCCGGATGGAAAAGGAGGAGGCCATGCTGCGCATCCTGCGCTCCGGCGCGTTCGAGCGGGTGATCGTGTTTTGCAACACGAAGGTCATGTGCCAGCGCCTGAGCGACGATCTGCGCCGCGCGGGCATTGCTGCCGACTGCCTTCACGGCGACATCAAGCAGGCCACGCGCGAAAAGACCATGGCCGCCTTCCGCGCCGGAAAGCTGCCGGTGCTCATCGCGACGGACGTGGCCTCGCGCGGTATTGACGTCGACGATGTGGACGGCGTGATCAACTACGACGTTCCCGACGAGAACGAATACTACGTCCACCGCATCGGCCGCACCGGGCGCGCGCAGAAAAAGGGCATCGCCTTTACCCTGATCGGCTCGTTCCCCGAGCAGGCGAAGCTGGACGAGATCGCAAAATTTTCGCAATACCGCATCACACCGATGATCTTCGACGAATACGGCTGCCTCATTCCCGCGCCGGAGGAGGAGAAGCCGAAAAAGCTCCGCTGATGCGTCCCGCGGAGGAGGGGCTGCTTCTGCTGTGCTGCGCGCTGGGACAGCCGGTGCGTCCGCTGAGCGCGCGGGAGTACCGCCAGCTGGCCGCGCGCTTTGCCGCTGCGCCGCCCGCAGAGGGCGAGGTCACCGCTCCGTTGCTGCGGGCGCTGGGCTTTTCGGCAGAGTTTTCCGCCCGGGTTGCCGGGCTGCTCGACCGGCGGGAGGCGCTGCACCGCTATCTGGCGCAGCCCGGACTGACGGTCCTCACGCGGATTTCCAAGCAGTTCCCGGCTGCGCTGCGCAAGCTCGGCGAGGATTGTCCGCCGGCGCTGTTCCTGCGGGGCGACGCCGCGCTGCTGCAAACGCCCTGCCTCGCCCTGACCGGCTCGCGCCGCCTGCGCCCGGAAAACCGCCGCTTTGCCGAAAGCATCGGCCTGCTTGCCGCCCGCGAGGGGCGCACGCTCGTCTCCGGCAACGCCGTCGGCGCCGACCAAACGGGACAAGACGCCTGTCTGCACACCGGAGGACGCGTAATATGCTTCATTCCGGACGCGTTACGAGAACACAGCACGAGAAAAAACGTTCTGTTTTGCAGCGATGAGGGCTGGGATATTCCCTTCTCCTCGCAGCGCGCGCTGCGCCGCAACCGTTATATCCACGCCCTCGGCGGGATTTCCTTTGTGGCGCAATGCACCGCAGGCAGCGGCGGGAGCTGGGACGGCGCGCTGGTCAGCCTGCGCGCGCGCCTTTCGACCGTTTACATATTCCATGA
Organism: uncultured Oscillospiraceae bacterium; assembly: GCA_934636045.1. GTDB lineage: Bacteria > Bacillota > Clostridia > Oscillospirales > Oscillospiraceae > JAZOXB01. The sequence continues at coordinate 6,795 of CAKTZP010000042.1, forward strand.
CGGCTCGCCCGATGCCGAGGCGCTAACACGTTACGGTGCGATTCCGATCGCCGCCGCACCGCCGCTTTTGCGACATCTGCCGCCTCCGCAATTGTCCATTTTCGATTAAATTTCATTCGACCGCAGAAAAATGCAAATTTTCAGTTGATTTTGGCAAATAAATAGAGTATAATCTCCATACACTGAGTCAAAGTATTACCGACGTATGGAGGTTATTTTTTTATGTGTGGAATCGTAGGCTATACCGGAAAGAAGCAGGCCGCGCCCATCCTTCTGGACGGACTGGCCAAGCTGGAATACCGCGGATATGACTCTGCCGGTGTGTGCGTCTTCGGCGAGCACGAATGGCAGATCTCGAAAACAAAGGGTCGCCTCGCTGCGCTGCTGGAGCTGACCGCAAACGGCACGGCGCTGCACGGCACCACGGGCGTCGGCCACACGCGCTGGGCGACCCATGGCGCCCCTTCGCACACCAATTCCCATCCGCAGGTCTCCACAAACGGCAAAATCAGCCTTGTGCACAACGGCATCATCGAAAACTATTTGTACCTGCGCGAGTTTCTGCTGGCGCACGGGAAGACCTTTGTGTCCGAAACCGACACCGAGGTCGCTGCAAATCTGCTGGAATATCTTTATGAGGAGACCGGCGACCTGCTCACTGCCGCGCGCCGCGCGGTGGAAATGCTCGAGGGCAGCTATGCCTTCGGCATCCTCTGCATCGACTGCCCGGGGCGCATTCTGGCCGTGAAGAAGGACAGTCCGCTGATCTTCGGCTTTGGGCACGGCGAAAACTTCATTGCCTCGGACGTTCCGGCAATTTTGAAGCACACCCGCAGGGTCGTTTATCTCAACGACGGCGACATGGCCGATTTCACTGCCGACCACGTTACGTTCTATAACGCCCTTGGCGAAGAGGTCGAAAAGCAGCCCGAACACATCACGTGGGAAATGTCCGATGCGGAAAAGGGCGGCTTCCCGCACTTTATGATGAAGGAAATCCACGATCAGCCCAAGGCGCTGCGCGATACCGTTTCACCGCGCATCAAAAACGGCCGCGTTGTCCTCGACGACCTGACGCTGACGGCGGACTATCTGCGCGGAATCCGCCGCATCTACATCGTTGCCTGCGGCTCGGCGTATTATGTCGGCTGCTGCGGCAAATATGTCATCGAAAAGACCTGCCGCATCCCGGTCGAGCCGGTGCTGGCCTCGGAGTTCCGCTATTCCGAGCCCGTGCTCGGCGACGATACGCTCGTTATCATCATCAGTCAGTCCGGCGAAACGGCGGATACCCTCGCGGCCCTCCGCTCGGCCAAGGACCTCGGCGCGCGGACGCTGGCCATCGTCAACGTGGTCGGCAGCGCCATCTCCAAGGCTGCGGACGACGTTATCTACACGTGGGCAGGCCCGGAGATCGCCGTGGCCACCACCAAGGCGTATTCCACGCAGCTGTCCGTGCTATACCTGCTGGCGCTGTATATCGGCGACCTGCTCGGCACGCTGCGCCCTGCGGAATATCAGGCCATGCTTACCGCGCTCGAGCGCCTGCCCGAGCAGCTGGCGGAGATGCTCAGCGAGCAGAACCTCGCCAACATCGAAGCCACGGCCGAGGCGCTCTGCAGCCACCACGACGTGTTCTTCATCGGGCGGACCCACGACAGCGCCACCTGCCTCGAGGGCAGCCTGAAGCTCAAGGAGATCGCCTATGTCCATTCTGAGGCCTATGCTGCCGGCGAGCTCAAGCACGGCCCGATCTCGCTGATCGAGGACGGCACCTTGGTCATTGCGCTGGCCACCATGCCGGAGCTGTTTGAAAAAATGATGTCCAACGTCAAGGAGGTCAAGGCGCGCGGTGCGAATGTCCTCGGCCTGACCACGGTGGATCTGGCTGCCGAGGCCGAAAAGACGGTCGACCGCTGCCTCCTCGTCCCGAAGACCCACCCCCTGCTCCAGCCCAGCCTCAATGTCCTGCCGCTGCAGCTCTTTGCCTACTACGTCGCTCTCGCCCGCGGCTGCGACGTCGATAAGCCCCGCAATCTGGCCAAATCGGTGACGGTAGAATAACGCTCCGCAACCCTCTGCCATTTCGTGGCTTTCCCTGAAACAAAAAGCGCCTTCTCCAAGCCAACTTGGAGAAGGCGCTTTTTACAGGCAAAAGACGAGGTCGTCGCCATCTAAAGCAGAGCGCCGGTGAAAGCCAAGAGAACGATAGAGGGCTTGCGCCTTGTGATTTTCCGGTGCAACCGCGAGGCAGATCGGCGTTGTGGGAGCCGCAGCCTTCAGCAGGCGGACGGCCAACCGCGCGGCGGCCTTGCCATAGCCCTTGCCCTGCTGTCGTGCATCAATAAAATAGCCCCATGCGTAGCTGTACGGCTCGCCGCGCCATTGATAAAGGTCAATAAAACCAATGCGCTCGCCCGCCGTTGTGCAGATCACGCAGGGAACGTGATCCTCCGGCGCAAGATACGCCCGACCAATGGAAAACCAGAACGGATTGGCCAAATCCGCCTGATCCTCACGCAGCCGGCAATCATACCCGGCATAAATCAGATCCTCCTCCGTCTCGATCCGCCGAAACAAAACAGCCTCATTCTTCCAAGCCGCCTCCGGTAATCGCAGCAAATCAGCACGGATCGACATATCGTTTCCTCCCTTTATCATGGGCATTGTCATATGAAAGAATTTGACAAAATACAGACCTCCGCCGCAGCGGGATTCCTGATTTTTCCGGGTCGCAAGTCGAAAAAACTCACCTTGTGCAGACGCTGTCGTACCTATGCGAGGGAATCCTGCTTCCCAAATTCTATTGAAGCTCGCGGCAGGTGAAGAGAAGAATTTGGCGGCTTGCGGATTCCTGACGAAGGAGGCCGAGCGCGGCGGCGGTGCGGGGGGGATCGAAGTTGACGAGGGTATCGTCAAGCAGAAGCGGGGCACTTTCCGGCAGGAGGCGGCGGCACATGGCCAGCCGCAGCGCCAGATACATCTGGTCTGCCGTGCCGCAGCTCATGGCGGCGGCGGGGCGCAGGACGACGCCGTCCTCTTCCCGGACGGAAAGGCGCATATCCGGCGCGAGCAGGAGATTGGAATATTTTCCCTCGGTCAGCTCGGCCAAGATCGCGCCGGCCTCGGCAGTGATCTGCGGGGAGAAGCGGGAGCGCAGGGTTTCGTCTGCGGTCTGCACCGCATTTGCGGCCAGCTCGACGGCCTGCAGTGCGGTCTGCGCTGCCTGAAGGGCGTCCTCGGTCTGCTCCAGCTCGGCGCGCAGGGCGACGGCGTCGCCCTTGGCCTCGATCATACCGCGCTGCTTGGCCAGCGCGGCGGTCAGACGCAGCTGCTCCTTTTGCGCGGCGGCGAGGTCATAGCGCAGCTTGGCCTCGTCGATCTGCAGCGCCTCGGGGTCGGGCGCCGCGGCGGGCGCGCCCTCGAGCAGCAGCCGCATGGAGCGCAGCTGCGCCTCCTGCTGCTCGGCGGTGCGGGTCTGGGCGGCAAGCTCGGCGTGCACGCGCAGGGCGGCGGAGATGGCCTCCCGCGCGGCGGACGGCGTCCGGCAGCCGGGGGCAAATTCGGCAATTTTCGCGACAAGCGCGTCGAGCGCCGTCTGTGCATCGCTCACGCGGGTGGAGAGTGCCTGCTTTTGCGCGGCGGCGTCGGTGCGCGCCGCGTCGTAGGCCGCCTGTTTTTCGGCATAGGCCTCGGCCAGCGGGAGAATTTCATCGGCGTTTGTGACATGATAACGGTCAAGAATGGCCTGTGCGGCGGCGGACTGTTGCTTCAGCTTGGCCTTTTTGCTCAGGCTTGCGGCAAGAATGCCCGCGGCCAGCAGCTCCAAGGCCGCCGGGACGAGATACGGCCACACGCCGCGTGCGTCAGGGTGCAGCCACAGGAACACGGCCAAAGCGGCGGCCGGGATCAACACCAGCAGGATCGGCAGGACGATCAGCATCCGGCGGACGGCACGCAGCTGCGCCGCCGTGTCGGTCGCTGCGGCTTGATAGGCGGCGGCGTCCTCGGCGGCCTGATGTTTGGCCTCTGCGCCGGTCTTGCCCGCAAAACGCGGGTCGGACGCGGGCGGCTCGACGGTCAGGTCGGTGAACGCGGCCTCCATTTTGGCGGTTTGCAGGGCGCTGTCGGCCTCGTCCAAGCGGTGGGAGAGCTCGTGCAGCGCGGCCTCGCCGGGCAACTGCTGCGCGGTCTCGGCCAGCTTGCGGCACTGCGCCTGCTGCTGTGTGAGCTGTAGCTCCAGCGCGGCCAGACCGGCCTGCTTTTTGGCCTCCTGCGCGCGCTCGACGCGGCGGGAGAGCGCCTCTAACCGTTCGCGTTCCGCCGCGGCAGCTTCCAGCGCGGCGGCGAGGCGCAGCTGTTCATCCTGTAGATCATTTATCTCGTCCAGCGCGTGGCGCTGCTTGTCTGCCAGCGCGGTGAGCTGCGGAATGCGCCCGGCGCGGCCGGAGAGCTTGTTTTTGAGGTTGCGGAGCTCCTTTTCCAGCTCCAGCGCGGTTTTGGCGCCGTCCTCGCCGGTGGTGACGAGCGCGCCGAGGCGCTTTTCCAGCGCTTGGTCTTCAGAAACGGCGAGGCCGAGCTGGCGGATGAACGCCGTGCGCTCGAACACCGAGCGCTCCACGCCGCACAGCACCTCGCCGCAGCGGTCGGCGGTCAGCTCACGGACGGGCGTGCCGCTTTCGGTCTCATAGGCGCGGAATATGCCCATCGGCGCACGGGCGGAGGACGTGCGCTCGATGGTGATGGCGCGGCCGTTCCACTCCAGCTCCATGCTGCCCTCCATCGCCGAGCCGTCCCACGGCTTGTAGCGCTCTTTGGCGGGCAGAGTGTTGGCTTTTGTGGCGCGCTCTGAGGTGTCGATGCCATATAGCATAGCCAAAATAAAGGCGCTCCACGTCGATTTTCCTGCCTCATTGGGCAGGCACAGCAGATTCATGCCGGGCTGAAGCTCCAATTCGCCGTGGAGCTTGCCGAAGTTGGCGCGCAGCTTTTTGATGATCATAGCGCCACCTCCCGTCCGTCCATCAAATCGCGCAGCAGTCGTGCGGCCTGTGCAATGGTTGGCTGCTGTGCCTCGTCAGCCTCGCGGTACTGGCGGCGCAGCGCGTCGAGGGCGTAGCCGCGCAGGGTGTCGTCCCCGGCGTCCTGCCAAAGCGCGGCGCGCGGCACCGTGCGGTCGCGGAGGGAGAGACTGAAAAATTCGCCCTCGAGCCGTTCTTGCAGCTTTGCCAAATCCAGCCCGTCGGATTCGCCGGTGAAAATGATGCGGTAGCAGTCGCGCTGATGCTCGGGCGGCAGGGCGGCGAGTGCGGATTCCAGCGGGTCGTCGCCCGCGTCCACGGTCAGAATTTCGTAGCAGCGGCTCTGGACGGGGACGAACTCCGCCGTGGCCGCGCCCTTTTCCAGCGTGCCGCGCAGGACGCCCTTCTGGCCGCATTCGTCAAAGCCGCGGCCCATTAGGCAGCCGGGATAGGCCGCCAGCGTCGCGCCGAGGCGCGCCGAGCGCGGGGTGTGGATATGCCCGAGCGCCAGATAATCCAGTCCGCTGGCGGCGATTTGGTCGGGCGTGATGGGCGCGTAGGGCGAGCCGGGCTGCAAATCGCCGTGCAGCACCATGATATTCAGCGCCGCCGGGTCGTCAACATGAAAATGCTCCAGCGGCGGCGGGCAGCTCTGGCCGTGGAAGGCCGCGCCGTAAACGTTGCAGCCGAGGCGCGGCAGGGCGATGCACTGCGGCGCTTCGTCGGTGAAAATATGGACGTTTTCGCCCCAATCCTCGGTCAGGTACGGCGAGCCGGAGACGAGAGCGTCGTGGTTGCCCGGCGCAATGAAAATTTCGCCGGGAACGGCGGCAAAGAACCGCTTGAGCGCGTCGAGCGTGTCGCGGTAGACGTGCGCGCCGTCGAACAGGTCGCCCGGCAGCAGCACCAGCTCGCAGTCGCGGCAGAGCTCGGCCAGCTCATCGAGAATCTCGCGCTGCTCGCGGCGGCGCAGAGCGGCCTGCTCGCCGGTCAGAGCGGAAAAGGCGGCGTCCAGATGGAAATCCGCTGCGTGAAGAAACTTAATCATGCACATTCACTCTTTCTGTCTGCGTGCAGCAGCCGCTGGCCTCGTCCACGGTGAAGATGCAGCCCTCGAGTTTGCAGGGGCCGCCGGCGGGCTCATAGCGGCGCGGCAGATCGCCCATGAATTTGCGGATGGAAATTTCCGGTTGAATGCCGAGCACGCTTTCAATCGGCCCGGTCATGCCGAGGTCGGTCAGGTAGCCCGTACCCTTGGGCAGAATGCGGTCATCGGCGGTCTGGACATGCGTGTGCGTACCCCAGACGGCGCTGACGCGCCCGTCGAGCAGGTAGCCCATGGCGAGCTTTTCCGATGTGGCCTCGGCGTGCAGCTCAACGAAAATGAGCCGCGTGTCAAGCCGTTGCAGGATGCGCTCGACCAGCGGAAAGGGGTTTGAGGGCGTGTAGTCCATGCTCACGCGGCCGATCAGGTCGATCACCGCAACGTCGCCGAAGGGCGTTTCAAACACGCCCCAGCCGCGGCCGGGCTGCTGCGGCGGCAGGTTTGCCGGGCGCAGCACCTCGCGCGAGGTTTCAATGTAGGGCACCAGCTCGCGGCGATTCCACGTGTGGTTGCCCATCGTGATGACGTCCGCGCCGGCGTTCAGAATCTCCTCCGCCTGCTGCGGCGTCATGCCGACGAGCGAGGCGTTTTCTCCGTTGACGACGCAAAAATCAATATTTTTTTCTTCCTTCAGCCGGGGCAGGCGACGCTTGAGGTACGCCAGCCCGCCCGCAGTCACGTCTCCGATTGCGAGCAGTCTCATTTTGCTCATCCTTTCCGGGCAATGATATCCTTCCATCTTCTATTATAGCGAAAAAGCCGCAAAACTACAAGCACGGCGGCAAAAATCGCGGCGGGTTTTTACAGAAAGCTCCATTTCCCGCAGATTTCCCAAGATGTTGTGGCGGGAAATAAGTAAAAACGCAATTTATTGTGTTTACCCTCCGTAATTCGCGCGTTTTCGCCGCGCAAAGGGGTACAATAAAAAGCGGGGAGTGAACATAGCAATGGGAGGAAACATGATGCGCAGGAGCAGAGGGCTGATAGAGAGCGGACGGATCGTCTATCTGCCCATCGGACAGATCCGTCCCAACCCGTCGCAGCCGCGGCGGATCTTTGATCCCGAGGGGCTGCGGGAGCTGGCCGCCAGCATCGAGCAGTACGGCATCCTGCAGCCTCTCACCGTCCGGCGCAGCGGGGCGGAGTATGAGCTCGTGGCGGGGGAGCGGCGGCTGCGCGCGGCGCGGCTGGCCGGATGCCACGAGGTGCCGTGCATTTTCCTGTCGGTCGACGAGGAGCAGTCCGGCATGGTGGCGCTGGTGGAAAATCTGCAGCGCCGCGACCTGGACTACATCGAGGAGGCCGAGGGGCTGTCGCGCCTGATGCGGCTGTATGGCCTGAGTCAGGAGCAGGCGGCGGCCAAGGTCGGCAAAAGTCAAAGCGCTGTGGCCAACAAGCTGCGCCTGCTGCGCCACAGCCCGGCCGTGCTGGCGCGACTGCGGGAAAACCACCTGTCCGAGCGCCACGCCCGCGCGCTTTTGCGCCTGGGTACGGAGGAGGAGCGGCTGGCGGCGCTGGACGTCATCGTCAGCCGCGAGCTGAATGTGGCCAAGACCGAGGCGTATATCGACGCCTGCCTTGCGCGGCGGGAGGAGCGCCCGAAGGGCATGCGCAAGCTCATCGTGCGGGATGTGCGGCTGTTTCTCAACAGCGTCAACCATTCCCTCGAGCTTGTCCGCGGCGCCGGCATCAACGCCCAGACCTCGCAGGAGGAGACCGAAAACGAGATCGTCCTGACCATCCGTCTGCCCAAACGCGCCGGGTGAGCCATGCCGCCGCACAAAAGAAGCGTCCTGCATAGAATGAAATTAGCACTCTCTTTATGAGAGTGCTAATTTCAGCGTGTCGAAAAACCCTTTTCGACACGCTGTCAGACTGCAAA
>CAKTZP010000043.1 GCA_934636045.1 uncultured Oscillospiraceae bacterium
TTGCAGCGCGGCGTCAGCTCAAAGGTGCCGGAAATCGGCAGCCCCAGCGTGCGCCCCCGCGCGTGCAGATATTTCGACAGCATTGGCTCCATGGACGTCCCTCCTTTGCCTTAGAATTGCGCCCGCTCCAGATACGCCACGGCGGATGCATCGGGCCGGCAGGCGTAGGCATAAACCGGCAGCCGCTCGGCGGCGAAGAGCGCCAGCTCGAGCGCCGCGGAAACGTCACCCGCGCACCAGCGCTGCAGCGGCATTTGCGACAGCAGCATTCGCGCGGCCTCGGGCAGCTCCATCCGGCGCAGCGCGTTTTCCTCCCCGTGCGAGAGAAAAATGACCGAATGCACCGGCAGCGCGCGGCTTTTACAGATGCCGGACGAGCCGGCAAAGGGCAGCCCCGCCGCCCATAGCGCATCGCCGCGCCGGTACAGCAGCGCCTTGTCTCCGTTGATCATCTCAACGTCACGCGTCATTGTCCAGAGCGCGGTGTGCGTGCTCTTCCCCGCGCCGGACGCGCCGGAAAAGAGCAGCGCCTTCCCCTCCCGCTCGAACCACGCGGCGTGGAAAATCGCCGCGCCGTGCCGCAGGAGCAGGTGCTCCATGGCAAGGCAGGAGAGGATATATTTTTCCAGATGGTCTTCTAAGCGGTCAGAAATTTGCAGCGTCAGCTGCTCCGGCGTGCGCCTCGGCTCCGTCAGGAGGGCGCAGCACTCTGCTGCTTTTCCGAGCGTGAAATACGCAATGCGCGTGGCCGCGTCCGTCTCATAGACGCATTTTCCGTAGTCGCGGAAGGTCGGCACGCCCTCCGGCGCAGACAGACGCGGCAAAAGGGAAATCTCGCAGGTCACGTCCGGCGCGCCGGTGTCGGCAAAGCGCCAAAGGTAGCTCTCCGGCGTTTTGGGCGGCAGAGCGCCGCGCAGCAGCAGGCGCAGCTGCCCCAGCCGGACGGTCAGCTCAGGCTGCTTCATAGAGCATGTAAAGAATCACAGAGCCATCGACGGTATAGTGCGATTGCAGACTCTGGCGTGTCTCGTCGGCAGCAAAGCCGCCGGGGAAGGCCGCGCGGTAGGCGATGCCGCCCCAGAACAGGCCGTCGCGGTAGTTTTTGTAGCACAGGTAGACGTCGGAATCCAGCGCCGCACCGGAGATATTTTGCAGATTGAGTACGCCGTCGGCAGGATAGAGGGCGAAGTCGCCGCCGAAATCCATCACCGCGCGGTCGCCCAGCAGCGCCAGCTGCGTGCAGGCCGGCGTTTCGAGTGTCATGCCGTCGGCATAGGCCGCGCGCTCCTGCGCCAGCACGAAGCAGCGCCCCTGCGCGGGCAGGCCGGAAAGCGCAAACTGCACCGGTTTTCCGTCGCATAACAAGCTGATCTGCGCATATTCGATGATATCCGCGCCGGTGTTTTCGACAATGAGCGCCAGCACGTTTTCCGCGGCCTCGTCCGAGCCGTCCTCCACATACTCCCCGGTGTAATAGCCCGCGTAGAGCAGGCGCAGCTCGTCGGTGAGCGCGGTGGGCGCGACGTCCGTCAGCTGCGTGAAGCCCTCAATGTCATAGGGCATCGGCTCGGCGGCCTCCGTCGCAGTCGGCGCGTCGGTCGGCTGCGGCGCGGCGGTTTGCAGCTGCGTGGCGGGCTCGGCTGCGCCGCCGGGCGCGTCTGTGCGGAGGATCAGGACGAGCATCACGACAAGGTCGGCGACGATCAGCGCCAGAATGGCGAGCATGATGATCGTATCGCGGCGGTCGCGCGCGCGTTTTTTCTCAGAGTCTGCCTTCATGGGCGAACATCCTTTCCAGCGAATACACAATGTGGAAGCCCGCGGGCTTCCACATTGCGAGCGTGTCGAAAAACCTCCCCTGCGTCATTCCGAGGAGCGAAGCGACGTGGGAATCTCATAAGAAATGTTTCGAATTTGCAAAAGCTTATCGAAACTTCAGAACAATTCTGCGAGATTGCCACGACCCTTTCAGGGTCTCGCAATGACAAAGAGGGCTTTTTTGACAGTCTGACAATGTGGAAGCCCGCGGGCTTCCACATTGCAGTTGTGATCAAGAGCCAAATACTGCGCCAGCCATCGCCTCGAAGAACTCCATAGGAGCCGTGCAGTTTTCGTTGACGCCGGTCGCAAACAGCGTCATTCCGGGATTCCATGAGCTATCATAGTACGTGCACGTCGCCGGGTCGCCCTGCGTTGCCGTGAGGGTGCACGACGCGATCGCGTCCATCAGGTCAAAGCTTTCATAATGCACTTCGGGCTTACAATACAGTTTCTTCATGGTACTTCACCTGCCCACTTTCATGTCAATAGCATACCACAGAACTCAGTCCTTTGCAAGCAATTTTTCACTTCGCATGAAAATTGCCGCAATCTGAGCTCTGGTGGCCTCGCCCTGCGGGGCAAGGTAGCTGGTAGTTCCTACGAGGTCGCCCTTGACGACGCCGTTTTCGACTGCCCACGCGAAGGCCGTCTGCGCATAGGCCGAGACCTTGGCGGCGTCGGGGAAGGCGTCGAGCTTGCCCTCGGTCTTCGGCTCTCCGGCGTAGCGCCAGAGGAGGGCGACCAGCTGTTCGCGCGTCACGTTGCCGTTCGGGTCAAAGGTGGTGTCCGTCGTGCCGTTGGTGATCTTCTGCCCGGCCGCCCACGCGACCGCCTTGGCGTACCACGCGTCGGCCGGAACGTCGGTGAATTTTACCGTGGTCTTGACCTCCGGCGCGCCCGCGAGGCGGTAGAGGATGGTCACAAGCATGGCGCGCGTCAGCTTGCCGTCGGGTTCAAAGGTCTTTGCGCCCGTGCCGTTCATCAGCCCTGCCTCAACCGCATAGCGAACGCCGTCGTAATACCACGCGTCCTTGTCGAGGTCCGTGAAGTCTGTAACGCTCGGCGTCTCCGGCTTCGGGTCAGACGGCTTCGGGTCAGACGGCTTCGGCTCGGACGGGTCGCCGGGCTTCGGGTCGGCCGGGTCAGGCTTCACCGGCTCTGGCTGCGGGTTGGCCGGGTCGGGCTTCACCGGGTCGGGGCTCGCGGGGAGCTTGCTGCTGTCGACGATGGTGATGAAATCGTCGGGGCCGTAGACCATCGTGCCCGCTGCAATGCGCTGCAGGACGGCCGCGCCGGACTCCGTCGCTTCCTTGTTCATCACGACGTTCAACTGCGCCGTGCTGCGGATGTTCGTCAGCGCGAGGACGCCCTCGCCGGTGTTCATCACGATGACCACGCAGGACGTGCCGCTGTTCCAGACAAGGTCGCCGCCGATCTCGTAGTACATCTCGGTCGCGGTAACGAGCTGCTTGTTTTCAATGGTCTTGACCGCGCCGCCGGTGCCGCCCTTCAAGGTGATGACCGTCAGGCCGGCCGCCGTCCCGTTGACCGCCTTTGCGCCAAGCTGGACGTCAGCTCCCGTTTCGCCGCCCGTGAGATAGAAGACCACCGCCTGCTGCGGCGCAAGGTAGACCTCCGTCTTCGGCCCGTGCTTCTTGAAGTCATCCATATCAAAGAGCCAGCCCTTGCCGTCGATAATACCGGAACCGATAATCGTATTCACCGTATTCCCGGTCTCCCCGGTATCGGTGTCGCCCGTATTCCCGGTGTCGGTATCACCCGTGTTGCCGGTATCGGTATCGCCGGTGTCGGCATCACTCTCCGCATAAACCGCCACCCCAGCAACCGCCGTTTCGGGGAGCACCGCAGGAATCGCCGTTGCAGAGGTCGTCGTGCTCGTCGACCGATAGCCGCACTTTGTGCAAGCACCGTCCTCACCAAAGGTATGAGCCTGAGTTGTACCCTCCTTGATTTCAGAGCAGTATTTACAGACGTCGGCATGCCGCTCTGCATCCAAGGCAGCAGTAAAATAAATATAGGGAGGATCGGTCTCCACGGTGCTCGGTGTTGTCGCGGCTTCACCACACCAGCAAATCGTAACTACGCTGTGCACGTTACTGCACTTTTCAGCTTCATCATTTTGTGATTGCCCGCGGTAAGTTTGTTGATGTGGCGTTGTTGCATAAGTGGTGATGGTTGCCGGTGTTTGTGCTTCCTTTGCAAAGAGAACGATTGGTGTAGCCTCAGCCTGTGTTGCAACCGGGTGGAACGGTGCAAGGGTCTTGCGCGGCGTGCCATTTGCCGTTGCATTGCAGGCAAGCCATTTGTCGTTCTGGATGCTGTGGATGTAGAATGCACCATTGCCATCAGGCAGGAACTCCAGCGTCGCGTTCGTCAGATTATCTCCCAGCGAAAGCTCCGTGTCATCAAAGCGCAGATAGTGGCTTTCGTCTGCACTCAGCAACGCCTTCGCAGTGCCATCCGTCGTTGAAACATCAACAATCTTCCAATAGGTTTCATTCTCTACAAACGGATATGCATGTTCGAAGTTAACAACATGGTCTGTTGCAAGATACAGAGCCATACTCTTGCACATTGTATTCGGCAAATAGTTGTAATGAGTAGCAGTCTCGTCCGAAGCCCGCATCGCAAGAATTACCTTTGTGCTGCTATCGGTGGGCAAGGTATCTGTTCTGACATAACTGTTACACGTGCAGTCGAACTTGAACAGCGGATAGAGCACCATATCTCCCTCCGGAACAAAAGTCTCTCCAAGCTCGTAGTAAGCCGGTGCTGTTTGTTCAAGCGCTTTTGCAGAGGTTTTCGTTGTCGTCCAACCGATAAGCTCGGGCTCATGAATGTCACCTGTAACAAGGTTAACAATGCCATCTTCACCATAAAGCTCATCACTATTTTCCTCTGTAGGAATCGTGTAGCTTTCGCCCTTTGTGACTGTTTCTTTCAAAGCCGTGTAGGTCATGTCGCCATAGCCGGGAACATCTTCCGAGTAGAGGACAAAGGAAACTGTATACTCGCTCTTTCTGCTGTAGCCGCACTTGGTGCAGACGTCGTTCACAAACTCGTGCTCTTCTAAATTCGCAACTCCACAGACGGGGCAGCTCGCCACATGATGCGTGTCGTCAATTTGCTCATAATTGAAGTTATGTGCTTCTGACGTTTTAACGTACGTATCACCCTGTCCGCACCAGCAAACAGTCAGTCGATAGTTCCAGCAGCTTTCGTTATCAAAATTCGACTGATTAATGCTCTGGTCGGCAAACTCGTGCAGCATGGTTGCATAGCTTTCCGTCTCATGGTTGTCACCTGCCCGCCAAAGCTGGAGCTTGGTTGCTTTGTCCTGCGAATCAACGGCAGCAGTTCCATCTTTCTCCCACTTCAGCCACTTGTTCCTCTGCTTGCTGTGCAGATAGAAGCAATTGTTCTCCTCATCCCGTACAAGCTCAAGAATCGCATCCTCCGGCACGTTCGTTAACTCCATACCAGCTGTGTCGTCGATCCGCAGATACATGCCGTGGGAAGTAGTTGTCAGATAGATTCCGGTCGTTTCGCCCTCAGTCAGCTGTTTAATCTGCCAGCTCTGCATATTATCGTTGATTGGCAATGCATACGTTTTGTTGACATAGTTAACACAATAGTCGCCCTTAATGCTTCCTGTCAAGGTAACATAAGCGACATCACCACTGATGGAATTATCCTGCCGTGTAAGAATGACCTTACCAGAGGACGGGACCGTGTTGGTTTGCACATAGGTGTTCTCTTTCTGTCGGATATGGTACAGTGTATACAGGGTAATATCTCCCGACGGTGCATACGGTTCTCCAACAGCGTAATACTCCGGCGCATTCGATACAAAGGCTCTTGGGGAGACTGGCGCTTCTGTCCAACCGATAAATTCCTTAAGGCTATGATAGAGGTTTGTTTCTGCCATGCGGTATTTATACGCAAACATCTTGTTCGGGTCGAGCAGCGCGCGGGTCTGGTTTGCCGGCACTACCTGTCTTGACAGGATAACATCTTCTTCGTGGAATTCTCCGCTCTCGCCGTCATGTCCTTCAAGATGAACCGCGTACTGAATCAAGTTCGCACGGGGGCCGGTCACAGTAACTGTTTCGGTGCGGATGCCAGATGCAATATCTCCGCCCATCAAGTCCAAAGTTACATATGTTTCGCCCGCACCTCTTGCGTAAGCCGTATTGTCAACGCACAGAATAACATCTTCATTCGCAGCTGCCCAATGTGCAACCCTGTCGGGGTCAACGTCGGTTGGGATTCTATTCTGTAATTCATCTTGTAAGCCTTCAACGAATTCCTTCGCTCCTTCAGGCGCGTTGCTTTCCACGCTGATCGTGTAGTTCAGCGCGGCAGAGCTGGGCTCGGCGTCGGTAGCAAGCGCGGTTTCCGCAACTGTGGCATTGACATAGAAGTAGGCATAGTCAATCGGATGGCCGCAAATTGAACAAGTCCTTGTAAGAAGGCCGCGGCCGTTCAGGGTCGAGTTGTCGCTGTAGCCAGCCGGTATACTTACTTCCCAATCAGCGATGCTGTTGCCTTGGGCATCCTTATGTCCGCAGTCTTCGTATTTGGTGACACCAAACGTTCCGGCGGTGATGATTGCGTCTCGTAGGGAGACGTAGTGATAGGTTTCGCCGCCGGGGATGGGATCATAGATGCGGACGGCGTCGAAGTAGAAGTCATATTCGCCGTCCTGCCTGACGTCGAAGACGCGGGAATAGGCCGCGGTGATTTTGACGTGATAGATGCCGTACGGAAGCCCCAGCTTGCGGATGACGGGAATCTGATAGTAATCCAGATTTTCGCCGTCGTCCACCGGCCTCCACTGCGTGGTCATCTCGCGCTTGACGTACCACTTTCCATCTGTGCTGGTCGCTTCGTTCTCCGGCTTGTAGCCGTCGGCGGTCTTGACGAAGAAGCCATCCGGCTCAAAGCGGACAGTGAAGTCGTTTTCGCCCGTGCCGGTGACGGTCTTGGAATACTCGCCGGTGTCGACCTCGTTACCATCCTTATCGCAGCGGATGACGGGGATGTAATCGGTGCGCACATAGCCGTCGGGGACGTACTCATAGCCGCGATAGGTCGACAGCAGCTTGGTGAAGACGATCTCGCCCGCCGCATTCGTCACCTCAATCAGGAACGCGCCGGTGTTGTTCGAGGTGACGGAGATCACGTCGAAGCCCGTACCGGCAAAGTCGAATTCCACCGTCGGGTTCTTCTGCGTCGCGGTCGTGTCCGCAAGCTCATCCTCGGTCACGTTCACATAGTGCACGCTGCCCGCGGAATACTTCGCGTAGGTATTGACATCGTAGTTCTTATCATAGCCGATGATATCCTCGCTCAGCAGGCTGGACGTCTGCGCGTCGATCGTCGCGCCGTCCGAGGCCGTCACCCATTTGCCATGCTTGCCGTCGGTAAAGGTAAAGGCGCTGTTGTCGTCCTCATAGTAGACGGCGGAGGCGGGCTGGACGGTGATCGTCCCGGCGGCCTGCGAGCCATCCTTCGCCGTGACCGTATACGTGCAGCTCTTGGCCTCGCGCAGAATGCCCTGCGGCGTGAAGATGACCGTCCACTTATCATCAACCTTCTCAAGCGTGAAGCCGTCCGTCGCTGCGCCGTCGCTCAGCGTGATGGTGTCCAGCTCCGTGTTGGTGACGGTAAACTTACCGCTCAGATCGATCGTAACCTTGCGGTCATAGTCGATGACGACGGTAATATTCTCCGCCGTGACGTTCTGCGGCCGGTCGCCGACGGTGACGCGCACCGTCGCATGCGGAACCTCTGTGACTGCGTCGCCCACCTTGGCCTCCAGGCCGGAGACGCGAACCGTGATCACCGTGCCGGGCTCCAGCCCGGAGACGACCAGCGTCGCCGTGCCGTCAGTGTTCTTCGTGATCGTGCCGTGGCTTGCTTCCCATTGGTAGGCGCTCGTCTCGGTGAGCGTGAAGGTGCCTTCCCCGGCGGTGTTGCCGTCGGCGTTCCTCACGACCTTGCCGAGCACGATGCTCGTCGCGCCGAAGGGCGCCGTAAAGTCGCCGGTCGTGCCGTTGTCGTGGGTGATCTCCGCCGTGTACGAAACCACGCGCACGTAAACCTTGAACGTGCCCGCCTTGGCGGCCGTCGCCGCCCCCTCGCCCGCCGCGCCGGTCAGGCCATTGACGGTCACAAGAAGGATGGAGTTTTTCGTAATGCCGGAGTAGTCGAGCTTGCCGTCCTCGGAAATCGCGGCCGTCTGGGTCGCGTCGGTCGTATTCGTGACCGACCACGCCGCGGTGCCGCCCACCGTGACCGCGCCGTCCTTGCTGCTGGCGCCGGTCAGGTTGTTGACCACATAAACGCCCAGCGGCAGCGTGCAGCCCGCCGTCTGGTTCGCGTTTTTATAAACGTTATACTGCACCTCAGTGCCCATGCCGGACTTATTCTCATAAATCACGTGGGTGTAGGACGCCGTCTCGCCGATGACGGCCTTCGCCTGCGTGGTGACGGTGTGCTCGGCATTGCTCGCCGTGTCGCGGAGGACATAGGTCACCTGCACCAGCGCATAGCTGCCCGCAGCCGCGCCGTTCGTGCTGAGCACGCCGGTCGCCGCGTCAATCGACATGGCAGCGCCGCTGCTCTGCTCCACAATGGACCAGACCGGTGCACCGTCCTGCACCCAGCCGGAGTTGTCTTCGATTTCCGGCACGATCGCGCTCATCAGCTTCGCCGACGCCGCACCGGACGGCACCGTCGCCGGGCTGGCAATCGTCACCTGATTGCCCAGGTAATAAATCTGCGCCTTGTAGGGGTGGGGGTTGCCAAAGAGGTAGAGGGAATAGTATTGATTCGGGTCGGTATCAACAACATAGGCCACGCTGCCATAAACTCTCACGCCCGCATTGCCGCCGTTGTTCATAATAGCACGCTTATAGCCACCATTATTTGCCGCATATACCGATTCAATCATGACGATTTCGTTACGAATCGTCGTTTTTCTACCGGTGCTGGCATTCAGGCGATCATCTGGCGTCGACATTCGAATTGTCCACAGGGTCTCCTCGCCCTTGCCGGTCGAAAGTGAGAAATTCATATCATTATTGCCGGCATTCTGCAGTGTTGTGTTTGCCAGATAGAAATTCGTACCTTTAAGACGAATCGTGTAATAGTGATGAATGTCGTCCACCTGTTCGATGGTGAACACATAAGTATCGGGAATCTCTGTAATCACATCGTATACCGGATACTTCGTCCCCTCAACAGTTTGGTCGTTCTGTCCTGTTGTCGCCAGCTTGATTGTCTGGCCGTTAGCCATCGTAACCGTGCCGTTCTCATTAATATCGGTCGCCTTGAGGTATGTTGTGTTCTGTCTTTCAGCAATCTTTCCGTTCTCAGATGTCAGAATCCGATAGTCATTCATCACACCCGCTTCGCCGCTCGGGAGGCCAGCGAAGACATAGTCGCCCGACCAGTCCTCTTGGTTTTCCGTCACCAGACGGTAGCCGTCCGGTACGGCGGTGACAGTGATGTCCTGCGTCAGAACATAAGGTGCTCCATTATAAGTAATCGTTGCGGTGATGGTCGTCTTGCCCGCCGCGATGCCAGTCACAACGCCGCCCTCGACGGTCGCCGCTGCGGTGTTGCTGGACTTCCATGCAATGGTGATTTCCACCGTGCGTTCGGGTTTTTCGACCGTGGTCAGCGTTGCGGTCAGCTTGAGCGTGCCGCCGACGCAGATACGGCTCTCGCCGGTCAGCTCCGCGTTATAGGTATACTGCTTCGCTTCAAAGACGGGATAGAATGCCGTGTTTTCGGTTCCCATCGTGCCGAGGTCAATCAGCGGGGCCGCCGCATTGGCTTCCTTCGCCCAGCCGAGGAAGGTGTAATAGGTCTCGCCCTCGTCTGCCTTCGTCGGAGCGTCCTTCGGCGCATTGATCTTTGCAGCTTCCTTCACGCTCGTCGTCTTGAAAACATTGCCGTCCGCGTCGTACCAAGTAACATCATGCGTCCCTGCAACAATGGGGTCTGTGGTGTAGTTGATGATGGTTGCTTCGGGAATGTAAAGGTTCAGCGCGAAATACTTATAGTTGTCACTGCGTTTTCTTTCATAAATCTGCCATTTATTGTTACCGCTATACCATTCGGCATACATTTCATTGCTTTCCAGCAGTTTTAGTAAATAGGAACCGCTGAATGTAGTGTCTGCTTCAATTTCCCATGCATTATAGGTACCATTCGTCGTTAGCGCAGTTCCCTTATTGGTAGAGGTCGTACTAAGCTTCGCCGTATCCTTCGAAATTGTAAAGGTTCCGTTTGCGTTTTTGCTCAGGCTCCAGATCATTGCATCCGAAACGGCAAGCGTATCGCCCTCTGTCACTGCGGTTGCGCCCAAAGAAGTCGTCAGTGCCTTGTGGTCGTTATTGCTGACAATCGCAATGTACTCCGCAGTGTCCAACTGTGTGATGTCCGTCACCTTGTTGAACTTGGTCATGTCCAGCTCGCCGCTCCGTTCGCCAT
This sequence comes from uncultured Oscillospiraceae bacterium, assembly GCA_934636045.1. Taxonomy (GTDB): domain Bacteria; phylum Bacillota; class Clostridia; order Oscillospirales; family Oscillospiraceae; genus JAZOXB01. Next base: position 10,348 of record CAKTZP010000043.1, read on the forward strand.
AAACCGCATAGAAGCTCCGGTCTGCCGTGACCTTGGTTCCGGCGGGGGTGGCGTAGGTGGGGGCTGTTTTGCTATCATAAGCAGTCCCGTACCAGCCCTTGAAGGTGTAGCCTTCGATGGGGTCGATTGCGGGAACATCAGCGGCTGCGATGGTGTCGCCGTCGTGATATTCCTTTTTCGTAGGTTCTGCGCCCTGTTTGGCGTAGAAGGAGACCGTATACTTTGTTTTTTCCTGCCAGATGGCATAGACGGTTTGGTTGCCGGTCATGGTGACAGTCGTCACCTTCTCGTTGGAATCCTCGCTCATCGCCCAGCCGACGAAGGTATAGTTGGCGCGAACGGGCGCTGCAGTGGAAAGGGTGTATTCCTCGTTTTCCGCCAGCCCGGTCACCTTCTCCGGCAGCCCGGTCACTTCATCTTCCGTGTTCTTATCATACGTCAGCGTATAGGCCGCCTTGACGGTGATATCGTAGGTCACAGTTTTGGTCGTTTCGCCCTCGGTGTAGGAAACGTTGACCGTCTTTGTCCCCGCCGTGCTCGTATCGTCGCCGGTTATATTGACCTTGGAAGTAACATCCACAGTTTTGGTTTTGGTGGGATCATTCTCGGCCGTATACGTCGCCGTAACGACCAGCCCTTCGGAGCTGAACGCTTCGTTAACCACAAATGTTGTCTTCGTAGGCATGGTCGTGATTTTGATTCCCGTCAGCGTATACGTCGTCGTATCGGGAGAGGTGGTGTAGAAGGTCGTGTCCGCTTTTTGGTAGAGGCAGATACCTTTTTGGCTGGCACTGCCATAGCAGGAAAATAGTCCATTGCCACCATTGGGGTTATACTGCATCACATTTCTGTTATTATTTCCCTGTGCAGTAACCGCCGCAGTACCATTGGCAATCTGAACCAGCCAAGAAGAATTGTTCGTCAAAGTCTTCTCAGATCTCATATAGTTTTTGTTAGAAGCTGCGGCGTAGAGATATCCGTTCGCATCGTAAAAACTATAAGTATCGTCGATGTTGCCCTTGCCAAGCGTAAACTCCGCCACACCCGCATCTGAAGTAAAGCTGATGGTCGAATTCGCATTTTTGGTAATTGCCACTTCTTTACGGTTATCACTTCCCTGTGTTGAAGACATTGCAACATTGCTGTCCTTAGCGGCAATCACCACCGTTGCACCAACCTTTAGTTCTTTTGCGTCCGTTACGAGCTTATATTCCCCATTGCCGTCGCCCTTAGTATAGGAGTAGAGCGCTTTCAGCGTAATGTCCGCAGTCGGTACATAGTTACCCTTTGCTTCATAGATGGTCGGAATCGTCGTGGCTTCCGTAATGTCGTCCTCGACCCATCCGGCAAAGGTATACCCCTCCGGACTTTGTCCCGCAAAATCCGGAAGCGTAATCGTATCTTCGGCATAGCAAGTGATAGACCTCTCGCCAGTATTGAAGCGCACGGTCACTTTCTGCTTCGGTGCAAAGGTCGCAGACACTGTCACATCTGAATCGGGCATTACAAATGTGTCTCCGGAAACCTCCACGGCCTCACTGTTTGCATCCAGAACAGTCCATGCCGAAAGAGTGTATCCTTCTTCCGCCGTTGCAGTCAGCTTCACCGTTTGCCCTTTTCTTGCTGTTGCCTTGTCAGCCTGAATGCTGCCATTTTCGCAAGGCAAACATGTAATACTGTGCGGCGTACCTGCATTGAGCTTGAAGAAGCAAACTTCTTGTTTCGCAATATTCCCGGTTGTACCTGTATAGCATCTAAAATCCGCAGAGTTATATACGCCCACAAATCTCTTTGTTGATACATTTTTGAGGTAGCTACCCGCAATTATAAAAATCTTATTTGCGTTCGTGCCAACACGAACGCCATTATTGTCATTAGTGCAGTAAAGCCAAGTCAGCGTCGACCCGTCGGGGTAGATAATATACTCCGCATCATTTTCCGTAACATTCTTAGAAATATTCCAGCGCAAATCACCTGTAGCTGCACTACCAATCTGGTTGTTAGTTACTGTAATCAGGGTTGCCGTGGGAGCTTTACCCGTACCATTGCTATTTGTCATAGCATAATACTTGCCCGAGCTAAGCTTATAGGCAATTACGACAACATCGTCACTTGTGATATTGGAAATATCCGTAAGCTCCCATGTTTCGTCTGCTGCGCTTGCGGTCAATGCGATGGCGGGGAGCATGGAGAGGAGCATGCTGGCCAGCAGGAGCATTGAGAGAAGCCGTTTTGCGTGTTTCATAGATCATTTCCTCCTTGTTTCGGGTTTGCCGGGAAGCGGGCGGGGCGCGGGGCATTGGCGGACGCCGCGGGGCGCGCTTTCGGGCGAAATTACCGCGCTGCGGGGATATGGGATCGACTTTGCCGCACCGTGCGGCAGATTTGGGGTGTTCCGAGGGGGTTACGCGGAATTTTGAGCCCTCCCGCCCAAAAAACGCAGCACCCCCACTTGTACTTATACATATTAATTATACCGCCGTATTTTCCGAGATGCAATACGTTTTCTATCCATTTCCGATAGAGTTTTTATCATTTCCTCTGTTCTTTTGCAATGTTATTACTAATTTCAAAATAACATGCATTATGTCAACCCGTAACGTCCCACTTTTTGTCCCCTCTCCCGTCGGTTTTTGTGTCCGATTTTGGTGCCTTCGGGAATCGAGCAGCGGGATTCCGTCTCTGTCATTGCGAAGGCGCAGCCGTTGGCGACGAAGGAGCCTTACGGATGTGGGCTCTCCGCTTGCCGGTCGGAGCGAAGCGACCAGCTCCCAGTCTTGTCATTGCGAGGAGCGAAGCGACGTGGCAATCCGTTCTCCTCTGTGACATTCTTAAGAGAAAGCCGGTGCAAAGGGATGCGGATTGCCACGTCGGGCTTTGCCCTCCTCGCAATGACAAACTCGGGGATGCCTGCGGCGGGGCGCGATGCCACACTGAAACTCCGCGTAGGGCGCGATGCCCTCATCGCGCCGCGAATTCCGGACGCAGAGCCGGTAGTGCCAACAGCGGGGCGTCGAGGGCGCCGCCCCCTACAAGGTGCACGCTCGCGATCTCGGCCTGTAGGGGACCGCGTCCTCGACGTCCCGTCCCTCGCGCTGCGGCGCGAGAAGCGGGCGAAGCACGCTGTCCCCTGCGCCGCAGGGGACAAATACGATGGTACCTGCATGGGCGGATGTGGGCATCCGCCCCTACGATGTAGGACGAAAGATGGCACAAAACTCCCGTCTACGCCATAAGGGCGGTCATCGACCGCCCGGGCTGGCAGGTTGATTTTGCTGCAAATCATGTCGATACCCGCGCTGCGGCGCGGAGGACTCCTTCCGTCACGACCTTCGGTCGTGCCACCTCCCTCAAGGAGGGAGGCAAGGGCGCTGCGGCGCGAGGAACGGGCGAAGCACGCTGTTCTCTGCGGCGCAGGGGACAAATACGGTGGTGCCTGCATGGGCGGATGTGGGCATCCGCCCCTACGGCGTGGGACGCTGGTTGGTGCGCAATTCGCGGCGGGGTGAGGGCATCCCGCCCTACGCATTATATGTATCTTGTCCGTTATCGCTTGGCTGGCTTTGCCCGCCGTCCTTGCTGCGCAAGGACACAATCCCTCAGTCGCGCGTTCCGCGCGCCAGCTCCCTTTACACAAGGGAGCCCTATTGGCGCGAATTCTAATTAGGGTAAAAAGTCCCGCAGCAGGATGATCTGCTGCGGGATTTTTGGGGGTTTTACTTTTCTGCGTTCCCGAGGTATCGCGCGAGGATGGTGGCGATTTGGGCGCGGGTGGCGCCTTGGGTGGGGGCGAGGCGGCCGTCCATGCCGTTGATGAGCGCTTGATCGACCGCCCAGTTCATGGCCTCGCGGGCGTAGGCGGAGACGCTGCCGACGTCCGGGAAGGCGGCGAGGACGTTCTGCCCCGGCGCGGCGGCTTTGGCATAGCGGAAGAGGATGGCCGCGATCTGCTCGCGCGTGATGGCTGCGTCGGGCGCAAAC
>CAKTZP010000044.1 GCA_934636045.1 uncultured Oscillospiraceae bacterium
GAGCAATAAAATAAAAAAGCACGCCGCGCGGCGTGCTTTTTTATTTTATTGCTCGTAACGGATCTGCAGTGTGCGCACCATGTCGGTGTAGATGGCGCGGCAGTCCTCCGGCCGGTTCTCTTGAAGGGCGCGGTAGCAGGGCTCGAGCCAGCCGCGGCGGATCTCCTCGTAGCGCTCGGCCGGCGCGTCGCAGTAGTCGATGCAGGCCACGATGCCGGGCGCAATATCATAATACAGATCGATCAGCTCCTGCCCGCCCTCGTGCCCGGCCAGCCAGCCGTCGCGGAAGGCGCGGAAGGCCGTCAGCTCGGCGCAGTCGTCGGGCTTGCCCTCGTGGGCGCAGGTGGCGGTGGTGATAAAGCACCATTTGCGCTTCTTAAAACCGCCAACCAGCACGTCGTAGTCGCCGGGATACCACGCTTCCTTCGGATAGCGCTCCAGCCACTGGCGGTGCAGCTCGGCGCAGAAGTCCTCCGCGCTGGTCAGCTGCATTTTCTTGGTCAGCGGGCAGAGGAAGATCGCCAGCACGAGCTTTGTTTCGAACAGCACCTGCGAACGGCGCGGCTTGAATTTCCAGCGCTTGTCGCCCATCATGTGCTCGTCGAGGCTGTCCAGCAGGCTCCTGCACACGCGCTGCATGGCCTCGCCGTCGCCCTGCGCCGCGGCGTCCAGATGCTCTAAAATATTGGCATTTTCCTGTTCATAGGTCGTAAACGCCGGAACAAAGAATTTTTTCGTGATTTTCGTATAGTAATCCGGATAGCGCGTGACCGTTCCCGGCAGATGCTCGCGCAGATATTCCTCGGCCTCGCGCGCGTCCTCCGTCACCGCCGCCGGGCGCAGCAGGTCGGCCAGCCGCAGCCGTTCGCCGCAGTAGAGGCAGGAGAATTCGTCCAGCTCCTGCGGAATCTCCAATGCTTTTTTACACTTCGGGCATTCAATTCGGATTGTCTCTGCCATAGCGCTTCTCCTTTGTCTTTGGGGAATTCTTTTTTCTTATTTTTTCATACTTCGCCGCGGATGTCAACCGTCAGCGCAAACTTTTTTCTGCGTGGGTACATTTTCCGGTGCGTTTCGGAAATACTACGGACGAAAAGAGGGGATCGGATTGGAATTTGTTCTGGCCACACGGCTGTGCTGCGGCGAAAATGCGTTGGCGGCGCTGGAAACGCTCGGTGCGGCGCGCGTGCTGCTCGTTACCGACCGACTTTTTGTTGAAAACGGCACAGCCGAGCGGCTTTGCCGCCGCTGCGGCGGCGCGCAGTGTGAAATTTTTGACAAGGTGCAGCCCGATCCGCCGCTGACGCTGGTAGCGGAGGGCGCGCGGCGGCTGGAGACCTTCGCGCCGGATGTGCTGCTTGCCCTCGGCGGCGGCAGCGCCATCGACTGCGCCAAGGGCATGCTGGCCATGGCGCAAAAAAAGCCGCGCTTTGTCGCCGTTCCCACCTCCTCCGGCACAGGTTCAGAGGTCACCTCCTTCGCCATTTTGACCCACGAGGGCATTAAGCACCCGCTGGTGGACGAGGCGCTGCGCCCGGAGCTGGCGATTTTGGACGCGTCGCTGCTGGACGAGCTGCCTGCCGGGCTGATCGCGGACGCGGGAATGGACGTGCTGGCGCACTGCCTCGAGGCCGCCGTGGCCAAAAACGCCACGCCGTTTTCCGACGCGCTGGCGGGCTGTGCGTTTCGCACCGCGCTGGAAAAGCTGCCCGCGTCCTACCGCGGCGAGCGCAGCGTCCGCGGTGAGGTGCACTGCGCCGCGACCATGGCGGGCATTGCCTTTGACAACGCCGGACTCGGCGCGTGCCACGCGCTGTCGCACGCCCTCGGCGGCGCGTTTCACCTGCCGCATGGGCGCATCAACGGGATCCTTCTGCCGCACATTTTGCAATTCAACGGCGCGCAGGAGGGCTACCGCCGCCTTGCCGCGCTCTGCGGGCTGGGTGGAGTCAACCGCTTAAGCTTCGCCGTCCGGCGCGTCCGGCAGGCGCTCGACCTGCCCGCCAGCCTGACCGAAGCGGGGCTCTCCCGCGAAGCCATCCTCGCCCAAGCCGCCGCCATCTCCGCCGCCGCCACCCAAGACCCCTGCACCGCCACCAACCCCATCCCCGTCACAAAGGACGACTACCTCGCAATTTTGAAGCAGGCGATTTAATTCTATAGTATCCAGCGCGCATTTCAATGCGGCTTGCAGCAAAATCAAAGCTGACAGCAGCGGACTTGGCTCCCCTGTGTAAGGGGAGCTGTCAGCCGTAGGCTGACTGAGGGAGAGAACCCCGCCGCAGCGGGCTTGGCTCCCCTGTGTAAGGGGAGCTGTCAGCCGTAGGCTGACTGAGGGGTTGTCTTCGCGCCAACGGCGCGAAATCCAATCGTGCCGCAGGCACACCACAATTATTCACTATTCACTATTCGTTATTCACTCCCCCGCTTCTGTGCGGCTGCGGAATTTGGACTGGAGGCTTTGCATGGAAACGCTGCTTTCCGTCGGCATTGATATCGGCACGACCACGACGCAGCTGGTGCTTTCGCGGCTGACGCTGGAAAACACGCGCGCCTCGTTCAGCGTGCCGAATTTTGAGATCGCAAAAAAAGAGGTGCTCTTCCGCAGCGGCATCCATTTTACGCCGCTCCGGTCCGACACCGAGATCGACGCGCAGGGCGTGCGCGAGATCGTCGAGGCGGAATATCGTGCCTCGGGCTATGACAGGCGCGACGTGCAGACCGGCGCGGTCATCATCACCGGCGAGACCGCGCGCAAGGAAAACGCCCGGCAGGTGCTCGAGGCGCTGGCAGGCTTTGCGGGCGATTTTGTCGTCGCAACGGCCGGCCCCGCGCTGGAAAGCGTGCTGGCCGGCAAGGGCGCGGGCGCAGAAAGCTATTCCCGTGCACACAGCTGCGCCGTGCTGAATCTGGACATCGGCGGCGGGACGACAAACCTTGCGCTGTTTGAAAATGGCATTCTGCGGGACACCGGCTGCCTCAACGTCGGCGGGCGGCTGGTCAGGGTGGACGCGGACGGCAGCCTGACCTATCTTTCCCCGGTGCTGCGGCCGTTTTTCGGCTTCACCGTCGGCCAGCGGATGAACGAGGCGCTGCTTGCGCCTGTGGCGCAGCTGTTGACCGAGGTGCTGGAGGAGGCCGTCGGGCTGCGCGCGCCGACCGGGCTTTTGGCGCAGTTGATTACGGATAAAAATGTGACGCTGCAAAAGCCGCCGCTGCTGTCGTTTTCCGGCGGCGTGGCCGATCTGATTGCGCCGCAGGCGCGCGAGCCGTTCGCGTACGGCGACCTCGGCGTGCTGCTCGGCCGGGCGATCTACCACTCCAAGCTCTGTGCAGGCACGTTTTTGCGGGCGCAGGAGACCATCCGCGCCACGGTCATCGGCGCAGGCAGCCACGCCACCACGCTCTCCGGGAGCACGATTTTCTACGACGGCGTGGACTTTCCGATGAAAAACCTCCCGGTCGCGGCGCTGACGCCAGAGGATGAGGCGCTCGCGCCGGAGGAGCTTGCCCGCCGCATCCGGCAGAAAACCGCCATCGTCTGCCCCGGCGGCGAGAAAAGCGTGCTGGCGCTGGAGGGACGGCAAAGCCCGCGGTTTTCCGAGCTTTGCCGTTTGGCCGACGGCATTGCGCTGGGGCTGCAAAACGCCGCGCCGCCATATGTCATCGCCGTCCGCAGCGACATGGGCAAGGCGCTCGGGCAGGCGCTCGGCGCGCTTCTGCCCGGTACGGGACTGGTGTGTCTCGACGGCGTGGCGCTGCACGACGGCGCGTATCTGGACATTGGCGCCCCCGTCGCCCACGGTCAGGCGCTCCCCGTCGTCATCAAAACCCTGGTGCTTTGAGTTACTTTTCTATATTGAAGCGCCAGCAGCGGGCGCTCAATGAGTACCCCTACGGCGTAACACGGACTCTGTGCGTAATCGCCTGACGGGCTCCGCCCGCCGTCCTTGCTGCGCAAGGACACAATTACATTCCGTACCATGCAAAGGAGCTGATTCTTTGAAATTAAAGACACTGTTGTTCGGAACGACCTACGAGTTCCGGGACGTAAAGGACGTGCTGGCCAAGGCCAACGAGGAAAAGTCCGGCGACCGGCTGGCCGGAGTAGCGGCCGAAACGGCGCAGGAGCGCGTGGCAGCCAAGGTGGTTCTTGCCGAGCTGACGCTGCACGACCTGCGGGAAAATCCCGTCGTGCCTTACGAAGCCGACGAGGTCACGCGCATCATTCAGGATGATCTGAACGAGCGCATCTACGGTGAGATCAAGGGCTGGACGGTTTCGCAGCTGCGCGAATGGCTGCTGTCCGAGACGACCTCCGGTGCAGATATCCGGCGCGTCTCGCGCGGACTGACCGCGGAGATGATTGCAGGCGTTGCCAAGCTCATGAGCAACCTCGACCTCATCTGCGCGGCAAAGAAGATCCGCGTCACGGCGCACTGCAACACCACCATCGGTCTGCCGGGCACGCTCTCGTGCCGCCTGCAGCCGAACCACCCGACGGACGACCTTGACGGCATCATCGCCTCGCTCGTTGAGGGGCTGAGCTACGGCGCAGGTGATGCTGTCCTCGGCCTGAACCCCGCCGGGGATACTGCCGAGAGCGTCAAGCGCATTCTCACACGCTTTGACGAGCTCAAGCACAGACATGCCATCCCGACGCAGACCTGTGTGCTGGCGCATATCACGACCCAGATGCGCGCCATCGAGGCCGGTGCGCCGGCCGACCTCATTTTCCAGTCCATCGCAGGCTCGGAGCAGGGCAATGCCGCCTTCGGTCTTGACGGCAAGCTCGTTGAGCAGGCGCGGCAGCTGGCACTGTCGCAGGGCACCGCCGAGGGACCAAACGTGATGTACTTTGAGACCGGGCAGGGCTCCGAGCTTTCCAGCGAGGCGCACCACGGTGCCGATCAGGTCACAATGGAGGCCCGCTGCTACGGCTTTGCCAAGCGGTATGCGCCGTTTCTCGTCAACACCGTCGTCGGCTTTATCGGGCCGGAGTATCTTTACGACGCGCGGCAGGTGCTGCGCGCAGGTCTGGAGGATCACTTCATGGGCAAGCTCACGGGCATTCCCATGGGCTGCGACGCTTGCTACACCAACCACATGAAGGCCGACCAGAACGACATTGAAAATCTCTGCACACTGCTGACGGCGGCGGGCTGCAACTACTTTATGGGCATTCCGCACGGCGACGACGTGATGCTCAACTACCAGACCACGGGCTTTCACGAGACCGCAACGCTGCGCGAGCTGTTCGGCCTGACGGCCATCCCGCCGTTTCAGCACTGGCTGGAAAAGATGGGCTTCGTGGAAAACGGGCGCCTGACCAAAAAGGCCGGCGACGGCTCGGCGCTGCTGTAAGGGAGGTGAGGAGGATGAATCAGGAAGAATTGAAGGCGCTTGTTGCGCAAATGCTGCGCGAGCACAAGCCCGCTGCGGCAGAGGCCGCGCCCGAGCCTGCGGTCAAGGCCAGCGACTACAAGCCAGCCGTCCCCGCAGCGGACGGGGGCATATTGCCCGACATCACGGCAGTCGACCTGCGGCAGCAGTATCTCGTCGACGACCCGGCCGACGGGGCGGCCTTTCTCACCCTCAAGGCGAAAACCCCTGCGCGCCTCGGCCTCGGCCGGGCAGGCACGCGCTACAAAACGGCCACGATGCTGCGCTTCCGTGCCGACCACGCCGCCGCACAGGACAGCGTCTTTTCCCCCGTGCCGGAGGAGTTTGCCAAGGAAAACGGCCTCGTGCCGGTGCAGACGGAGTGCCGCGACAAGGACGAGTATCTCACCCGTCCCGACCTCGGGCGGCGCTTTGACGCGCACAATGCCAAGGTCATTGAGGAGGTCTGCAAGGGCCGCCGCGTGCTGCTGGTCATCGGCGACGGGCTGTCGTCCGCTGCAATTCTGGCCAACGCGCTCGACTGTGCCGCCGCCATCCGGCAGGGGCTGCAAGCCCACGGCATCGACCCCGGTCAGAGCCTGTTCGTCCGCTACTGCCGCGTCGGCGCGTCGGATCATATCGGCGATTTGACCGGCTGTGAGCTGGTGTGTCTGCTCGTCGGCGAGCGGCCGGGGCTGGTGACGAACGAGTCCATGTCCGCCTACCTCACCTACAAGCCCCATCGCGGCATTTCCGAATCCAAGCGGACGGTCGTTTCCAACATTCACCGGCAGGGCGTCGCCGCGGTCGAAGCCGGTGCGCACATTGCCTCGCTCATCGACCGCATTCTGCGGCAGAAGGCCTCGGGCATCGACCTAAAGGAGGGCGAGGCATGACCGGCGCGCGCATTCCCGTTACCGTCCTGTGCGCGCAGTATCTGGCCAACGTCTCCGAGGGGCTGCGCAAGGCGCTGCGGCTCCCGGCGCACTGCCGCTCCGTCGCGCTGCTGTCGACAGATTGCGACGACGCGACCTATATCGCCCTCGACGAGGCGACGAAAAAGGCCAACGTCGAGGTCGTCTATGCCCGCAGCCTTTATGCCGGCGCAGCCAACGCCTCGACGAAGCTGGCCGGCGAGGTCATCGGCATCCTCGGCAGCGAGAATCCCTCCGAGGTGCGCAGCGGTCTGCAGGCCGCGACGGCGCTGCTGCAAGCCCTCGGCTTTTGCCGCGCAAACGATGACGGCAGCGTGGTCTACCTTGCCCACTGCGTTGCGCGGACGGGCAGCTATCTTTCCAAGCTGGCGCGTGTTCCGCCGGGCGAAGCGCTGGCCTATCTGATCGCGCCGCCGGTGGAGGCCATTTATGCCCTTGACGCGGCGCTCAAGGCGGCGGATGTGACGCTGCAATCGCTCTTTGCCCCGCCGAGCGAGACGAACTTCGGCGGCGGCCTGCTGACCGGAACGCAGTCAGCGTGCAAGGCAGCGTGCGACGCCTTTGCCGCAGCGGTGCAGGCCGTGGCGGCAAGGCCCATCGATACAGGAGGAATGACCCATGGAATTGGATAAAGACCTGCGCTCGCGGCAGGAAACGCGGGCGCTGCTGGCTGCGGCGCAGGAGGCGTTCGAGGCGCTCAAGCACTTCGATCAGGCCAAGCTCGACTGCATTGTCGACGCGATCGCCGACGCAGGCGAGAAGCACGCCGCCGCGCTGGCGCAGCTGGCGGTAGAGGAAACCGGCTTCGGCAACGCCGCGGACAAGACCGAGAAAAACCGCTTTGCCGCCCGGCGCGTGCAGCAGGCCGTACGCGGCATGCGCACCGTCGGCATCCTGCGGGAGGACGCCGAGCGGCGGGTGTGGGACGTGGGCGTGCCCGTCGGCGTGATTGCGGGCATCGTGCCCTCCACAAACCCGACCTCTACGGTCATCTACAAGTCGATCATCGCCCTCAAGGCGGGCAGCCCCATCGTCTTTTCGCCCCACCCCGGCGCGGTGAACTGCACCTGCAAGGCGGCGCGGCTCGTGGCCGAGGCAGCGGAGGCGGCAGGCTGCCCCAAGGGCGCGATCGGCTGCATCCCCACGCCGACCATGGACGCGGTGCACGAGCTGATGCACCACAAATTTACCCGTCTTATTCTCGCCACCGGCGGCAGCGCCATGGTGCACGCGGCATATTCCTCGGGCAAGCCCGCCATCGGCGTCGGCGCGGGCAACGGTCCGGCCTATGTCCACAAGTCCGCCGATATCCCCGACGCCGTGCGCAAGATCATCCGCTCGAAAACCTTCGATAACGGCACGGTCTGCGCCTCGGAGCAGAGCGTGATTCTCGAGCAATGCTGCGCCGAACGGGTGAAGGAGGAGTTTTTGCGGCAGGGCGCTTACTTCCTGTCCACGCAGGAGGCGGGCAGGGTCGCCGCGCTGCTGCTGCGCTGCGACGGGTCGATGAATCCCAAGGTCGTCGGCAAGACGGCGTTTCAGGTGGCACAAATGGCGGGCGTTTCCGTGCCCGAGGGGACGACGGTGCTGCTGGCGCATGAGACGGAGGCCGGGCCGACCCGCCCATACTCCCGGGAAAAGCTCTGTCCCATTCTGGCCGTGTTCGTCGAGCGCGACGAGGACGCGATTTTAAAGCGCTCCTGTGAGGTGCTCTACGGTGAGGGTGCAGGGCACACCTTCTCCATCCACGCGACGGACGAGGCCGTCATCCGGCGCTTTGCGCTGGAGGTGCCGGTGTCGCGCTTTCTGGTCAACACGCCGTCGGCGCTCGGCGGCATCGGCCTGAGCACGGGGCTCTTCCCCGCGCTGACCCTCGGCTGCGGCGCGGTGGGCGGCAGCTCGTCGTCAAACAACATCGGCCCGCTCGACCTGATCAACATCCGCCGCGTCGCCTGGGACACAGAGGGCGCAGCCAAGCCGCCCGACACCGACCTGATCGACGCACTGGCAAAGGAAATCCTGAAAAAGCTGAATTTAACGGAGGAATGAAGCAATGATCGCAAACACGAATGCCCTCGGCATGATCGAGACCCGCGGCCTGGTGGCCGCCATTGAAGCAGCAGACGCCATGGTCAAGTCGGCCAACGTCCAGCTCGTCGGCAAGGAGCAGGTCGGCGGCGGCCTCGTCACCGTCATGGTGCGCGGCGACGTCGGCGCGGTAAAATCCGCCACGGACGCGGGCGCAGCCGCCGCAGAAAAGGTCGGCGAGCTGATCTCTGTCCACGTCATCCCCCGCCCCCACACGGAGGTAGACGCCATCTTGCCCAAAGGCGGCAGTCCCGTTAGCGAGGGCTGATGCTCTACACGCTGGAAAACGTACGCGCGGGGCTGCGGGTGCTGGACGGCAAGCGGGTGTTCTACCTTGCCAAGGGCGACCGCCTCAGCCCCGCCGCCCGGGACTGGCTGCAGGCGGAGAACGTCCGCATCGCCGCCCCGGAGGAGGCCAAAACGACCTACACGACCGTGCTCGGCGGCAGCTTTTCGGAAAAGCCGGAGGAGCTGACGCACTTGCAGGGCAACGTCCTCGTGCCGAAGACCCATCCGCGCATTGCCTTTCGCGGCAGCATCGACACGCTGGAGGCGGAGATTCTGCTGGCGCAGGAGGCCGCGGTGGGGCATGAGACGCTGGTCGGGCATTTGCAGGAGCTGCTGGACTTCGTCCGCTCGCTCATCCGCGCCGACGTGCTGGGCGAGCCGGTGCGGGAGGTGCGGCTGTGCGGGCTGACGGCGCAGGAGCTGCGCGAGCACAGCCATTTCCCGCAAAAATACTACGATCAGCCGCATTTCATGCCGTCGTACACGGACGGCGCGGCCATGCTGCGGCTCAACCGGCTGCGCACCGCCGTGCGGCAGGCGGAGCTTTCCTGCTGCCGCGCCTTCTCCGACCCCGACGGCCGCCTCACCCGCCCCGACCTCGTCACCGCCCTCAACCGCCTCTCCAGCCTCTGCTGGATCCTCATGATCCAACTCAAAGCCGGGAAAATCTAAAAAATTTGCGCCGACTTCCGTCCCACGCCGTAGGGGCCGATGCCCATAGCGCAGCCGTTGGCGGCTTTGCCGCCTTACGGATGCGGCATACCCCTTGCGGGTGCATCGGCCCGCTGCTGGCAGCTTCGATTTTGCTGCAAACAGTATCGAAACGCGCGCTGCGGCGCGGGGGCGGGACGTCCAGGGGCCGTCCCCTACAGTCCAAAGTCGGAAGTGCGCACCACTGTAGGGGGCGGCGTCCTCGACGCCCCGGTGCAGGCAGTTTCGGTTCTGCGTCCGGACTTCGCGCCCTACGCGAAATTTCGGATCGGGTGCAAAAACAACCCCTTCTACGTAGGGCGGGGCACAGATCGGTACACATCACACTGCAAGGAGGAAACGTTATGGAAGCATTGCATGTCGCGGAGGCGATCGTGCGGCGGCTGTTTGTGGAACTGGAGGCCTCCGGGCGGCATGTGCATCTGACGAAGGAGGCGGCGCAGGCGCTCTTCGGCCACGGGCTGACGCCGGAGCGGCCGCTTTCGCAGCCGGGGCAGTTCGTCGCCAAGGAGCGCGTCAGCCTCGTCACGCCGAAGGGGCGCTTTGACCGCGTGGCCGTGCTCGGCCCGGAGCGGAAGGACTGTCAGGTCGAGCTCTCGAAGACCGACTGCGTCGCGCTCGGGCTGGCCGCGCCGGTGCGCCTGAGCGGCGACATCGGCGGCACGCCCGGCATTGTGATCGCAAACGGCGACCGCGTCGTCACGCTGCAAAGCGGCGTCATCGTCGCCCAGCGGCACGTGCACATGACGCCGGAGGACGCGGCGCGCTACGGTCTGAAAAACGGCGACACGGTGCGCCTGCGCACGCTGACCGGCCGGCCGCTGGTGTTCGAGCAGGTCGCCGTGCGCGTCAGCCCGGAGTTTTGCACCTTTGCGCATCTGGATTTCGACGAGGCTAACGCCTGCGGCTTCCGCAAGGGCGATTTGGGGAGGCTGCTATGCAGGAGGAGCTGATCGCGCAGGTGCTGCGCGAGGTGGAGCGGCAGCTGCACGACCGTCTGCCCAAGGCCGCGCCGCCCGAACAAGACCCGCGCCCGACGGCGCTGCTGCTTGGCCGCGCGCCGGAGCGCGACCTCGGCTGGCGCTATGTCAGCGAGAATTACGGCGCAGTCATCATCGGCTCGCTGAGCGCGCATGCGCTGCTGCATTTTCCGGACAAGGCCAGTCTGGAGGCACTGCTGGCGGGCAAGCCCGTCTACCTCTGGGAAAACGGGCTGGACTACCGCCGCTACGCCCACAGCGCCAACCGCGCGCTCTGGAGCCGCCTGCTCGCCGCCGAGCGGCAGCTTCGGCAGTGGGGCGTGCAGTCGCTGCGCGAGGGCGGCGGACATCTCATCACGGCGCAGGAGGCGCGCAGGCTGCTGCGCGACGGCCGACCCGTCTGCGGCCGTCTGACGCCCTTGGCGCGCGACATTCTGGAGGGAAAGCAATGAAAATCGGAACGGTCGTCGGCGCCGTCTGGGCAACGAAAAAATGCCCCGCGCTGGCGGGACAGATTTTTTTGCGCGTGACAACGGAGAGCGGCGAGCTGATTGCCGCCGACCGGGTCGGCGCGGGCGTGGGCGAGCGCGTGATCTTGGTCAGCGGCGGCGCGGCGCGCTTGGAGCGGCGGGACGTGCCGGTGGACGCGGCCATCGTCGCGATTTTGGATGAAACGGAGGCGCGGCATGAGCGTCGATAAAATCATTTTATGGGTCATGGCGGCCTTTGCGCTGCTCGGCGCGGCCGACCGCATTTTCGGCAGCCGCCTCGGCCTCGGCAAGCAGTTTGAGGAGGGGATCGTCGCCATCGGCGCGCTTTCGCTGTCGATGCTGGGCATTCTGACGCTCGCGCCGGTGCTGGCGCGGCTGCTCAAGCCGGTGCTCGTGCCGATCTATGGCTTTCTCGGCGCAGACCCGGCGATGTTTGCCGGGTCGGTGCTGGCCAACGACATGGGCGGCGCGCCGCTGGCCATGGAGCTGGCGCAGTCGCGCGAGGCCGGGCAGTTCGGCGGGCTCATCGTCGGCGCGATGCTCGGCGCGACGATCGTCTTCACCATTCCCGTCGCCCTCGGCATCCTTCACGCAGAGGATCGCCCCGCGCTGGCCAAGGGCGTGCTCGCCGGGGTCATCACGATCCCCTTCGGCGCATTTCTCGGCGGGCTGACGGCGGGCTTCCCGGTCGGAATGCTCGTGCGCAATCTCGTGCCCATCGTCCTGTTCGCGCTGCTCATCGCGCTGGGGCTTTGGCAGCTTGAAGGCGCCATGGTCAAGGGCTTTTTGTGGTTCGGCCGCTTTGTCGTGGCGGTCATCACCGTCGGCCTCGCGGCGGCGGTCTTCACGGAGCTGACGGGCGTCGTCCTCATTCCGGGCATGGCGCCGCTTTCCGAGGGCGTGGAGGTCGTGGCGGGCATCGGCTTCGTGCTGGCGGGAGCGTTTCCGCTGGTATTTGTGCTGACAAAGCTCCTGAAAAAGCCGCTGCGCGGGCTTGGGCGGCTGCTGGGCATGAACGAGGTCGCCGCGGCAGGACTGCTGGCCAGCCTCGCCAACTCTATCCCGATGTTCGGGATGATGCAGGACATGGACGAGCGGGGTAAGGTGCTCAACGTCGCCTTTGCCGTCTCGGCCGCGTTCGTCTTCGGCGACCACCTCGGCTTCACGGCAGGCTTTGACCCCAGCATGCTCGTCCCCGTCATCGTCGCCAAACTCTCCGGCGGCCTCTTCGCCCTCCTCGCCGCCCTCTTCCTCACCCGCCCGCAGAAGCAAAAACTAGGAAGATAAATTTTGCGCCAGCTTCCGTTCCCCGCCGTAGGGGCGCTCATCGAGCGCCCGCACCCCGCGCCGCAGCGCGCGTATCGACATGCCTTGCAGCAAAATCAAAGTGCCAGCAGCGGCGGGGTGAGGGCACCCCGCCCTACGCAGTGGGGCTCCGTACCTGTCATTGCGAGGAGCGAAGCGACGTGGCAATCCGTTCTCTTTTGGCAGTGGCAATCAGAGAAGGTTGGGAAAGGGGCTACGGATTGCCACGTCGGGCTTTGCCCTCCTCGCAATGACAAATTCGGTAGTGCCAGCGGCGGGTTCGGGTGAGCCCGCCCTACGAACGGCTTTTGCCGCTGCCGGCGGCGGGTTCGGGTGAGCCCGCCCTACGGATTGTACATAAAATGACCCGGCTGGAGCTTCCAGCCGGGTCAAGGTTTGACAGAATAAAATGTCGATGAAATTCAATTAGTACGCGACGCCCCAGTAGATCATTTTCTTGGCGGGGCGGCCGCAGATGGGACAGACATCGTCAAGCTGCTCCTGCACAAAGGGCATGCAGCGGCTGGACATGCCGGCGACCTCCTTCATCTTCAGCTCACACGCCTCATCCTCGCACCACATGGTCTTGATGAAGCCGCCCTTCTCCTCCTGCAGCTGCTTTGCCTCCTCGAGCGAATGCGCCGCATACGTGTGCTCGTCGAGGTTCTTCTTGGCGCGCGCATACAGGCCGTCGTGCACCTGCTGCAAAAGCTCCGCCGCCATGGTCTCGGCATCGGTCAGGGGGACGAAGGTCTTTTCGCGGTTGTCGCGGCGCACCATGCAGCACTGCCCCTGCTCGATGTCCTTCGGGCCGAGCTCAACGCGCAGCGGAACGCCCTTCATCTCATACTGCGCACACTTCCAGCCGAGGCTGTTGTCCGAGGTATCGAGCTTGGCGCGGAAGCCTGCGGCAGTCAGGCGGTCGCACAGCGCGCTCGCCGCCTCGACAACGCCCTCCTTGTGCTGCGCCACGGGGACGACAATGATCTGGATGGGCGCGATCTTCGGGGGCAGGACGAGGCCGTTGTTGTCGCCGTGGGTCATGATGATGCCGCCGATGAGACGGGTGGAAACGCCCCACGAGGTCTGGAACGGGTGGATGCGCTGGTTTTCCTTATTGGTAAAGGTGATATCGAACGCCTTGGCAAAGCCGTCGCCGAAGAAGTGGGACGTGCCGGCCTGCAGCGCCTTGCGGTCGTGCATCATGCACTCGATGGTGTAGGTCGCCTCGGCGCCGTTGAATTTTTCCTTTTCGGTCTTCTGGCCGCGGGTAACGGGCATGGCAAGCACGTTTTCGCAGAAGTCGGCGTAGACGTTGAGCATGCGCTCGGTCTCCTCTCTGGCCTCCTGCGCGGTGGCGTGCATGGTGTGACCCTCCTGCCAGAGGAACTCACGATGGCGCAGGAACGGGCGGCTGGTCTTTTCCCAGCGCAGCACGCTGCACCACTGGTTGTACATCTTCGGCAGGTCGCGGTGCGACTGGATGACGTTGCGGAAATGCTCGCAGAACAGCGTTTCCGAGGTCGGACGGATGCAGTAGCGTTCCTCTAGCTTTTCGCTGCCGCCCATCGTGACCCACGCGCACTCCGGCGCGAAGCCCTCGACGTGATCCTTTTCCTTTTGCAGCAGAGATTCGGGAATCAGCATCGGCATATAGACATTTTCCGCGCCGGTCTTTTTGAACTCCGCGTCCATGTACTTCTGAATATTTTCCCAAATGGCATAGCCATAGGGACGGTAAATGAACATACCCTTGATAGAGGAGTAGTCGATCAGCTCCGCCTTCGTACATACGTCGGTATACCACTGGGCGAAATCGACCTCCATATCCGTGATCTGTTCAACCTTTTTTTCTTTTGCCACGTTTTCCACCCTTTCTGTTTGCGGGGCACTTGTCCCGGATGATACTCATTATAAGCATTTTATCACGTCTGTCAAGCCTTTGCCATAGGATGGGGAAGAGAATCGTCAAGGGGGGATTTTTTTGATTTCCGTTTTGATCACGCTCGACCCGATCGTCGCAGCGTTTTACCGTCACGTTGCCGAAACGGTCGGCCTGCCGCTGGAGACGGTGCTGGCCGACGCCCTGTTCAAGCTGGCCGGGGAGCTTTCGCTCGAGGCCGCCGCAAAGGAATAAG
>CAKTZP010000045.1 GCA_934636045.1 uncultured Oscillospiraceae bacterium
GCGGCGCAGCTCGTCGCCCACCAGACCTTCCAGGCCGAACAGGCACGGCACCGCCATTACAAATCGCTCCATAAGCACCTCAACGAAAATACATTATTATAATTATACCGAATGTTCCGCCGCATTGCAATGGAAAATCCTCCGTTTTGACAGATTTTGTCTCCCGCACGCCGCCGCTGCCAAAAGCCGCCGCTTGACATTTGGCCGATTCTGTGGCAAACTAGAGGCAAAAGGAGGGATGCTTATGCCACCGATGGAATGGATCTGGCTGGGTGCGGTCGTTGTTTTTGCGGTCGCCGAGGCAGCCACGGCGGCCTTGGTCTCGCTGTGGTTCATCGGCGGGGCACTGGCCGGGCTGATCGCCGCGCTGTGCGGCGCGCCGCTCTGGCTGCAGTTTGCGCTGTTCGTTGCCATATCGGCGGTGCTGCTGGCGGCACTGCGGCCGCTCGCGCGCAGCCGCTTTAACCGCGGCATCACGCCGACCAACGCCGAGCGCTGCGTCGGTCAGATCGCACTCGTGACCGAGGCCATCGACAATGTCCGCGCGCATGGCGCGGTGCGCCTGTCCGGCGTGGAATGGTCGGCCCGCAGCGTAGACGGCAGCGCGATCCCGCTCGACACGCCCGTCCGCGTGCTCCGCGTGGAAAGCAGCAAGCTGATCGTGGAGCGCACCCAAGAAAAGGAGGAGTTTTAAATGGAAACCATCATCATTGTCGGCGTTCTGGCTCTGCTCATTCTGCTGATCATCATCAAGAACATCTGCATTGTGCAGCAGTCGCGCGCCTACGTCGTGGAGCGCTTGGGCGCATTCCACAGCGTGTGGAGCGTCGGCATTCACTTTAAGGTGCCGTTCATCGAGCGCATCGCCAAGCGCGTCAGCCTGAAGGAGCAGGTGCTCGACTATCCGCCCCAGCCGGTCATCACAAAGGATAATGTTACGATGCAAATCGACACCGTCGTCTATTTCTCCATCACTGACCCGAAGCTCTACACCTACGGCGTAGAGCAGCCGATGGTCGCCATGGAGACCCTGACGGCCACGACCCTGCGCAACATCATCGGCGATCTTGAGCTTGACCAAACGCTGACCAGCCGCGACGTCATCAATACCAAAATGCGCGCCATCCTCGACGAGGCGACCGACCCGTGGGGCATCAAGGTCACGCGCGTGGAGCTCAAGAACATCCTGCCGCCGCAGGACATCCAGAACTCGATGGAAAAGCAGATGAAGGCCGAGCGCGACCGCCGTCAGGCCATCCTGCAGGCCGAGGGCACGAAGCATTCGCAGATCCTTGTGGCCGAGGGTGAAAAGGAATCCGCCATCCTCCGCGCCGATGCGGAAAAGCAGGCCGCCATCCTCCGCGCCGAGGGTCAGGCGCAGGCCATTCTTGCCGTGCAGAAGGCGACGGCCGAGGCCATGCGCCTGCTGAACGACGCCTGCCCGAACGATCAGGTCATCAAGCTCAAGGCGCTCGAAGCCATGCAGAAAGTCGCCGACGGCAAGGCCACGAAGATCATCATTCCCTCTGAGATGCAGGGGCTCGCGGGGCTTGCCACCGGCCTGATCGAGGCCGTCAGAGAGCCGAAGGCGGAAAAATAAGGTTCTATCATAAACGCAAGGGTCAGGCGGTGCGCCTGACCCTTGCGTTTTTTGTGATGCTCCGCTTGCGCGGTCATTCTCCCGCGCGAAGCTTTCCGAGGGCACCGCCCGGGTGCCAGCGAACATATTGCTGCGGCGTGACGTCTGCGTCCGACTGCAGCAATACGCTGAGCGCCTGCAGAACGAGAAGCTCCGACAGAATCGACATTCTCGGCGCACGGTTCAGAGGGCCGCCCTCCTCCTCCAGCGGTGCGCACAGGTGAATCTCACTTTGCTTCGCAAGCCACGAGTTCGGGTTGCCGGAAACGCCGATAACGCGGCAGCCGTTGGCCTTTACTGCGGTTAACGTTGCGCGCATTTCTGCGGTTTCGCCGCTGTTGGAGATGAAAATCACAATGTCGCCCGCCACCAGCTGGCCGCAGGAGCCGTGCACCGCCTCGGTGCCGTGCAGAAAGTATGCCGGCGTGCCGGTGGAGGAAAACAGAGAGGCGAAATAGCCGGCAAGGTGCGCAGGCTTTCCAATGCCCGTAACATGCAGGCGGTGGCCGCCGCGCTTGGCGTCGGAAATCAGCGTGGCCGCCTGCGCGAGTGCTTCTGCATCCATGCTGTCGACCAGAACGGGAACCTGCCGTCTGACGCTTTCGCAAAAGTGTTCATAATCCTT
Organism: uncultured Oscillospiraceae bacterium; assembly: GCA_934636045.1. Classification (GTDB taxonomy): domain Bacteria; phylum Bacillota; class Clostridia; order Oscillospirales; family Oscillospiraceae; genus JAZOXB01. The sequence goes on from CAKTZP010000045.1 coordinate 2,265, forward strand.
TTCCCACTTGGAATTCATATGCTGCTCCTTTCATTACAAGGCCGTAAGCCTGCCGCTGCGATTGCGCAGCCGCAGGCGCTCGGGCGTCTATTCAAAGCACCAGGCTTCGTTCTCGGGTACGTCGGGGAAGGGTGCCGTCGGAAGCGTCTGATACCAGTAAGCAACGCTGGAAAAGTCGTCGCTGCGCTGCAAATAACGCTGCCATTCGATTTCCCATCCCAAATCCTGAATCTCCACCCGGATTGAGGCGTTAAAGCAAATCGGATCGGGGACATGCCAGCGGTACATGGAATAGCGGCGGTGTACGCCGTCGTCGATGTACTGATGCATTCCCATAAAGGCAGTGGAGTAGGTCTGCTGCCGTCCCTCGATCGTCCAGTCAAAGGCGCCGCCGAAGTAATCCTCCGTGCCGGTTCCGCAGATGGTCGGGAAGGCACCGTTTTCGTCCACCCAGATCTTGACCTCGCCCTCGCCCCACCAGTAGGGCTGCTCCGACAGCTCTGCAAACATTGCCGTGCCGACATAGTGTCCCTTGCCCTGCACACCGTCGACAATGACATAGTTCTGCCCTGCGGGCACGCTTCTCTGCCGGCGGAATTGCGCGTGGAAATAGGCAGCATCGGCAGGGACGTCCCCCATCGCGCAGCTGATTCTGTAGAAGCAGGCATAGTCTGCCTCACTGCGGTTTTCGATTTCTATCCGGCAGTGCTTGCGGAAGGGCATCGGCCAGAAGCAGTTGTAGCCTCGGTTCGGATTTACCGCGACCGGAAGAGAGGAAAGCTGGAAAAACGGCCCTTCATAATAATTCGAAACATTTTTGCGCCAGCTGTAGGCAAAAAATTCTGTCAGCGGGCAAACAACGGACGGGGCGCTCTGCCCGTCGTAATACACGCGCAGCAGGATCTGGCGCGAGGCGCCGTCGGCAAACCACATGCTCTTGACGGTGCCGGGGCCGTCGACGTCCAGAAGCGTCTGCCGCCGGCCGGGAAGGATGCGCACACAGGGGGCATATTTCCAGCCGACGCCGAGATGCTCGCCGCGGGGCTTGGAGTCGCCCTCGTCGGCGCTGCCGCCGCAGCCGGGCTTTCCCTCGGGATTTTCAGCGGTAAACACGCGCGTAACGGTTTGGCGCAGACGGGACAGGGAATTCAGATCAAAATCCGAAAGCATGGGCAGGTCCTCCTCCGTGTTGTAATTTTATGATTCCGCCTCAAGCGAAAATGCGTTGGGCGCCAGCTTGGTCAGCTCGTGGAAGATGGAAAGATTGCCGATGACCGCGCGATCCATAAAATCGATGCGGCACTTGTCGACCGGGCGGTGGCAGTAGTATTCCTGCATCGGAGAGTAGCCGACGGCGGCAATTTTATGCCGTCCGCAGATCATGGCAAGATCCGTGCCGAAGTCCCAATAGCCGTAGCGCACCGGCTCGCCGGCAGCGCGCAGACCCTCCGCGGCCGCGCGCACAAAGGGATGCTCCTCGGCAATACGCCAGCCCTCCTTGATGTTGGGAATTGTAACGGTCTTTCCGGTATAGGTCGTGCGCGGAACCGCGGCGATCTTTACCTCGGCGCGGAATTCGGGATCCTCCGCGTGCAGCCGGTCGATGATCTGCTGCAGCTCCGCAACGGCCTGCTCCGGCGTTTCGCCGGGGACGAGGCGGCGGTCGTAGGTGATCAGGCAGCGATCCGGAACGATGCACATGGCACCCGGCTCACAGCGGATCACCGTCAGCGCGATGCTGGAGCGGCCAAGGCAGGGATCCTGCCGGAAGTGCTCGGCATAGTAGGCCTCGACGGCCTCGATCAGGCGGGTCGCCTTGACGACGGCGTTGACGCCGAGCCACGGCGCGCTGCCGTGGGAGGTAACGCCGGCAACCTCGACCAAAAGCTCCACACGGCCGCGGTGGCCGAGATAGAGCTTCAGTCCCGTCGCCTCGCAGGACACGACGCCGGAGAGCGAAATCCCACGCGCGGGCAGCGTCTGCTCCACCAGGCCGATCATGCCGATCTGCTCGGCAGGCTCCTCCATAACGACGGCGCTGACCATATAGCTGCCGGCAAATTCGTAGCCCTCACGCTTGAGTGCGGCCAGAATCCCGCCGCTGTAGATCTGGCAGGCAATGCCGCACTTTGTGTCTGCGGCGGCACGGCCGTGTATTACGGGAGTCTTTTCCAGTGCGTCGCCGAACTCGGCCTGCATTTCATCCTCATCCACCGCGCCGCCGTAGGGGTCATAGCCGCCCCATTCGGCGGGATTTCCGATATCGACGTGATCCATGTGGCCGTTATACATGATGGTGGGGCCGGGCTTGGTGCCGTGAACGATGCCGACGATGTTGCCCCAATCGTCACGAAATACTTCGTCGTATTGCAGCCTCTGCATCTCCTGCAGGAAGATCTCCGACACGGCCTCCTCCTGCCCGGTCAGCGACGGGCACTGAATTGCGCGCTGCGCCAGAGAAATCAAGCCGTCATGCATCTGCGCCTGGAGGCGGCGGGCTCTTTCGAGCATTTTTTCCATATAGTAAACCTCCCGTTTGGAAACCGTAATTATAGCGCGGGCTTGTCCCAAAGCAGCAGCTTCTGTCCGATGCCGCGCTCCTTTGCATTTTGATAGACCTGATAGCCGAGGCCGACATCGAACACGCCCATGCCGCAGGCGACAAAGATGTAAATGTCATCCTCGTTGGTTCTGCCGGTCTTTTCGCCGTTCAAAATCTGTCCGATCGAGGTAAAATCATCCAGCGGCGGGAGCTTTCCGCTATCAATCAGGCGGTAGATCGGGCCGCCGATCACGCTGTCGTAGTAGGCCTGCTTGTTGCCCGACTCGATTGCCTCGGAAACATAGGTGTGGTGCAGGCCGATGTGATCCAGAACGATCCTGCTGCCCGTCCAGAAGGCCTCATCGCCGGAGGCAGGGCCGGTCAGCAGGACGGTGGCGCCCTTGCGGAGCCATGAGCTGTCGATGAAAAGCGGCTTCAGCCGGGATGCCGCGACGCTGACGACATCGGCCGCGCGGATGGCAAGCTCCAGCCTGTCCGTCGCCTCGGCGGCAACAGAAAATGTCTGAGTAAGCCACTGCGCCGTCGCCTCCGCCTTTTCAAGGAACAGATCAAAGCAGAGCACCCGCTCGATGTTCGGCATCTGCGACAGGATGTGGCGGATGCAGGAGCGATTGATCGGGCCGCAGCCGATGACAGCGGCGGTCTTGGAGTCCTTCCGTGCCAGCTCGCTTGCCGCAACGCCGGGAACGCCGCCGGTACGCGCTGCGCTGAGAAGATTTGCAGACATCATGCAAAGAGGTGCGCCGGTGTCCTTGTCGTTGAGGATCATCGTCAGGATGGAACGCGGCAGACCCTTCGCCGTGTTTGCGGCATTAGAACCATACCACTTATTTCCGCAAATGTCAAATTTTCCGCCCAAATACGCCGGCATTGCAAAAAAACGCCGGTCGGGGCCTGCCAGCGGCATATTGGGGAAGGGGCTCTCCTTCGGGAAGATCAGCCCCATGCCGTGGCTGTTGTGGGAGCTGCCGCCCATGAGATAATCGCCCGCTGCAAGCAGCTTGAAGACCTCGCGGCAGACCGCAACGCTCTGCTGCGCATCGTTGACGCCTGCGTTGATGGTGTCCTGCTCAGAGAGATATAAGAACTCAATTCGTGTGTCCATACCAATCAAACCTCTTTTGTCTTCCATAATATCCGTGTAAAAAACACTTTACAACAATCATAACTGGCGCTATACTGGATTACAATATAAATCTTGCCGGAGTTTATCAAAATATTAGCCCAACCCTGTGCGCCGCAGACATGACAAAATTGCCGGAGATTTTGAGGAGGCAGGACAGTGAAATACAGACCGATCATCATTGACGAAAGCTTGCAGGAGCTGACTGAGCACGGCACGGACGATTTCCCGATTTCCATGGATGAGCAGCTGGTCAACGACCAGCAGTGCGCCACGATCGAGCATTGGCACTATGAGGTTCAGATTTGTCTGGTCACGCAGGGTGCCGCCATCTTCCGCACGCCGCTGGGCGAGACGCTGGTGCGCGAGGGGGAAGGCTTTTTTATCAACAGCGGCATTCTCCATGCCCCGATCCCGGGCAGCAGCGGCAACAATGTCTATATTTGCGTCAATTTCCGCCCGGATTTCCTGCATGGCTCGCTCAACAGCATCATCCGCAAGGCCTACGTGGACCCCGTGCTGTCGAATCCCGCGCTGCAGGCCTTTGCGCTCAGGGAGGTGCCGTGGCAGGTGGAAATCTGCCGCACACTGCGGCGTCTTGCCGAGGTCAACCAGCAGCAAAGCTACGGCTATGAGATCGAAATGCGCAATCTGGTCAGCTATATCTGGCAGCTCATCGTGGTCAACAACCGCGAATATGTCGAAAAGCACGCGAAAAATACTTTTACAGACAGTCAGAGGGTCAAAGCGCTGCAAAAATACATCCAGCAGAACTATATGGATCAGATCACCCTTGCCGACATCGCCGAGGCCTGCCATGTCAGCCGCGGCGAGTGCTGCCGCGTGTTCAAGCGCGTGACCGGCACGACGCCGATCGCCTATCTCTGCAAAACGCGGATCAGCCAGAGCATCAAGATGCTTTCCTGCTCGACGCTGAGCATCTCCGAGATCGCCCGCTCGGTCGGCTTTGAAAGCAGCAGCTACTACACCGTCTGCTTTAAGGCCGAGCTTGGCTGCACGCCGAAGGAGTTCCGCCGGCAGCGCGCCGACAAGGAGGGCGCCGCAAAGGATGCCGTGCCGGAGGCGGCGAAAAACTATTAAAATATTGTTCAAAAACATGACCATGTTTCCTGAATGATACAAAAATATTGACCGTGCTCTTGCCCGAATGCTATCGTAGCGGTATAAGTGAAAACTATCTATGATATGCTGCGGCGCACTGCGCCGAGCCTCGGAGGGAATGGGAAATCATGGAAAATAAGATCAAAAATTACGATGCGCTGCTCTCGCATGGCGACCGTCAGAGCCGTAAGATCGTTTTGGACATCACGGAGCAGACGCTGCGCCGCCTTGATGCGAGGCAGCGGCTTCGCAGCATTGTCCATATGGAGGGCGACGTGCTGTGCATCGGCGAGCGTCGCTGGGATCTGTCAAAAAAGCGCCATGTCTATCTGCTCGGCGCGGGAAAGGCCTGCAACCATATGGCCATGGCGATCGATGAGCTCCTCGGCGACCATCTGACGCGCGGCATCGCGATTGTGAAGATTGCCGAGCCGACCGACCGCTTTGCGCACACCGAGGTTTATGTCGGCGGGCATCCCCTGCCGAATGAGACGGGTCTTCTTGCCTGCAAGGAGATTCTGAAGCTGGTCGACAGTGCCACGCCGGACGATCTGTTCCTTGTTGTAATCAGCGGCGGCAGCTCGGCGCTGATGAGCTGCCCGATCGACGGCATTTCGCTGCAGGACGAGATCAAAACGACCGACGTTTTGCTGAAATCCGGCGCATCAATCTATGAGATCAACGCCATTCGCCGCCATATCTCGCAGATGAACGGCGGCATGCTCGCCAATAGAATTGCCGCGCGCGGCGCCGAGCTGATCGGCTTCGGCATCAGCGACGGCGTCGGCACGCCGGCGACGGACGACATTTCCAAGCCCTATCTGAACTACAAGGGCACGCCGATGGGGCCGGATCAGACGACGCTGGACGATGCGCGCAGGGTCATTCGTGATTACGATGTTGCCGATCGTCTGCCGAAGAGCGTTGTGGACTATCTGCAAAACGTCGGCCCGGAGGGAGAGACGCCGAAGCGCTTTCCGCAGAACACCTATTTCCTGCTCAACACGCTGCCCGACTCCTGCCGTTATGCAAAGGAAATCGCCGAGCAAATGGGGCTGCGCGCTTACATTTTGACCTCCTTCCTGGAGGGCGAGAGCCGCGATGCCGGCACATTTTTTGCATCGATCGCGCGGGAGATCCAGCAATACGGCAACCCGTTCCGTGCACCGTGCGTCATTCTTGCCTCGGGCGAGACCACAACCAAGATCTTGGACAACGACGCAATCAGCGGGCACGGCGGCCCCGGGCAGGAGCTGACGGCCGGCTTTGCGCTCGCTGCGGCGAAGATTCCCGGCTGCTGCATGCTTTCCATCGATTCCGAGGGGACGGACGGCACGACGGTCGTTGCCGGCGGCATCACGGACTCGCGGACGCTTTCCGCTGCGGAGGCCAAGCAGATCCGTCTGCATGACGCATTGCGCGGGCATGCCTGCTTTGAGGCGCTCGATGCGCTGGGCGACACGGTCTATACCGGCAATACCGGCACCAACCTCTGCGATTTCAACATCCTCTATGTTCCGGCGCCGGAGGCGCGAGCGAAAGGAGACGACAATGGGAGATAACATCAAGGCTGTCCATGCAAGGCAGCTCATCGACTGCAAATGCCGCCCGCTGGTCGAGGTGGAGGTCGTAACGGAGCGCGGCGCGGTCGGCTGCGGCAGCGCGCCGACCGGCAGCTCTGTCGGCATGTATGAATCCTTTGTGCTGCGCGACGGCGACCCGCGGGAGTATAACGGCCTGAGCGTGCACCGGGCGGTAGAAAACGTCAACGAGATCCTTGCGCCTGCCCTGATCGGCCGGGACGTCGAGGATCAGGCCGGTCTGGACGCGGTGATGATCGCGCTGGACGGCACCGAGGACAAGCACCGCCTCGGCGGCAACGCGATCTACAGCACCTCCATCGCCTGCTACCGTGCGGCAGCCGCCTCCAACGGCGTTCCGCTGTTTGCCTACATCGCCGGAGATCGTATCCCGCACGTGCCGATTCCATCGTTTAACGTGATCAACGGCGGCAATAACGCCGGAATTCGGCAGGCCTTCAACGAGTTTATCATCATGCCCTACCGCGCAGACAGTATTTTTGAGGCGGTGGAGATCGCCGTCAAGGTCTTCCAGACGCTCGGCCCGGTCATCCGGACGTATACGCGGCAGGAGCCTCGCGTCGGCGGCTCCTATGGCTGGTGCGCCCCGTCGGAGGATCCGGAGGAATGCCTGAAGCTCATGCAGGAGGCGATCGACCGCTGCGGCTATACCGAAAAATGTGCTTTTGCCTTTGACTGCGCCTCGAGCGAGATGTATAATAGGGACACGCACCTGTATTACTACAACGGGCGCGAGCTGTCCGCCGAGGAGCTGATCGGAAAGGCCAAGGAGCTGACCGAGCGCTATCCGTTCGTGTTTATCGAGGATCTGCTGGACGAGAACGACTGGGAGGGCTTCCAAAAGGCACACGCCAGCCTCTCCCGCACGCTTCTCATCGCCGATGACTTTACCGCGACGAACAAGGCACGGCTCGCACGCGCCATCGGGATGGACGCCATCGACGGCTTTATCCTAAAGCCCAACCAGGTCGGCACCATTACCGAGGCGCTGCAGGCCTATGCGCTGGCGCAGGAGAACGGTCTGCTCGCGATCCCGTCCGGCCGCAGCGGCGGCGTGATCGGCGACGTGGTCATGGATTTGGCCGTCGGCCTGCAGGTGCCGTTTATCAAAAACGGTTGCCCGCGCTCCGGCGAGCGGATCGATAAGCTCAATTTCCTGATGCGCATTGCCGATTCCTACCCCGGCTGCACCATGTCGAGCATTGACCGACTGGTTCGTTTTTCCGGAACCGTCTGAAAAATGAAAGGAGTATCCGCATTGAGTAACTGCAAGGATTATTTGCGCCGCAAGCAAGACGGCTTTACCCCGCGCACCGCGATGGAGGAGGCGGCACGCTGCCTCCTGTGCTATGATGCCCCGTGCAGCAAGGGCTGCCCCGCCGGAACCGACCCTGCCAAATTCATTCGCTCCATCCGCTTGCGCAATGTGAAGGGTGCTGCGGAGACCATCCGCGAGAACAATGTGCTCGGCAGCGTCTGCGCAGAGGTCTGCCCGTATGACCGCCTCTGCGAGCAGGCATGCTCCCGCTGCGGGATTGACCGCCCGATCGAAATCGGACGGCTGCAGCGCTTTGCAATGGAACAGGAAAAGCTCTATGGCATGCAGACCCTTCGGCGCGGCCCCGACAACGGCAAAAAGGTCGCCTGCATCGGCGCAGGGCCTGCCGGCCTGTCGGCCGCCGCGGAGCTTGCGCGCAGCGGCTGCGATGTTACGGTCTACGAGGCCCGCGAAAAGGCCGGCGGCTGGCTGAGCTACGGCATTACGCCGGCGCGGCTGCCGCAGGAGGTCGTGGACTATGATATTTCAAAGGTCGCCGCGCTCGGCGTCACCTTTGTGTGCGGCACGGCTGTCGGCCGCGATATTTCCTTTGCGCAGCTGCAAAAGGACTATGACGCCATTTTTGTCGGCATCGGTCTTTCGCGCGCAAAGCTGCCGCAGCTTCCGGGAGTCGACCTGCCCGGCGTGTACGGCGGCGTGGATTTCTTGGCACGGGCGCGTTCCTCCGGCGGAAGCTTCTATCCGGGACGGCGCGTGGTCGTGATCGGCGGCGGGGACGTCGCGATGGACTGCGCCTCGACGGCGCAGCTGCTGGGCGCGGAAAAAACGGCGATCTGGTATCGCCGCTCGCTGAACGAGGCTCCGGCGGATGCGGCGGAGATCGCCTACGTCACAAGTCTCGGCGTCGGGATTACAACCGATATGGCGCCTGCCGCAGTCGAGGGCGACGGACGGGTGGAGCGCATCCGTTTCCGCGGCCGCGACGGAGAAAGCGAGGCCTGCATTGCCTGCGACACCGTCGTGTTTGCGGTCGGGCAGACAAATACCGCCTTGGAGCTGCCCGCGCTTGCAGCGGACGACAAGGGACTTCTTCGCACGGAGTGCGGAAAAACAAATCTTGCCGGCGTTTATGCCGCAGGCGATATTGTCAACGGCGGCAAGACCGTCGTGGAGGCTGTTGCGGCGGGAAAACGCGCCGCCCGGCAGATCATTGCAGATCTGACAGAAAGGATCGGTGAGTAAAATGGCAATCAAGAAGGATCTTTCCATTGAATTTGCAGGGGTGCGCTGCGAAAATCCGTTTTTCCTCTCCTCCTCGCCGGTCGGCGGCGACTATGACATGATCGCCAAGAGCTTTGCGCTTGGCTGGGGCGGCGCCGTCAGCAAAACGATCGGCATCGTCGTTTCCGACGAGTGCTCGCCGCGCTTTGCGACGGCGACCAGAGAGGGCCAGCCTTGGATCGGCCTGAAAAATCTGGATCAGATCTCGGAAAAGCCGACCGAATATAATTTTGAGCAGCTTTATAAGCTCAAAAAGGCGTATCCGGACCGCGTAGTCGTCGCCTCGATCATGGGCTCAAACGAAAGCGAGTGGAGCCGGCTGGCAAGGATGTGCGAGCAGGCGGGCGTTGACCTGATCGAGGGCAATCTCTCCTGCCCGCAGATGACGGTGGAGGGCTGCGGCTGCGATGTCGGCAGCAACCCCGAGATGGTCGCGAAATTCACCAAGGCGGTCACCTCGTCCACGAAGGTGCCCTTTATCGCAAAAATGACACCCAACATCACCGATATCACCGTCCCCGCACGGGCGGCGGTCGAAAACGGTGCGGCGGCAATCTCCGCCATCAACACCATCCGCAGCATCACGAACCTTGATCTCGAGCATATGACGGCGCTGCCGGTCGTCGACGGAAAGTCCGCGATCTCCGGCTACAGCGGCGCGGCGATCCGCCCGATCGCCCTGCGCTTTTGCCAGCAGTTGCTGAATGATTCCGTTATCTCCCGCGTGCCGCTTTCCGGCATCGGCGGAATCGAGACATGGTATGACTGTCTGGAGTTCCTGCTTTTGGGCTGCCGCAATCTGCAGGTCACGACGGCGATCATGCAGTACGGCTACCGTATCGTTGAGGATATGGCAAACGGGCTGATGCACTTTATGGACGAGCACGGCTACGACCGTCTGGAGGATTTCGTCGGCCTTGCGCATCGCAACATCGTTTCGCCCGACGCGCTTGACCGCGACTACTATCTCTATCCGCACTTTGACGAGGCGCGGTGCATCGGCTGCGGCCGCTGCTATATCTCGTGCTTCGACGGCGGCCATCAGGCCATCGCCTGGGACGAGCAGGCAAGACGCCCGCATCTGAACAAGGAGCGCTGTGTCGGCTGCCACCTGTGCCTGAACGTCTGCCCCGTCAACGGCGTGATCACGCCCGGCGAGGTGCGCTTCAAGCCGGGTCGTCCGGAGCACGAGGTGCTTCGCCAGCACGACTATCTCTGACACGCGGCACCGACGGTGCAGAAAGGACGGTATCGAGATGAAACAGGCTGATCTCCTCATCCGAGGCATCCATGTGTTCGCGCCGGAGGATCTCGGCGTCAATGACGTCGCCATTGCAGACGGCAAGGTCGCCGCGATCGGCGCGCATCTGGAGCTTGCGTCCGCGCAGGAGCTTGACGGGCGCGGCAAGCTCCTCCTGCCCGGCGTGATCGAAACCCACGCGCATATGAGCATGCCGTTTGCCGGAACAAAAACGATGAATACCTTCTATGACGGGACATACGCCGGTGCGTTCGGCGGCGTCACGACGCTGATCGATTTTGCGCAGCAGATCGGCGCAGCCTCTCTGCGCCAAAGCCTCCGCGACCGTCTGGCGGAGGCGGAGGGACGCTGCTGCGTGGATTACGGCTTTCACATCACGCTGACCGACACCTCTGCGCAGACCATCGCCGAGCTCCCGTCGCTCTGCAGGGAGGGCTATTCCTCCTTTAAGCTTCACACGACCTACCGGGGCGGCGGGCTATATGTGGACACGGACGGCCTGTACCGCGTCTTTTCGGAAATCGCGCGCTGCGGCGGTCTGGTAACCGTCCACGCCGAAAACGACGAGATGATCGACGCGGCGATGCAGCGCCTGCTGCGCGAGGGAAAAACCGATTTCCGCTATTTCCCGGAGTATAAGCCCGACGAAGCGGAGGCGGAGGCAGTTTCGCGCTGCATCCGCATCGCAAGGGAAACCGGCTGCAAGCTGCTCATCCGCCATATCTCCAGCATGGAGGCTGCCGAAGCGATCGCCGAGGCGCAGGCGCAGGGGTTGCCGATTTACGCGGAAACCTGCCCGCAGTATCTCGCCTTCACCCGCGAGGTCTACGCGCAGGAAAACGGCCGCGACTTTATCCTGCATCCGCCGATCCGCGGCGCAGAGGATCGCGAGGCGATTTGGAAGGCGATCTGCGGCGGCATGAAAATTACGCTCGCCACGGATGACTGCGGCTTCTTCCTCCGCCAGAAGCATATGTCCGATACCTTCTACGGTGTTCCGGGCGGTCTGCCCGGAATCGAAACGCGTCTGCTTGCGACCTACGGTCTGGGCGTTGACACCGGAAGGATCACGGTCGGGCGGCTTGCGGAAATGGCCTCGCTCCTGCCGGCCAAGCTCTACGGCCTGTACCCGCAAAAGGGTGTCATCCGCGTCGGCAGCGATGCCGATCTGGTGATCCTCGATCCCTCCCGCGAGACGGTGCTGACGGCCGCGGCGCTCCACGAGCAGACGGACTACACCCCGTTTGAGGGCTTCCGTGTCGGCGCGGCATTGGAAAAGACGATCTCCCGCGGGCGCATCATCGTAGACGGCGACCGCTTCCTCGGGCATGCCGGCGACGGGCGCCTGCTTCTGCGCAAGCTTCCGGAAGCGTAATAAACTGATATTTTACCTCGCTGCCGCTCCGAAAATTGAAAAGAATATTTTTACAGATTTTGGCATTATTTTATAAGTTTTCCTGTCCTTGTGCGGACGCGTTCGCGTGTTCGATGCAAGCCGGGCCGAACTATCATGAAAATTCTGTATTTTTTCCTGCGGCGCTGCCCGTTTTCCGCGCTCCTTTGACCGATTTCCGGGATTTTCCCCGCAATCCGTCAAGGAGCGCGGAGCGCGTAACGCCCTGTTCGGAGAAATTCCGAACAGCACAAGGAGAGAACCGGTTTCCCGCGCGACGACACAGTTGCGCAATATTTTAATAGATGC
>CAKTZP010000046.1 GCA_934636045.1 uncultured Oscillospiraceae bacterium
GATCCTCGGTGCATTTCCGCCGCCCCGACTTAGCCGACGGAGAATCATTTCAGAAAGGTGGAAACAACCATGATTCAGAAGGACAAGAAAACCGCGATTATCGCCGAGTATGCGACCCATGAGGGCGACACCGGCTCCCCCGAGGTTCAGATCGCCATCCTCACCGCCCGCATCAACGAGCTGACCGAGCACCTGCGCGAGCACAAGCACGACAACCACTCCCGCCGCGGCCTGCTCATGATGGTCGGTAAGCGCCGCAGCCTGCTGGACTATCTGGCCAAGAAGGACATCAACCGCTACCGTTCTATCATTGCGCGTCTGGGCATCCGTAAGTAATGTAAGATAGAGGGTGACCAAATCCCGGTCACCCTCTTTTCGCGTACCCCCATCCCCGCACGCGGGAGTGCAGTTTAGCAGTTGAAGGTACGGCTCCGCGCCCAAAGCCGCAGCTTCAAGTGCTAAACCTCCCGCGAAACACCATATTTTATAAGGAGGTTCCCCATGGTTACCAGAAAGCAGTACCCCAACCACCACGTTTTTGAGACCGTCATCGGCGGCCGTCCCTTCACGGTCGAGACCGGTAAGGTAGCAGAGCTGGCCGACGCCGAGTGCATCTGCCGCTACGGCGACACCACCGTCCTCGTCACCGTCACCTGCTCGCCCGACCCCAAGCCCGGCATCGACTACTTCCCCCTGACCATCGAGTTTGAGGAGAGAATGTACTCCGTCGGCCGCATTCCCGGCAGCTTCAACCGCCGCGAGGGCAAGCCCTCCGAGCGCGGCATCCTCAACAGCCGTATCATCGACCGCCCGATGCGCCCGCTGTTCGACGACGAGCTGAGAAACGACGTCGTCGTGACCTGCACCGTCCTTGCCAACGACTACGACAACCCCGTCGAGATCGTCGCCTCCCTCGGCGCTTCCATCGCCATCGCTTCGTCCGATGTGCCGTGGAACGGCCCGGTCGCCACGACCAACGTCTGCCACCTCAACGGCGAGTATATCATCAACCCCTCCACCGACCAGCGCAACGCGTCGGACTGCTTCGTGTGCATCTCCTCCACCTTCGAAAAGGTCGTCATGATCGAAACCGAGGCCAAGGAAGCCCCCGAAGCCATCGTCTATGAGGCCATCCGCATCGCCCACGAGACGAACATGGAGGTCGTCAAGTTCATCAACGAGATCGTCGCGACGATCGGCAAGCCGAAGTTCACCTTCGAAAAGGCCGCCGTTAACCACGACCTGCTCGACGACCTGTGCGCCTACGGCATGGATCAGATCGAATACGCCCTCGACACCGACGACAAGAACGTCCGCGAGGAGCGCCTGACCGCCGCCCGCCGTGACTTTGCCGAGAAGTTTGCCGAAAAGTATGAGGATTTCGACATCAACATCGACGTCTGCCTGTACAAGATGCAGAAGAAGGTCGTCAAGAAGTGGCTCCTCGCCGGCAAGCGTGTCGACGGCCGCGGCATGGACGAAATTCGCCCGCTCGACGCCGAGGTCGGCGTTCTGCCCCGTGTGCACGGCTCCGGTCTGTTCGCCAGAGGCCAGACGCAGGTGCTGTCCATCTGCACGCTGAACACGCTCTCCGCCGCGCAGAAGCTTGACACCATCTATCAGGAAGATACCAAGCGCTATATCCACCACTACAACTTCCCGTCCTTCTCCACCGGCGAGGCCCGTGCCGCCCGCTCCACCTCCCGCCGCGAGATCGGCCACGGCTCGCTGGCCGAAAAGGCGCTGCTGCCCGTCATCCCGTCCGTCGAGGAGTTCCCCTACGCCATCCGCGTCGTCTCTGAGGTCCTGTCCTCCAACGGCTCGACCTCGCAAGGCTCCATCTGCGGCTCCACGCTCGCGCTGATGGACGCCGGTGTGCCCATCAAGCGCCCCGTCGCGGGCATCTCCTGCGGCCTGATCTCCGACCAGGAGACCGGCGAATGGCGCACCTTCACCGACATTCAGGGTGTCGAGGACTTCCACGGCGAGATGGACTTCAAGGTCGCCGGTACGACCGAGGGCATCACCGCCATCCAGATGGATCTGAAGAACAAGGGTCTGACGATGGAAATCATCGCCGACGCGCTTGAGCGCTGCCGCAAGGCGCGTCTGGAGATCCTCAATGAGGTCATGCTCCCCTGCATCTCCGAGCCGCGCCCTGACGTTTCCGACTACGCACCGAAGATGATCTCTATGAAGATCCCCGTTGAGAAGATCCGCGAGGTCATCGGCTCCGGCGGCAAGACCATCCAGAAGATCTGCGCCGACACCGGCGCTAAGGTCGACATCGACGACGACGGCAACGTCTTCATCGCTGCGGTCGATCCCGCCGCGGGCTACGCCGCCAAGAAGATGATCGACGACATCTGCTTCGTCCCCGAGGTCGGCGCCCTGTACTACGGCAAGGTCGTCCGCATCCTGCCCATCGGCGCGTTCGTCGAGATCGCCCCGGGTCACGACGGCATGGTGCACATCTCCAAGCTCGAAAACCGCCGCGTCGAAAAGGTCGAGGATGTCCTCAACATCGGCGACATGACGTGGGTCAAGTTCATGGGCTTCGACGAGAAGGGCCGCGCCAACTTCAGCCGCAAGGACGCGCTGAAGGAGCTCGCCGAGTCCGAAAAGGCCGAAAAGTAAGCAAAAATCGATCGGTTGTTCAACGCAGCCAAAATTAACGAACCCCAACCGCCGCTGTAGCACCCCTACAGCGGCGGTTTTTGTATCCGTCGAACTATGGACTGCACCAAAATCGATATGCCAGCCCTTGGCTCCCCTTATAAAGGGGAGCTGGGTCATTCCTCGCCGCCGCCGCAGGGTAAGCGCGCATTACAGCAAAAGAATCGCACCGCAGCCCGTCAGAGCCGCGGTGCGATTTTATTCTTTTACAATTTAAATTTATCTTCTGTTAAATATCATATACGCCTAAAATCACGATACCAACGACGACCAGTGCGATCATGGCGTAATGCTTCCACGACAGCTTTTCCCGGAGGAAAAGGCGGCCCCAGACGGCGGAAAGCACGCAATACGCCGAAATGATCGGCGCGGAGAGCATCACGTGCGCCTTATCCGCGAGGGCATAGATGTAAAACAGCTGGCCGACCGTCTCGCAGGCCGCGCCGACGTACTTCGGCAGCTCCATTTTAAAGCTAAATTTTTCGCGCTTGATCAGAAGATAGGTGAGGCAGCAGAGGCCGGCCACCAGAAACGTCAGCTCATACGCCACATTGGCCGAGTTCTCGTTCAGCGTTTCCAGCACGATGGAATCGGCAAAGGTTCCGGCCGCATCCAGCAGACAATAAGCGATCGGCAGGCAGATGGCGAGCCAGCTCTTGGCATACTTGCGGTTTGCGTGCTCCTGCCGACGCGCACGCAGCTCGTCGTCCTCGCGCGCCTCCACGATGCCGAGGCCAACCACGCCCACGCAGACCAGCGCCACCGCGCCGAGCACCGGGACAGGATCAGCGCCCTCCAGCGCAGCCAGCCCGCCCGTCGCGATCGACAGCACCGCAACCAGCGCGCCGGAGGAATTGCAGATCGGCGAGCTGATGGAAAGCTCGATGTAGCGCAGGCCGATGTAGCCCAGCGCCATAGAGAAAATGTACAGCAGCGAGACCGGAAGATATGTCCAGATGATTTGTAAATTGATCTCAACATCGTGGAAAACGATCATGTACAGCGCGTGCAGTCCCATGACCGTACCGACCGCGACGACCATCTTCAGGTGGGCGGTTTTGTCCTTTTCGCCGCAGCAGCCGATTTTTGAGAACAAATCGGAGCCGCTCCAGAACAGTAACGTAATCAGTGCAAACCAAAACCAGTTCATTCTTTCTCCTCCTCCGGCAGCGTCGTCAGTCCTGCATCGATCATTTTTTGCAGCGACAGTAAAATGCCAAGCTTCGCATGATACCATGTCAGTCCGCCCTGGAAATACACGGCATAGGGCGGACGGATCGGGCCGTCGGCGGAGAGCTCGATCGAGCTGCCCTGCACAAACGCGCCCGCGGCCATGATGACCTCATCCTCGTAACCGGGCATCGGCCACGGAATCGGGTCGGCATAGCTGTCGACCGGCGCGGCCGACTGAATGCCCTTGCAGAAGGCGATCATGCCCTCGCGGCTTCCCAGCTCGACGGCCTGTATGATGTCATGGCGGCTCTCCGTCGAGTTCGGCACGACCCGGAAGCCCTGCCGCTCATAGAGATTCGCCGCAAAAATCGCACCCTTGAGCGCCGAGGCAACGACCGTCGGTGCGAGGAAAAAGCCCTGATACATTGCAGGAAGCAGACCGAGGTTCGCGCCGACCTCCTGTCCGAGGCCGGGCGCGGAGAGGCGGTAGGCGCAGCGCTCGACGAGGTCGCGCCGTCCGCAGATGTAGCCGCCAATGGGCGCGAGGCCGCCGCCCGGATTTTTGATCAGGCTGCCGACGATCATATCCGCGCCGACATCGCTCGGCTCGATCGTCTCGACAAATTCCCCGTAGCAATTATCTACCATGCAGATAATGTCCGGTTTTATTGATTTTAGAAATGCGATCAGCTCGCCGATCTGCCGCACGGAAAACGTCGGCCGCGTCGCATAGCCCTTGCTGCGCTGAATGGTCGCCAGCTTCGTCCGCTCGTTGACCGCCGCGCGGATGGCATCATAGTCAAAGCCGCCCTCCGCCGTCAGCTCGGCCTGCCGGTAGCGCACGCCGTACTCCTTCAGCGAGCAGGGCGAAGGCCGAATGCCGATCACTTCCTCCAACGTGTCATACGGTGCACCGACCGGCGACAGCAGCTCGTCACCGGGCAGCAGATTGGCCGCCAGCGCGACGGTCAGCGCGTGCGTGCCGCAGGTGATCTGCGGACGGACAAGCGCCGCCTCGGTATGGAAGGTATCCGCATAGACGCGCTCCAGATTATCGCGTCCAACGTCATCATATCCGTAACCGGTCGTTGCAGCAAAGCACTGCGCGCCAACACGGTTTTTCTGCATGGCGTGCAGAACCTTCGCCTGATTATATTCCGCCACGGCGTCAACTGCCGTAAAGCGCTCCCGCAGCCCCTCCAGAACGCGCTCGCCGTGGTCGTAGACCGCCGGCGAGACGCCCAGCTGCGCATACATTTCCTTCATTTTCCGTCTCCTTTGTCCATCGTTTCAAATATTTTTCGTGCAACGTCATTCAGCACATCCGGCTTCGTGATCAAAATGCCGTTTTCCTCATCTCCAAGAACCAGCAACGTGTCTCCCGGCGCAATTCCGAACACCTCGCGCGCCTCCTTCGGGATGACGATCTGTCCGCGCTCGCCGACGCGCGCCGTACCGAAAATATGCCGGCCGCGCTGCCGCCCCAGCAGATGCTTGCCTCCGCCCGCCATTCGCTCGCCCTCCTGTTTCATACTTTTCATACTTGTGTGAAACACATTCTATCAAATTTCTCCCGCGCTGTCAACCCGCGTTTTGTCAAACGCTGCGCGCGCCGCCCGTGCCGCTCCCCGTCCTCTCCGGTTGACAGCGCAGACGCGTTCCGTCCTTCCTCTATATTTCATGTATCCGCAAGGAAAATGCCGCATTTGCGCGCAAAAAAATGTTCGCTTTGTCTTGCTTTGGTTCGGGCGGCGTGGTAGAATAGGGAAAACTACGGAGGAACTGCGCATGATTTATTCGATTCAAACCGCAGCGGCGCACACGATGACGGACGTTGTCGCCGCCCTGCAGGAGGCCGCGATCGGCCACAGCGTGGCGCTGCACATTGACCACGACCGCATGCTGCGGGACTACGGCTGCCTCTGGATGCTCTTCCGGTGCAGCGTGCGCCTCGCGCGGCTGCCGATCCTCACGCCGCGGATCGAAACATTTTTGCGCCAGCCGACAAATTCTGCCAGCATCCGCGATTACACGATCTTCGACGGCGCGGAGCAGGTCGGAACCGCCGTGCAGACGTGGGGCCTCGTGGACGCAGAAAAACGGAAGATTGTCAACTTAAAGCATATCGATTGTCTCTGCTCCCTGCAAACGCCGACACCGGAGCGCAAGCAGCTGCCGCGCCGCCCGGAGCAGCCGGAGGTGCTGACCGCGGCCGCCGAATGGCGCGTTACGCCCGACGAGATCGACGACAACGGCCATCTGAACAACGTCCGGTATATCCGGCACGCCGAGGCGCTGCTGCCGCCGGGCTGCAACGCGCTGGACGTGCAATTTGACAAGGAATGCTTCGCCGGAGAGACCCTGCGGCTGGAGACCGCGCCCGGCGGCTTCGTCCGCGGCGTCAAGGAAAGCGGCGAGCTCAGCTTCCATCTGCGACTCCGGAGGGAGGACGAATGAAACGATATGCTCTGCTTTTGATTGCCCTCGCGCTGCTGCTTGCCCTGTGCGCCTGCTCCGGCGAGAGAACAGCACCGACCGACGCAGACAGCAGCGAGAGCACCGGCGCAACGGAGCCTGCGACCGGCAGTGACCCGATCCCGGAGGCGCTCATCGGCACTTGGTCGAGCGCCGACAGTGGCCAGCTGGACATGACGGAGACCTTTACCTTCAATGAGGACGGCACCTTAAGTGCTGCCGCCGTCCTCCGCGGCACGCAGAGCCCGAGCGTCACCGGCACGTTCACGGTTGACGGGCATACGCTGTATTGTACGGTCACGGGCGGCGTCAACGAGCCGTACACGGTGACCTTTGAGTTCCGCATCGACGGCCGGGAGCTCTACTTGACCGACAGCGACGGAGAAGCGCACTTTTTGCGCGTCTCATAATATGTTTTTCTGTTTTATTTGATCAATTGTTCTTTTACAGCTTATAAATATTGAAAAGGAAGCGAAAAAAATGAAGCCTTACCGTGAATTATCCGCCGGTGAGCGGCAAGCCGAATCTGCCGCGCTGCGGGAAGAATTTGAGCGCTGCAAGGCGCTGCATTTGCAGCTGAACATGGCGCGCGGAAAGCCCGGACGGGAGCAGCTCGACCTCGTCAGCGGCCTGCTGACTGTGCTGTCCGGCCCTGCCGACTGCCTTGACGGCACGACCGATGTCCGCAACTATGGTGAGGGCAGCGGCATTCCCTCGGCAAAGCGCCTGTTTGCCGAGCTGCTGGGCACGCAGCCGGAGGAGATCTTCGTCGGCGGCAACGCCAGCCTGAGTCTGATGTACGACCTGATCTCGAAGGCCTATACCCATGGTCTGCGCCATTCCGAGCGCCCGTGGTCGAAGGAGCCTGTCGTCAAATTTCTCTGTCCTTCGCCCGGTTACGACCGGCATTTCCGTATTTCGCAGTCGCTTGGCATGGAGCTTATCACGATACCAATGACGCCCGAGGGGCCGGATATGGATGCCGTGGAGGCCGCCGTCCGTGACCCGGCGGTGAAGGGCATGTGGTGCGTGCCGAAGTATTCTAACCCCGAGGGGATCATTTACTCCGACCGCACGGTCGACCGCATTGCCGCGCTCCGGCCGGCTGCGCCGGACTTCGCGCTGATGTGGGATAACGCGTACTGTCTCCACGAGATTTTTGGAGAATTTGTCCCCTTCCGCGACATTTTATCCCTCTGCCGCGCGCACGGGAATGCCGACATGGTCTATGAATTTGCCTCAACCTCGAAGATCACCTTCCCCGGCGCCGGCGTCGCCGTGATGGCCGCCTCGGTCGAGAATCAGACGTACCTGCAGTCGCTCATCGGCGTGCAGATTATCAGCTATGACAAGGTCAACCAGCTGCGGCATGTTCGTTTTCTTCGTAACAAGGAACATACATTAGAATTAATGCGTCAGCACGCAGCGATTCTTGCGCCGAAATTCCAGGCGGTTCTCGACGCGCTGGACAGCGAGCTTGCGCCGCTCGGAATCGCCCAATGGACGCGCCCGATGGGCGGATATTTCATCTCGTGCAACGCAATGCCCGGCACGGCAAAGCGCGTCCTCGCCCTGTGCGCCGAGGCCGGCGTTGTGATGACCCCGGCCGGCGCAACGTTCCCCTACGGCATTGACCCCGCGGACAGCAACATCCGTATCGCGCCGAGTCTTCCGCCGGTGGAGGAGCTGAAGCAGGCGATGGCCGTGTTCTGCATCTGCGTGCGGCTGGCGGCGCTGGAAAAGCTGGCCGAAAACGACTGACGCACCCAAGCGCCGCTCCCTTTTCGGGCTGCGCTTTTCACGAAGCCTCTGCGCGGCTGCGGGAAGTTCTGCACCTTCACATGCAAAATCCGCAGCCGCGCACGGTTTCTCCCATTTCCGACAAAAAAAACCATCAGACAAATGCGGAATTTGTGCGTTTTCCTGCGCAAAACCGGTGGACGAATGGGAAAAATTCTGCTATAATTGAAAGAGAAAGTGCGACGCCTCTGCGCGCTTTATTTTTGCAGGATTTCCTGCAAAGGCCTTGCAGAGACAGAGATGTGAAATTGAGCTTCGGCTCGGAAAATAAAGAGGTACTCTAACATGATCGCTCACGGAAAAGAAATCAAGGTCTTCAGCGCCAATTCCAACGTTCCCTTTGCGCGGGGAATCTGCGCGGAATTGGGGCTTGATCTCGGCGACAGCACCGTCACCGCATTTGCGGACGGTGAAATCTCGGTGTCTATTAACGAGACTGTCCGCGGCTGCGACGTCTTTGTCGTGCAGTCCACCTGCAAGCCTGTCAACAACAATCTGATGGAGCTGCTGATTATGATCGATGCGTTCCGCCGCGCCTCGGCAGGACGGATCACCGCCGTCATCCCGTATTTCGGTTATGCGCGGCAGGATCGCAAGGCCAAGGGCCGCGACCCGATCTCGGCAAAGCTCGTGGCCAACCTGATTACGGAGGCCGGCGCGGATCGCGTTCTGACGATGGACCTGCATGCCGCGCAGATTCAGGGCTTCTTCGACATTCCGGTCGATCATCTGGTCGGAAACCCGCTCTTTGTGCGCTATTATATGTCTAAATTTGATGAGAACGTGTATAATCACGATGAATTCTGTGTTGTCTCGCCGGATGTCGGCTCCGTGGCGCGCTCGCGTGCGTTTGCGGCCAAGGTGCACATGGGTCTGGCCATCGTCGATAAGCGCCGTCAGCGTGCAAACATGTGCGAGGTCATGAACGTCATTGGCGACGTCGAGGGGAAGACCTGCATTCTGTTTGATGACATCGTGGACACCGCCGGCTCGCTGTGCAACGCAGCGGAGGCCATCAAAACCATCGGCAAGGCGAAGGCCGTTTACGCCTGCGCCTCGCACGGCGTGCTGTCCGGCCCGGCCTGCCAGCGCATCGACGACAGCTGCATTGAGGAGCTCGTGGTGCTCAACA
Source organism: uncultured Oscillospiraceae bacterium (assembly GCA_934636045.1). Classification (GTDB taxonomy): domain Bacteria; phylum Bacillota; class Clostridia; order Oscillospirales; family Oscillospiraceae; genus JAZOXB01. The sequence goes on from CAKTZP010000046.1 coordinate 9,257, forward strand.
CCATTCCGCTGCCCGCCGATTACAACGGCACCAAGATCCGCCAGCTCGACGCCGCGCCGACCTTTGCCAAGGCGATCACGAGAATCTATAACGAGACCTCGATCTCCAGCCTGTTCTGATGCTGTTCCGGAAGCCTGCATGTGACTGGCTCATCGTCGGCCTGGGCAATCCCGGCGACAACTACGCAAAAACGCGGCACAATGTCGGCTTCCGCGCCATTGACGCGCTTGCCAAATCGCTCGGTGTGCGCGTCGACCGCGCGAAATTCCGCGGGCTGTACGGCCAGACCGTTTTTGAGGGAAGCAAGCTGATTTTGCTCAAGCCGCAGACCTTTATGAACAACTCCGGGCTTTCCGTTATGGATGCGGCGCGGTTTTATAAGCTGCCGCCGGAGCGCGTGATTGTCCTATTTGATGATATTTCGCTGGATGTCGGGCGGCTGCGCGTGCGCGCGGACGGGTCGGCGGGCGGCCACAACGGGATCAAATCCATCATCGGCGGCCTGAATTCGCAGGCCTTCCCCCGGATCAAGATCGGCGTCGGCGCAAAGCCGCACCCGGACTACGATCTGGCGGATTGGGTGCTTTCGAATTTTTCCGCCTCGGAGGAAAAGACACTGGCTCCGGCGATCGAGCATGCGGGAGAGGCGGCGCTGACCGTGATACAGGCCGGGGTTTCCGCCGCAGCAAACCGGTTCAACGGCGCAAAATGAGCGGAGCTTCCGCAAGAATTTGTGTGTGCTTGGTTTTTGAGCGAGCTTTGAGCGAATTTGAACGATTTTGACGAATAACGTCGCACCATACGGAAAACGGGAGGGCTTCCCGTTTTCCGCATTTGTGCGTGCGGCGAAAATTGTATTTTTTGCGGAGCTTGTCTCCGCCTCGGATAGGAGGGCACATGGAACGGCTTTTGTTAGAGGCGCTGCGAGGGCTGCCGGAGTTCCGGCAGGTGTGCAGCGCAGTCGACCGCAATGCGGTGGTCGGGGTTTCCGGCGCTGCACAGATCAATCGCACGCATCTGATCGCGGCGATCTGCCATGAAACGCGCCGCCCGGCGGTCATCGTCTGTCAGGACGAGCTGGCCGTTCGGCGGACGCAGATGGAGCTTTCCGCCTTTTTGGATACCGAAGGGACGGTGCTCCCGTCGCGAGATTTTACATTTCACAGTGCATCCGCCATTTCCCGCGGCTGGGAGCAGAAGCGGCTGCGCGTGCTCTATGACCTCGGCAAGGGGCTGGGCAGCGCGCCGTATCCGGTGCTGCTGACGACATGGGAGGCGCTGAGCAAGCGCACGATGCCGAAGCAGGCGCTGTTTTCCTCCGCGCTGCGGGTGCAGCCGGGTGCCGTGCTCGCGCCGGAGGCGCTGGCCGCGCGGCTGGTGCAGTGCGGCTATGCGCGCGGCACACTCGTCGAGGGCGTGGGACAGTTTTCCGTGCGCGGCGGTATCGTCGACTTTTTCTCGCCGGCGCACGATGCGCCGGTACGTGTGGAATTTTTCGGCGATGAGGTCGACGCGATGGGCTTTTTTGATGCCGTAACGCAGCGGCGAACGGAAAATGCGGACGAGGCCGTCATTTTACCGGTCGCAGAGACACTGCCGGGACTGCATCCGGGCGGGCTGGCCGGCCTGACGGATGACCTGAACGCCCTGCAGGCGCGGCTGCGCCGCCGCAAAACGCCGAACGAAACGTTATTGCGGACGCTGGCCGAGGACACAGATGCCATCGCAGCCGGAGCGACGTTTTCGGCGGCCGACCGCTACATGGCGCTGATCTATCCGGACTTTGCGTGCGCGGCGGACTATCTGCCCGCGGACGCGGTGGTGTTTTTCTGCGACCACGGCAATCTGCGGCGCGCGGCCGAGCGGTACACCGCCGAGGAGGGCATGATGCTCGACAGTCTGCTGCAATCGGGCGTGGTCTGCGGCGAGCTTTGCGAATTTTCGGCGGACTGGGAGTCGGTTTGTGCCCGGCTGCAGGGTCGCTCCGCTGTCTTTCTCGATTCGTTTTTGGCGTCGGCCTATCCGGAGGCGCTGCAGCCGAAGGAGCTGGTCAGCATCACGGCAAAGCAGCTGCCGTCCTACGGCGGGAACCTTGAGGCGGCGGTCACCGATCTGACATTTTACCAAAAAAATGAATTTGCCTCTCTGGTGCTTTGCGGCAACCGCAGACGCGGCGAGATTCTGTCCGGGCTGCTGCGGGAGAAGGGGCTTTCGGCCTTTCTCGCCTTCCCGCTGACAGCGCTGCCGAAGCCCGGGCAGATCCTTTTGACCGACGGCGCGCTGCCGAGCGGGATGGAATACCCCGACCTGCGGCTGGCGGTGTTGACCGAGGGACAGCTGCTCGCTCAAAATCAATCAAAACCGCGCAAAAAGCGTCAAAAGGCGACGAACCGGCAGAAATTGGACTCGTTTGCCGACCTGACGCCGGGCGATCTGATCGTGCACGAGTACCACGGCATTGGGCGATACGTCTGCATGGAGCAGATGAAGATCGACGGCGCGGTGAAGGACTATGTGAAAATCGCATATCAGGGGAGCGACACGTTGTATGTTCCGGCGACGCAGCTCGACCTGATTTCAAAATACATCGGCGGCGGCGAGGACTCGCCGGTGAAGCTCAATCGCCTCGGCGGAGACCAGTGGGAAAAAACCAAGGCGCGGACGAAGGCGGCGGTCAAGGATCTGGCCGAGGATCTGATCCGCCTGTACGCCGAGCGCAAGCGCCGGATGGGGCACGCCTTTGCGGCCGACACGCCATGGCAGGCAGAATTTGAGCAGAACTTTCCCTACGCGGAGACGGACGACCAGCTGCGCTCGATCGATGAGATCAAGGGCGACATGGAGGCACCGCAGCCGATGGATCGCCTGCTCTGCGGCGACGTGGGCTTCGGCAAAACAGAGGTTGCGCTACGCGCTGTTATGAAAGCAATTTTAGACGGAAAACAAGCTGCGATTCTCGTTCCGACCACAGTACTGGCACAGCAGCATTACACCACGGCAGTCGCGCGCTTTCGCGGTTTTCCGGTGAACATCGGCGTGCTCTCGCGGTTTTGCACGGCGGGACAGCAGCGCAAGACGCTGGCCGACCTTGCTGCGGGCAGCCTCGACCTTATCATCGGCACGCACAAGCTGCTGCAAAAGGACATTCACTTCAAGGATCTCGGCCTTCTGATCGTGGACGAGGAGCAGCGCTTTGGCGTGACGCATAAGGAGAAGCTGAAGGAGCTGGCCAAGGGCGTCGACGTGCTGACGCTTTCGGCGACGCCGATCCCGCGGACGCTGAACATGGCACTGTCCGGCATTCGCGACATGTCAACGATTGAGGAGCCGCCGCACGACCGGTATCCGGTGCAGACCTTTGTGCTGGAATACGCCGAGCCGGTGCTGGTCGACGCGATGCGGCGTGAGCTGGAGCGCGGCGGACAGGTGTACTATCTGCACAACCGCGTCGAGTCGATCGCACAATGCGCGGCGCGAATCAAAAAGGCGCTTCCTGACGCAGAGATTGGCATTGCACACGGCAAAATGAATGAGGATGAGCTCAGCGACGTGATGCAGCGCATGGCGGAGGGCGAGCTGCAGATCTTGGTTTGCACGACGATCATTGAGGCCGGAATTGATATATCAAACGTCAATACACTGATTATTGAGGATGCCGACAAGCTGGGTCTTGCACAGCTGCACCAGATTCGCGGGCGCGTGGGCCGCAGCAGCCGCCATGCCTTTGCATACCTGACCTTCCGCCGGGGCAAGGTGCTGACGGAGGTCGCGGAAAAGCGCCTCAATGCCATCCGCGACTACGCGGAATTCGGCTCTGGCTTTAAGATTGCAATGCGCGATCTGGAGATTCGCGGCGCGGGCAATTTACTTGGCGCCGCACAGTCCGGTCACATGCTATCGGTAGGCTATGATCTGTACCTGAAGCTGCTGGAGGAGGCGGTTTTGGAGGAGCGCGGAGAAAAGCCCGTCGAGGAGGTCAACTGTACGGCTGATATCGATGTGACGGCGAACATCGACCGCGACTATATTCCGTCCGGCGAGCAGCGGATGGATCTGTACCGGCGCATGGCGGCGGTTCGCTCGCAGGCCGACGCAGACGAGCTGCTCGATGAGATCGTCGACCGCTACGGCGATCCGCCGAAGGGCGCGTTAAATTTGATTGATATTGCTCTGTTACGCGCGCGCGCAGCCGCGCTGGGCGTGGCGGACATCGCGCAACGGGGGCGGACGATCCAATTTACCCTGACGCGCTTTGAATTTGAGGCCATTGCGGCGCTTTGCGGGCAGGCGGCTTATCAGAAGCGGGTATTTTTGTCGCCAAAGGCGGAGAAGCCGATCCTGACGCTGCAGCTGCGCGCCGGAGAGAATCCTCTGAAGGCCGCACAGGAGCTGATTGCAGCGTTTGCGGGGTTACAACAGTAAATTTTTGGGGCGGGGGTGAATCCCCGCCCTTTTTCTTTTTTTAGAAAACTTGAGGGCATGAAAATGGGCCAGTGCGTTCCTTTGTGGTGCAAACCATGTCGAGTCACTCGCTGCGGCGCGAGGGTTTGGGACATCGAGGACGCCGTCCCCTACCGTACGATATTGGAGGCGCGCACCATGGTAGGGGGCGGCGGCCCGGTTGCGGTACCCAAAATTCTTTGCTCGCTAACGCTCACAGAATTTTGACCGCTGCCCCTCCTTTTTGCTCGCTTCTTCCGCCACAGGCGGCGCTCGCAAACGTCCCCTCGACGCCCCGGTGCAGGTAGTTTCGTTTCTGCGTCCGGAATTCGCGGCGGGGTGGGGACACCCCGCCCTACGCAAAATTTGGGATCGGGGGCAACAGTTATCCCTTCTTCGTAGGGCGGGCTCGGGTGAGCCCGCCCTACGAAGGGGAACGGCTGCTTGTTGGAAAAAGCCCAAAAAGAAAATGGGGCACGGCGCTGTGCACCA
>CAKTZP010000047.1 GCA_934636045.1 uncultured Oscillospiraceae bacterium
GAACTTCTGGATGGCGATTACCGTGTGATCGCCGCCGTGCGCGACCGTGAAACGCCGCTGCTCGATGCCATCCGTGCTCACCCGAAAAGCCGGGTCTTTTCCGCGCCCGAGGCAAACGGTGCAATGCTGCAGACCGCAATTGAATTACTGAGGCGTCCGTCATTCTGACGGACGCCTTTGCAGCTTGCACTGCCCACAGCGCGGGGAAAACCAAGGCTGGAAAAAAGTCTTGCTCTGTGTTATACTATTCCGGAAGGGGGGCACGAGCATGTATAAGCTTCTGATCGTCGAGGACGACGCCGGGATTGCAGAGGCAGTTTCACAGCATGCGCAGCAGTGGGGACTGGAGGCGCACACGGTCAAGGATTTTCGGAATGTGATGGCGCAGTTCAGCGCCGTGCAGCCGCAGCTGGTGCTGCTGGACATCACACTGCCGTTTTTTGACGGCTACCACTGGTGCGCTGAAATCCGCAAGGTTTCAAACGTGCCGATCGTGTTCCTGTCCTCAGCGGCGGACAATATGAATATTATGATGGCGCTGAGCCTGGGGGCGGATGACTTCATCGCAAAGCCCTTTGATTTGAGTGTTCTGATGGCGAAGGTGCAGGCTCTGTTCCGGCGAACCTACGATTTTTCAACCGAACGGACGGTGCTGGAGTACCGCGGCGCGTTTCTCGACGTTGGGACGAGCACGCTGACGTACAACGACCGGCGCATTCCGCTGAGTAAGAACGAATACCGTATATTGCACTGCCTGATGGAAAACAAAGGACGTGTCGTCAGTCGCGAGCGGCTGATGGAGCGGCTTTGGGAGACAGACGTTTTTGTGGATGAGAATACCCTGACGGTTAACATCAACCGACTGCGCCGAAAGCTGGATGCAGCCGGGCTGTCCGGGTTTATTGCAACGCGCGTCGGCGTGGGCTACACGCTTGCGGAGGAGGGCACATGAAGCTGCTGCGTCCATATCTGCGCCAGCACAGGCGGACAATTGTGACCTATGCGTTGTTCTGCGGTGTTTTTACCGTGAGCTTTTGCCTGTATCAGCTGCCGCTGTCTGCGGTGGCGTATCCGATGGCGCTGTGCGCGTTGGCTGGGCTCGGCATACTGACGTGGGACTTTCTTCGCGTGCGGGAAAAGCATCGCGAGCTGACTGCAATGCAGGCGCACTGCACCGCGCTGCTTTCCGAGTTGCCGAGGCCGGAAAGCATTGGCGAGGCGGACTGCCAACAGCTGTTGACCGCCCTGCGCGAGCAGATGCTTGCGCAGCAGAACGCAGCAGTGAGCCGGTACCGCGACATGATGGAATATTACACGGTTTGGGTGCATCAGATCAAGACACCGATCGCGTCGATGCGGCTGACGCTGCAAAACGAGGATTCGGCGCTTTCGCGAAGGCTTTCGCTGGAGCTGCTTCGCATCGAGCAATATGTGGACATGGTGCTGGCCTATCTGCGGCTGGACGCACCGACGAATGACTTCGTGCTCCGCACCTGCGCGCTGGATGGGATCGTGCGGCGCTCAATTAAGCGCTTTGCCACGGAATTCATCGAAAAGCGGCTGAAGCTGAACTACGAGCCGTCAGCGGTGGAGCTGGTGACGGACGAAAAATGGCTTGGCTTTGTGATAGACCAGCTGCTGTCTAACGCGCTGAAATATACGCAGGAGGGCGGCGTGCATATCTATCTTGAGGGGCAGACGCTCTGCATCGCGGATAGCGGCATCGGCATTGCACCGGAGGACCTGCCGCGCGTGTTTGAAAAGGGCTACACCGGCTACAACGGCCGGCGCGACAGCCATGCGACGGGCATCGGCCTGTATCTGTGCCGCCGCGTGTGCAAAAGCCTTGGTGTTGGCCTGTCCGCCACATCTGAGCTTGGAAAAGGGACGACCATGCGGCTTGATTTGTCGCAGCATCCGATCCAACCGGAATAAAACGACCGCGTGCCGAAAAGCCCTTTTCGGCACGCGGTATTTTTACCCTTTCACGGCAGCGCGGTCGAGCTTGCTGAGCTCTTCTGCGGCCATGCGGGCCTTGGCAACGATGTCGCCGGTGCCAGTGGGAAAGCAGTAGTACAGGAAATTCGGTTTGCCGATGCAGATCATATCGCCGAGCTCGTACCAGTTAAAATCGGAATAAAGACTATAGGAGGCAGACGGCTTTTGCGCATAGTCCAGCGCGCCGCCGCAGCCGGTCAGGTGGAAGCCCGCAGGCGTGTGAATCAGGTGCCCGCGGCCGACGTGATACGCGGCCTTGGTGTCGCGGACGATGTAAATTTCGACCTCCGATTCCAGCCGGTAGGTGCCGGCTTCAATTTCCCGGCGCACCTCCTGACGCTCCCAACGATACCAATCCGGAATGTGGGTAAAGCGCCCGTCGCCGTCGAGAGCGGAGAGATAGCCGTCCTCCGTCAGCTCGTAGCCCTTGCCGCAGCGCTTGCAGCGGATGAATATGCCCGTGCCCTCCATCTGCCCCTCGGTGAGGCAATGCGGACATTTGTAGAGAATGCGGTTGAGATGGTCGGCGCGGAAGCTTTCCCGGATGCGGATGCCGTGTTCCTGCTGATAGCGGAAATTATCAAAGGCGAACTGCTGCTGCAGAATGGCGTTTAGCTCCGAGACGGTTTTTTCTGCGATCTCCTCCGGGGAGAGCAGATATTCGACCTCCGCACTGACGTCGGTCTTGCGCAGCTGGAGGTTATTATAGAGCGGATCGCGCAAAAACGCGCCGTTTGTGCGGACCATAACGACCGGAACGCCGAGCAGCTTGAGGCACTTTCCCACGCTCTCCGGCAGGGGAGTGGCAGTGCCGTCAAAGGAATAGCTGGCTTCGGGGTACATAAGGACAGAGGTGCGCAGGGTGTTGACGCAGTAGATCATATCCTTGACGAGCGCGTAATCCGTCACGAATTTCGCCGTCGGGATGCAGCCGAGACGGCGCATGAGCCAGGCCTTACCCACAAAGCCGTCCGAGGTGCACACGATGCTCAGCGGACGCGGATAGAAGACGCTCGTGGCGATCTTGAGGTCAATGAAGCTGGAATGGTTCATCAAAATCAGACAGGGCTCAGTTTTTTTCAGCCGCGCCATGCCGATTTTTTTGCAGTGGAAATGGACGCTTTTCAGGCTGGGTGCGGAGAAAATGCGCAGCAGCGTCCGGAAGAAAAGGGAAGGCCGCCGCGGCTTTTTCCGTTTTACCGGCGGGAGCGCCAGCACCTTCTGATAGGAAAGCTCCATGGTCTTTATTTTCATCGGAAGCTCCTCTCTCGTTTGGAGTAAAAGCATTATACCATTTTGCCGGGTGAGATGCAATCCCTTTTATAGCACGAAGAAAAAGACCGGCAGAACAAAGGAAACGAAAAAAATACTTGCCTTTTGCAATCGGATGTGCTATAATACCCTCGCTACGGAGGCTTAGCTCAGCTGGTTAGAGCGCCTGCTTCACACGCAGGAGGTCGATGGTTCGAGTCCATTAGTCTCCACCACGAAAAAAGCAGCCGATCGGCTGCTTTTTTGTTTTACAGAAAGAACGGAAAGGAGTGATCACGATGACGGAGGTCGTTGCCGCCCTGATTTGGGACGGAGCGCGTTTTTTGATTTGCCAGCGGCCGGAATATAAGGCGCGGGGACTGATGTGGGAATTCGTCGGCGGAAAGGTCGAGCCGGGGGAGACAAAGCAGCAGGCGCTCGCACGCGAATGCCGCGAGGAGCTGGATATCACAGTCACTGTTGGCGAAGAATTTATGGAGGTCGTGCACCGGTATCCCGACCTGACGGTGCATCTGACGCTCTTTTCTGCGGCGATCGCAGCAGGCGTGCCGAAGCTGCTCGAGCACAACGATCTGCGTTGGATTACGCCCAGTGAGATCGGGAATTACGACTTCTGCCCTGCGGATGAGACGATTTTGGAGGAAATAAAAAAGCGGTATTTGCAATGATATTGCGCGATAAGAAGGGCTGCCCGGTGGGCAGCCCTTCAGACTGTCAAAAAAGTCCGTAATCGTCAAAATCGGTTCCCATTTTAATGGATTTTTGTTCTCTGCGTTTTGATTTGCAAAAACAGAGTATTCTGAACTTTATAACCTGAGAAAAAGCTTGCTTCGCAAGGATTTTGACTTCCTGCGCAACTCACGCCCTACCGTACCCGTGTACGCCGACGGGCGTGAGTTGCTTGTCTTCCGAACTTTTTCGCAGTCTGTCAGCGTGTCGAAAAGGGTTTTTCGACACGCTGAAAAAGCTTCCCTCCCGACCGGGAGGGAAGCTTTTTATCTGTTTTGCTCCAAATATGCCAGAAATTCCGGGGTTTTAGACCAGTATTGCTTGCCCCAGTGGGGGAAATCCCATTGGGACTGATAGGGATTGCATTCGTAGTCGACGTAGAACAGCTGACTGTTGTGGGGGATGAAGTTGGTGGGGAAATAGTCGATGTTCAGGCCGGCGAGGCGGAGCACTTCGCACAGGGCTTCGATTTGCACGAGGCACTCCGGCGGCAGGCGGTCGTCGCGCACAAGCTCGAAGACCGTCGAGCCGGGAATGTACTCTTTGACCAGCCGCTCGGCGGCACGGTCGACGTCCAGCAGGGTGGGCATGGGGATGCCGACCTGCCGGAGCCGCTCATAGTCGTGCAGCTCGGCGGCCAGCTTGTCGCCGAACTGATAGTAGCTGCATGGCTCGTGGTGAATTTGCTTGACGACGACGGGGGTTCCGTCGGCGCGGTGGGCAAGGTAGGAATAGCCGCCCTTGCCCTTGCCGAGCAGGCGCTCGACCGCATAGGCCGCGCCGTTGACACAAAGCTGCTCCATTCCGGCCTCCGTCAGATCGCGTACTGGCTGGTGTAGATCTTGTGGTAGAAGCCCTTCCTTTCCAGCAGCCCGCGGTGGGTGCCCTGCTCGACGATGTGGCCGTGGTCGAGGACGAGGATGAGGTCGGAATCGACGATGGTCGACAGCCGGTGGGCGATGACGAAGCAGGTGCGCCCCTTCATGAGGTTGTCCATGGCCTTTTGCAGGAGCACCTCGGTGCGGGTGTCGACGTTGGAGGTGGCCTCGTCCAGAATCAGCAGCCGCCGGTCGGCCAGCATGGCGCGGGCGATGGTCAAAAGCTGCTTCTGCCCGCCGGAGAGGTTGGAAAGATCGTCGCCGACGATGGTGTCGTAGCCGTCGGGCAGTGTACGGATGAAGTGGTCGCAGTAGGCGCGGTCGCAGGCCGCAATGATTTCCTCGCGCGTCGCGTCGGGCTTACCGAAGGCGACGTTTTCGGCGATCGTGCCGCGGAAGAGCCACGTGTCCTGCAGCACCATGCCGAACTGATCGCGCACAGACTCGCGGGAGACCGTGGCGCAATCCGTCTCGTCGAGGAAAATTTTGCCGCGGTTGACGTCGTAAAAGCGCATCAGCAGGTTTACGATGGTCGTCTTGCCCGCGCCGGTGGGGCCGACGATGGCGACGTTCTGGCCGCGCTTAACGTCGATGTTCAAATCTTCGATCAGCGGGGTCGCGGGATCGTAGGAGAAGTCGACGTGCTCGAAGCGGACGTTGCCCTCCGCCGCATGGGGCAGAGGAGCGGTGGGGTCCTCCTCATTCTCCATATCAAGAATCTTGAAGACGCGCCGGGCTGCCGCCTTGGCGTGCTGCAGGCTGCCGAAGGCGTTGGCAATCTGCTCCAGCGGGGAAGCCAGCTGCTTGGTATACAGCAGGATCGTGACGATAACGCCGACTGACGCGACGTAGCCGCGCAGCAGCAGCCAGCCGCCGACGAGGCAGATGGCAATGTACGCCAGCGCATTGGAGAAGGTGATGATCGGCAGAACGATCGAGGAAATGAAGTTGGCGTTGGCCTCGGTTTTGCGGCGGCGGCCGTTGATGACCTTGTGCTTTTCCTCGGTGTATTGCTCAAGATTATAGGCCTTGGTGGTGGAAAAGTTCGTAAACGACTCCTCGACCAGTGCGTTGAGGTTGCCGCCCTCGGTGAACATATTATAATAGTGCTTTTCACTCTTAGACGACAGGAACGACGACAGGAGGATCGATGCGGGCGTCAGCGCCAGCACGATCAGCGCCAAGCGCCAGTCCTCGCGCAGCATCATCACCGCAATGGCGGCGATCATCAAAAAGCCGGTCATCAGCGTGTCGACGATTTGATGGATGTAGTTGCCCATGGTGGAAACGTCGTCGGTCATGCGCGACAGGACGTCGCCGACCGGGGTCTGGTCGACGTAGCGCACGGGCAGGCGGCGGATCTTGTCGGAAATGCGGATGCGGAGCGCGCAGGTAAAGTAGCGGCTGACGACCTTGTTCAGCAGCAGCATTTTGAGATAGCTGAGCAGACTGTAGCCCGCGTAGACCGCGGCCAGCACGCCGATGGGCGGCAGGAGCGCGGCCAGCAGGTCGCCGGTGAAGGTGCCGTCCCAGTAGTCGTACAGCTGGTCGATCAGGCCGCCCAGCAGCTTTGGCCCGAGAATGGCAAAGAGGATGATCCCCGCGCACAGCACAGCAGCCAGCGCCAGCCATTTCCAGATCGGGCGCGCCTCCTGCAGCAGGCGCACAATGATGCGGTCTTTTTTCTTGCTTTGTTGCTTCATTTTGTGCCACCCCCCGTCTGAGAGGCGTAGATTTCCTGATAGATGCGGCAGCGCGCGAGCAGCTCGTCGTGTGTGCCGTGGTCGACCAGCGCGCCCTTGTCCATGACGAAGATGCAGTCGGCGCTCATCGCGGAGGTGATGCGCTGGGTCACGACGATTTGCGTGCGGCCGCGGATTTTCTCGTTGAGCGCGGCGCGCAGGTTCTTTTCCGTCAGGAAGTCCAGCGCGGAGAAGCTGTCGTCAAAAATATAGATCGGTACGTCCTTGACGATTGCGCGGGCGATGGACAGACGCTGCTTTTGGCCGCCGGAGAGGTTCTTGCCGGCTTGCTTGATCTCGTAGTCCATGCCGCCGTCCACGGAGGCGATAAAGTCCGAAAGCTGCGCGATGCGCGCGGCCTCGGCGATCTGCTCATCTGTGGCGTCGGTGTTGCCGATGCGGATGTTCTCGCCGATCGTGCCGGAATAGACGGCTGCGCCCTGCAAAACGGTGCTGATGCTGCGGCGCAGGGCGTGCTTGCTTAAATCGCGCGCTGAAATGCCGTCAAGCAGCACCTCGCCCGCCGTCGGCTGGCGGAAGCCCAGCAGGAGCGCAATCAGCGTGCTCTTGCCGCTGCCTGTGCCGCCGATAATGGCGACGGTCTGCCCCTTGTGGATCTCCAGCGAGACGTTGCGGATCGCGTCCTCCGCGCCGCCGTAGGAAAAGCTGACGCTGCGGAAGGCAATTTCTCCCTGCAGCAGGTGGTCGCTGCCGACGCTCGGGTCGCCCATGCCGTCGGCGCACATGACCTGATCGATGCGCTTGGCGGCGACCTGCGCATGCGGGTACATGACCAGTGCGAATGAGGCCATCATCACACCGTTCATGACCATTGCGAGGTACTGGATGATGGCAAAAATGTCGCCTGCGCTGACCGCGCTGACACCGTGCACCATCCGCCAGCCGCCGAAATAGACGATCAGCAGCGCCGAAAGGTTCAGCACCAGCAGGGAAACGGGCGTCAAAAGTCCCATTGAGACGTTGCCGCGGATGATATTTTCCGCCATGACCTCCGTCGCGTGGGCGATGCGGCCGTGCTCATGCGCTTCGGAATTGAACGCGCGGATGACGCGGATGCCGCGCAGACGCTCGCGCATGATGGCGTTCTGGCGGTCGATGTACTCGTCGGATTTTTCCCACAGCGGCAGCACGCGCCGCCCGATCAGGACGACGACCGCGATGATCAGCGGAATGAAGGCCATAAAAATCAGCGACAGGACGAGATCCTTGCGCATCGCCAGCGCCGTGCCGCCGAGAAACAGCATCGGAATGGTGGCTACCGTGCCGCAGAGCATCGAGGCGACCCACGAAAGCGTCTCAACGTCATGCGTGGCGCGGGTGACGAGCGCCGCCGTGCCGAGGGCGCCGAATTCCTCGAACGAGAGCGTGTTGACCTTGCGGAAAATGTCGAACCGCATGTCGGCGCAAAAGCCTGCGACGACCTCGGCGCTCAGCTTCATGCCGCCGAGGATGCAGCCGAGGCTGACTGCGGCGACGCCAAGCATCTTGCCGCAGCAGCGCAGAACATAGCCGAAATCGCCCGTCTGAATGCCGTGGTTGAGAATGTCCGACATCAGCGTCGGCAGCAGCAGATCGCACAGCGTCGAAACCGAGATGAGCAGCGCTGCCAACAGCAGCCTGCCGCGATACGGCTTGAGATAGTGTAATACTCTTTTCATAGCTTCCTTTCTTTTTTGGAGAGCCCTTCTCTCCCATGGTCTGTCCGCGCGGCGCTACTACCCGCCGTCCGGCACAAAACCCCTTACGAAGAACTATTCTATCATAAATATCCCAAAATGGAAGGGGAATTTCAAAATAGGAGCCATTTTTCGGGGAATTCGGCGGGACATTGGTCCTCTACCTATCTCGGCACGTCTATTTTTTGCAGGCGTCCGTAACATGCGTAGGATGGGCTGCCCTCAACCCGCCGCGCGGGCACCCGCCCTACGGAGGGCGGAGAATACGGCACAACCACATTGCTAAGCCTACACGGGGGGAATTCGGCTCGATTTTGGAGCGAGAATTTGAATTTTCTGTAAGGATTTGGCTTCAGTGCTTTTTTTGCTGGACATTGTGTGCTATAATAGCTTTAAAAAATAATTCCGCCGGAGGAAAACCGGCGAATTCCAATGGAAGGGTCACAGAAGTATGGGACTGATCACGAAAATGTTTGGCTCGCGCTCGGAGCGCGAGGTGAAAAAGCTCAAGCCGATCGTCGATCGCATCGAGGCGCTGGGCGGCGCAATGAAGGACTGCACCGACGAGCAGCTGCGCGCAAAGACCGAGGAATTTCAGGCGCGCTATGCCTCCGGAGAGACGCTCGACGAGCTGCTGCCCGAGGCGTTTGCGGTATGCCGCGAGGCGGCCGACCGCGTGCTGGGCATGCGCCCGTACCGCGTCCAGCTCATCGGCGGCATCATCCTGCACCAGGGACGCATCGCCGAGATGAAGACCGGCGAGGGCAAGACCCTCGTCGCCATCCTCCCGGCCTACCTGAACGCGCTGACGGGCAAGGGCGTGCATATCGTCACCGTGAACGACTACCTTGCCAAGCGCGACTCGGAGTGGATGGGCAAGGTCTACCGCTTCCTCGGCCTGTCGGTCGGCCTGATCGTGCACGACCTGACCTCGAGCGAGCGCCGCGAGGCCTACAAGGCCGACATTACCTACTGCACCAACAACGAGCTGGGCTTCGACTATCTGCGTGATAACATGGCGCTTTACAAGAGCGACATGGTGCAGCGCGGACACAATTTTGCCATCGTGGACGAGGTGGACTCCATCCTCATCGACGAGGCGCGCACGCCGCTGATCATCTCCGGCAAGGGCGAGGAGTCGACCAAGCTGTACGAAATGGCGGATTTCTTTGTCTCCGGTCTGCGCAAAAAGGTCTTTGCTACGATGGACGAAAAGCAGGAGCAGGACGATCTGGACTGCGATTACTTCGTGGACGAAAAATCCCGCACCGCGAGCCTGACCGCCAGCGGCATCGCCAAGGCGGAGAAGTATTTCGGCGTGGAAAACCTTGCCGACGTGGAAAACACCACCCTTGCGCACCATATCAATCAGGCACTCAAGGCGCGCGGCGTAATGAAGCGCGACACCGACTATGTCGTCCAGAACGGACAGGTCATCATCGTCGACGAGTTCACCGGCCGATTGATGTACGGCCGCCGCTATAACGAGGGCCTGCATCAGGCCATCGAGGCCAAGGAGGGCGTGAGCGTCGCGGGCGAAAACAAGACCCTTGCGACCATCACGTTCCAGAATTTCTTCCGCCTGTATTCCAAGCTCTCCGGCATGACCGGCACGGCGCTGACCGAGGAGGAGGAATTCTCCGCGATCTATCAGATCGACATCGTCGAGATCCCGACCAACCGCCCCGTTATCCGCATCGACCATCACGACGTGGTGTATAAGACCGAGGCGGGCAAGTTCCGCGCGGTCATCGAGCAGATCAAAAAATGCCATGAAAAGGGACAGCCCGTTCTGGTCGGCACCATTTCCATCGAAAAATCCGAATATCTTTCCAAGCTCCTCAAGCGCGAGGGCGTGCCGCACACCGTTCTGAACGCGAAACACCACGAAAAAGAGGCGGAGATCGTCGCGCAGGCCGGTAAGCTCGGCGCGGTCACGATCTCGACCAATATGGCCGGCCGCGGCACGGACATCATGCTCGGCGGCAATGCGGAATACATGGCGCTGTCCGACCTGCGCAAGCGGGATATCCCGGAGGAGCTGCTGGCCGAGGCCAATTCCTATGCCGAGACGGACAATCCGGAAATTCTGGACGTCCGCCGCCAGTTCAAGGAGGCTTACGCGAAATATAAGGTGGAGGTTGACGCCGAGGCGGAGAAGGTGCGTGCGGCGGGCGGCCTGTTCATCATCGGCACCGAACGCCACGAATCGCGCCGCATCGACAACCAGCTGCGCGGCCGCTCCGGCCGTCAGGGCGACCCCGGCGAGACGCGCTTCTTCCTCTCGCTGGAGGACGATGTGATGCGTCTGTTCGGCTCCGAGCGAGTTATGAACATGATGAACTCCCTCGGCATCGACGAGGATACGCCGATCGACATGAAGATACTCTCCGGCGCAATCGAAAACGCGCAGAAAACCGTCGAAAGCCGCAACTTCCAAGCCCGCAAAAACGTGCTGGAATACGACGACGTGATGAACACCCAGCGTACCGTGATCTATGAGCAGCGCCAGAAGGTGCTCGACGGCGAGAATCTGCACGCGACCATCGAGGGCATGATCCACTACGTCATCGACTCGGAGGTCAACGACGTGCTCGGCACGGAGCAAAAGGTCGAAAATGAGGAGCAGCTTGCGCCGCTGAACGAAAAATTCGCTGGCGTCTACTATCCCGCCGGGGCGCTCCATGCGGCGCCCGGAGAGACCGCCGAGGCGCTGAAGGAGCAGCTGTTTGAGCTGTTTTCCAAGACCTACGCCGCGCGCGAGCAGGAGTTCGGCGCGGAGCGGATGCGCGAGATCGAGCGCATCATCCTGCTGCGCGTCGTCGACGAATACTGGATGGACAACATCGACGCCATGGACGACCTCAAGCAGGGCATCCGCCTGCGTGCCTACGGCCAGACCGACCCGGTCGTGGCCTACAAGCGCGAGGGCTTTGCAATGTTTGACGGCATGATCAACGCCATCCGCGAGGAGACCGTGCGCCGTCTGTACCTGTTCCGTCTGCGCACCCCCGAGGATGTCAAGCGCAAGCAGGTCGCCAAGATCACCGCCACCGGCGCCACCGGCGGCGACCAAACCGTCAAGCGTCAGCCGGTCGTCAAAAAGATCAAGATCGGCGCGAACGATCCCTGCCCCTGCGGCAGCGGCAAGAAATATAAGTATTGCTGCCGCGACAAGGACGAGGCGAAGCAATGAGCTTTTATGTTAACCGCTCGGGTGCACTCGAATACCTGACCAGCGATTTGTTACAGGGAACGGCGCACTGCTTTTCCACCCGCTTCGGCGGGGTAAGCGAGGGCGCGCTGGCATCGCTGAACCTCGGTGTGCACCGCGGCGACCGCCCGGCCAAGGTGCTGGAAAACTACCGCATTTTGGGGCGCGCCGTCGGCTTCGAGCCGAAGCAGACCGTCTTCACCCGGCAGGTTCACTCGGATCTTGTCGAGCGCGTCGGCAGGGCGCAGTGCGGCCGCGGGCTGATTCTTCCGGTCGAAAACGACTGTGACGGGCTGATAACGAACGAAACGGGCGTGGCGCTGACGGTTTTTTCCGCCGATTGCACGCCGGTGCTGCTCTATGACCCGGTCAAGCGCGTGATCGGCGCGGTACACGCAGGCTGGCGCGGCACGGCCGCAGGCATTGCCGCCAAGGCGGCGGAAAAAATGCAGCGCGAGCTCGGCTGCGACCCGAGCGACCTGCGTGCGGCCATCGGCCCGTGCATTGCACAGTGCTGCTTTGAGACCGACGCGGATGTGCCGATGGCGATGTTAAATGCGCTCGGCGCGGAAGCTGAAATAGCCATCCGCCCGGCGGGAGATAAATATTATGTAAACCTAAAAGAATGCAACGCCATCTGGCTGCGCCGTGCGGGCGTGACGCAGATCGATCTCTGCGAGGACTGCACCGCCTGCCAGCCGGAGCGCTTCTGGTCGCACCGGCGCGTCGGCAACCGCCGCGGCTCATTGGCGGCTGTCATCATGTTACAAGGAGAAACCACGTGAAAAAGCTGATCGCACTTGGCCTGCTGCTGGCGCTGCTGCTCAGCGGCTGCGCCAACACCGCAAAAGACCCCGCGCAGACCGAGCCGACCGCGGCCGAGACCACCGAGGCCGCGACCGAGCCGGAGACCACCGGCGAGCCGCTGGCCACGAAGCCGGACGACGGCTTCGGTCTGTCGTACCTGCCGGAATACGGTCTGAACCCCTACACCTGCCTTGCGACGGTCAACCGCGCGGCGTTTTCGCTGCTGTATGAGAGCCTGTTTGTCGTTTCCGGCGAGTTCCGCGCGGTGCCGCAGCTTTGCCAGAGCTTCCGCGTTTCGGAGGATGGCACGACGTATTATTTTACGCTCGTGCCCGGCGTGACCTTCTCAGACGGCACGCTTCTGACGGCGCAGGACGTTGTGGCCTCCATTCAAGCCGCGCGCAACAGCGGCATTTATAGGGCGCGCCTGTCGCACATCTACGATATTTCCGCTGAGGCCGACGGGACAATCGTCATTCTGCTTGACACACCGTATGAAAACTTTGCGCCCATGCTGGATGTTCCGGTGGTCAAGGCTGATTCCGTTGAGGCCCAGACCCCGACCGGCAGCGGTCCGTACTATCTGCGCGGCGAGGCGCTCGTCCGCAACCCCAAGTGGGTTGAGACTGTCCCCCTGTGCGTCGATACCGACGTTATCCA
Organism: uncultured Oscillospiraceae bacterium; assembly: GCA_934636045.1. Classification (GTDB taxonomy): domain Bacteria; phylum Bacillota; class Clostridia; order Oscillospirales; family Oscillospiraceae; genus JAZOXB01. The sequence goes on from CAKTZP010000047.1 coordinate 12,998, forward strand.
ACTCAGCCCCGTGGAAACGCCGAACGATCTGCGCGATGCGTTCGAATTCGGCGGGACCGATCTGGTCTACTGTGACCCAAACTCCGTGGCTGCAGGCGGCTATCGCTGCGACTACGAGGCGTGGGCGGTGCCCACGACCGTCATGCACTACATCGGCTTCAACCTCTACAGCGGCTACTTCGTCAACGACACGCTGCGCACCGCTGTGACCTATGCCATTGACCGCAACGCGCTGTCCAACGAGGTCTATAAGGGCTTCGCCCAGCCGAGCGTTCTGCCGTGCAATCCCTTGTCGGACTATTATGACGAGCAGCTGGCCAAGGACTATGACTATGCGCCGGCTCGCTTTGCCGAGGCAGTCGGTAATTCGCGCGTCACCACCTCGGAGGATTATCTCGGTCATGTCGGCATTTTCCTTGTCTGCTCGGACGACCCCAAGCGCGTCGCCGCGGCGGAGCGCATTGCCGAAAAGCTCAAGTCCGCCGGGCTGAACATCACCGTTAACGCGGTCGACCGCGAGCAGTATCTCAAGGATCTTGACGACGGCGATTTTGACTTGTATTATGGCGAGACCCGCCTGACGCCGAACTTTGATTTGACCGAATTTTTTACCAAGTACGGCAACCTGCAATTTGGCGCTATCAGCAGCACCGGCCTTGCCGCGCTCTGCAATTCCGCGCTGAAAAACTCCGGCAGCTTCTATGACCTCTGCGGTCAGCTGCTGCAAACCGCGCCGATTTGCCCGGTCGTGTTCAAGAGTAACGCAATCCTTGTCACGCGCGGCATGCTCTCAAACATCACGCCCGGCGTCGATTTTGTCTTCCTCAACACCGACGGCGCGCGCACGCTCTCTGACGCCGACGTCACCTACGGCAGCAAGACCGAGCCCGCAACAGACGCAACGGAGCCTGACGCCACCGAAGCCGAACCGGTAGGGTAGGGGACGGAAGCTAAGCCCGGCGCGGAGACGAGAACGCGGCGGAAAGTAAGAGAAAAAACAGCAGCACCGCAATATCGC
>CAKTZP010000048.1 GCA_934636045.1 uncultured Oscillospiraceae bacterium
ACCTCGTTCTGCGCCGCGCGGTTTTTGACCGTCAGCAGACCGCGGTCATATTTGGCAAAGGAAACGTCTGAGGTCAGGCCGATGTCGCCGCCCGTTTCGGTCAGATAGCCGATGGTAATGTCGCCCACGAGGCCGTAGCCCTCGGGTGCCTCGACCTCGCGCACGGTAATAACTCCCATGTCATAGGCAAAGCCGCTGGTGGAGATGTTGGTGTAGCCGTCGCAGACCAGCGTGCTGTACGCGCCGCCGGAACTGTTGTAGGTGTAAAGGCCGGTTTGCGCATCAAAGTCAAAGGTCATCAGCGCGCCGCCCTGGTAGAACTGGAAGGATGCGCCCGCCAGCGAACGGCCGGTGGCGGCGTCCTCCTTTTTCAGCATCAGGGAATTGCTGTAGAAGTAGATATTGTTAAACTCCACGCGCAGCCACTCCGGGTTTTCAACGTCCGTGGCCTGCGTCACGCCCGTGACGGACACGGCGCCGCCCGTGCCGGAGGAGGACTGGTTCGTGGCCGACGCGTCGATGATGACCCATTCGGCGTAGTCCGCCAGATCGGTAAGCTTGGGCGGATATTCCGTAACGGTCCACGTCTCACCGTAGTCCACGTCGCCGAATTCCCACAGGAAATGCCGCCCGGTGCCGTCGTCGGTCGCGGTGAGCCATGCGGTGATCTGCGTTGCGGTCAGCCCGCGCTCGGCAAGGATGCGCTGCCGCTCCTCGTCGGTCGGCTCGGCGATGGTCATGATGTAGCGCTTCGATTCGCGCGCGTTCACGGCGGTGATGTAGAAGCCCTCCTTGGCGCGCTCGATGAGCGTCGGGTTGCCGGAGAAGGTCTTGGTGGTCTGCACCTTGCCCTCCTTGCGGATCAGCACGCCGTCGACGTGCCAGTCCTCAATGGGATAGTCGCTGACGACCTTAAAGGCGTACCAGCGGATCGCAAAGGCGTTCTCATTGAGATCATTGACGTTGACGGTCTCGAATTCGCCGGCATCGTTCTGCACGCTCAGCTGGCCGCCGCCCTGTACATAGCGCTTGAGCTGCTCAAAAATGTACTGGTCGGAGGGGAGCTGCGCGAGCCAAAGCCCTTCGGTACTGCCGTACATGGCGCGAATGCGCCTGTCATTTGCAAGATAGGTGGTGCTGCTGTCATACTGGATGCTGTACTTGTTGTTCAGCGATGTCAGGGTGGAGCCGTCCGGAACGCCGCCGAGATAGGTGGCGAAGATGGACGGGGTGTAGTAGTCCGCGCCCGTCTCTCCGGCGGCAAAGGAGGAATTGAGCTTGACAAAGAAGTTCACGCTTTTCAGCATGCTGAAATCCCACACGCCCGTCAGGGCGATCTTGCCGTCGCCGTCGGTATCATAGGCGCTGAGCTCAGCGTAGCTGACGGAGGTGTCGGGCTGCAGAAGCTCTCCGTTTTCCGCCCGCCAGCCGACAAAGTAGACCGCGCCGGAGCGCAAATTGCTGCTGCCGGTGAATTGGGTGAACGGCGAAGAGACAACGCGCGAGGAAACGCGGCTGACCGTCAGACTGGTGCCGGAGGCGACCTCGACGCTCATTGCGCCGACGACGCTCGGCGCGGTGGCCGGAGCCTGCAGCTGGGTCGGCGTGCTCCAGTTGACGTTGTAGTTGACCGTGAGCGGGGGCGGCAAGGCCTCGGTAAAGGTCATGTCGCCGTTGACGGTTGTGCTCTGGCCGCCGGTGAAGGACGTTCCCGCCTCATCCTTCCAGCGCCCGGCCGGAAGGGTGAAGGCTTCGCCCTGCAAAACCTGCTGCTCGTTGGTCTCTCCGTCGAGGTAGACAAACCTCACGGTCACATTGCGCACGGCCGTCAGCTGCAAGTCGGCATTGACAGAAATTTCGGTGCCGCCGTAGTACAGAAGGCTGCTTTGACTGCGCCAGCAGCCGCAGCCCTCGGGCGGCGCGGCAATGGTATACCTTGCACCGGGCAGAATGCCGGTGTCTTCGGCATACTCCGCGCCGTCGACCAGATAGCGCACCGTGAAGCTGTTCTTTTTAAGATAGACCGTCGTCGGCTTGGTCAGGGAGACTTTGGTAATGGTTTTGCCGGTGTCATCCTCCCAGTGGCGCCCGTCGCCGGGGGCGGGGAGCGGATAAGAGTAGCTGCCGCCCTCGACGTATTTCGTCTGCGCGGCCTCGCCTATGGCGGAGCGATCCATGGTCAGCGTGTAGAAATCGACCGGATTAGCTGGTCTGCGGTTGCTGCTTAAAACGACGTGCCGTGCGCTCACACTGTCGCCGTCCCAAATCCCTGAGGAAGCGAAAATGACGTTGTCTGAGGAAGTAGTTACTGCAGCCGAGAACTGTGCCGTGCCGCCAGTTGTGTTATAGCAGAGGTAGTAGTTGGCGTTGTTGGTCTGTAAATTGGACGCGGTCAGGCCGGTTTCGACCACGCTCTGATAGAGTGATGCAATATCGCTCTTTGAAACGACAAAGTCGAAAAACCAGTCAGTACTTGAAACAGTCTGCATCTTGGTGCTGCCGATCATGGCGATCTTGCTGTCGAGGCGGATGTAGAAATTGACATAATTGTCATTGGTGTTCGGCTGGTCGCCAAGGCCCAGCGTTCCGGTCGAGGGATTGCTCGTTGCGATGCCGTCGGAGATGCCGCTGGGCAGCTCGTCCTCGTGAATGCCGTCGTCGGACCGCGAGGGAGTATTGAGCGCCTCGTTGAGCACCACGCTCGGCTGGATGCCGTAACGCGCGACCGTCGCATTGATGCGAACGATCTGCTCCGGCGTGACCGGCGCAGCCTCCTGCGGCACGGTCTCCGGCTCTGTCGGCGCGACCGGCGCATCCTCCTCCTGCGCAGACAGGCGATCCGCCTCCCGTACCGTAACGGAAATGACGCTGCGCAAGCGCTTGTCGGCGGTGTTGTCGATCTTGGTCAGCAGGGAATTGATGTCATTGTCCGCCAGCTGAACGGGGTAGCAGTTCACCGTGTGCGCGTGCGCACGCTTGCCGCAGACGAGAACCTCGTTGATATAGCACGCGTCCGTGTGCAGATGCTCCTCCATACCGCACCATGGCGCCTCCTCTAAGGCCAGCGCAGGGGAAATGGCCCCGCTCACACCGACGACGGAAAGCACCAGCAGCACCGCAAGCACGGCTAGTCCGAATATTCGATTGTGGAATATTCTTTTCGCTTTCACGACTTTTTAGGACTCCTTTATCTTTTTAGTCAGTAAAAAGTACCTTTCCCAGAATGCGGTCGGCGGCGATCGTTCCGATCTCCTTCAGGCGGCTGTCCATGGCAATGGCGCGGTTGTCGCCCATCACGAACACGCTGCTGGGCGGAACGTAGCAGGGGAAGCTGAGATTGCATTGGCCGATGGTGCGCTCGGTAACATACGGCTCGTCGAGCGCCTCGCCGTCGACGAGGACGGTGCCGTCGCGCTCGATGGACAGCTGCTTGCCGCCGGTACAGATCACGCGCCGCACCAGAAGCTTGTTGTTATAATAAAAAGCAATGACATCACCCTCGGCGACGTCGGTCGTTTTCCGGATGATCAGCGTGCTGCCGCTCTGCAGGGTCGGCTCCATACCGTCGCCATAGTAGCGCACAAGCTGAAAAAAATGTCCGAATAAATTGACCGCGGCAATCGCGATAACAAGCAGCACAACGACCACAAGTCCGGCTGTCCGGCCGGGGTGCCGCCGGTTAGAAAATTTACCGCTATGCGCCATGGCGTTCTCCTTTACACGCTCCGTGCACCGCTCGGGGCACAAAGACCCTATTTTTCATTCCAGTATAACACGCCCATCGTTGCAGAAGCGTTGCAAACCGTCCTGTTACGGACAAATGGCATGATATTTTGAATTTCAGACTTTATACCGCGTAAATCGGTACATTTACCGGTAAATGAGTATTAAAATCGTGAATATTACCGCTGTAATTAGTATAAAATAAAGCGGAGGTGATCGAATGGACGAAAAATTTATTCGCGATCGTATCTCCGCCCTGCGCATGCAGAGAGGGATTTCCGAATATAAGATGAGCTTGGATCTTGGCCACAGCAAAAGCTACATCCAGAGCATTTCCAGCGGCCGCGCCCTGCCATCGATGGCGGAGTTCCTGTATATTTGCGATTACCTCGGTGTCACACCGCTGGAGTTTTTCGACACGGAGGCTGCCGCGCCGCAGCTGGTTCACGAGCTTTGCACACTGGCCAAAGGCATGGAGCGCGAGGATCTGGAAGCTCTGCTCGCCATGGCCCGCCGCATCCGAATAAAATAAACGGCGAGTACAGCAATTTTACTGTACTCGTCATTTATTCTTATGTAGGTACATGTTGCAAACCGGACTTCGTTCCGCGCCGTAGGGGCGCTCATCGAACGCCCGCGCTGGCATCTTCGATTTTGATGCAAGTCAGATAGAAGCAAGCGCTGCGGCGCGGAGCGGGACGTCCGGAGGCCGTCCCCTACAAGCCGAGGCAGGAGGTGTGCACCGCTGTAGGGGGCGGCGTCGTTAGCGCAGCCGTTGGCGGCTGTGCCGCCTTACGGATGCGGCATACCCCTTGCGGGTGCGACGCCCCGTTGCAGGCACGATCGTATTACCGTACGACGCCTCGTGCCATCCGTAGGGGCGGATGCCCACATCCGCCCGTGCAGGCGCGATCGATTTGCGTCCGAAATTCGCGGCGCGATGTGGGCATCGCGCCCTACGCAAGTGGGCAAGCCCGGCGCAATGGCCGTCTCACATCCGTAGGGCGGGCTGCCCTCAGCCCGCCGGGTTGGCACTTCGATCATGCTGCAAACCAACATCGAACCGCGCGCTGCGGCGGGGAAGAGAACGGATTGCCACGGCCGCAGGCGGCCTCGCAATGACGCTGGGGGCGCCGAGGCGCGCCATCGGCGCGAAGCTTCATCGTGCCGTCGGGCACACCTTTTATGCTTAGAGCGACTGCTCCAGCCGGGCGGCAGTGGCCTCAGCCCAGCTGTATTGCAGCATGTATTCGCCGCGGTAGGCATAGCCGAGGCGCTTGCCCTCGAGCCAGCGGAAATAATCGCAGTCGATTTTGTGCGGAAGGATGCCGAGCCGCCCGCGCCGCTGGACGATCACGTCCGCACAGCCGACGGCGGTCAGCGTGTCCAGCAGATCCTTGCGCAGACTGCGCAGATATGCGTCGTGGTTGCCGTCGTCCTCAAACAGCGTGGCAATGATCTCGCCGTTGGTGCACATCGCGCCGTTGCGGTCGATCAGATAGGCCAGAAGCTCCTTTGTCCGCGAGTACTGGAAGGTCAGCGGCACGCCGTTGTGGCTGACCGCAAAGTTCCCGAAGGCACGTGCGGCCAGCTGCCGCGGCGCCTCCACGGGACGGCGCAGGTGCTCCAGCTCAGTGCGGATTTTCTTGGCGGTGATGGGCTTTTTCAGATAGCCGCTGGCGTGGATGGCAAATGCGCCCACGCGGTATTCGTCAAAGCCGGTGGCAAAAATGATATTCACATCCGGATTTTTCGCAACGAGCTGCTCGGCCAGCGCCATTCCGTCCATGCCGGCCATCTCCACGTCCAAAAAAGCTACGTCACACGTGTGCGCGCCGGCAAAGGCCAGCGCCGCCTCCGCGGCGGCAAAGCCGCGCACCTCCGCCTCTGGCGCGGCCTCCGTGATTGCGTCCAGCAGCGCGCGCAGCGCCAGCTCCTCGTCGTCCAGTGCAATGATTGTCATATCAGCATGCCCTCCTTTTTCGGAATCAGGATGGTCGCGGTCGTTCCGGTCTCCGGGGTGCTTTCGATGGTCAGCGTTCCGCCGACCATGCGCTCCAAGCGCTCACGGACGTTGCGGATGCCAATGTGCACCTTGCCGTCGTCCGTGTAATGCTCGGGGTCAAAGCCGTTGCCGGTGTCGTGAACGGTCACGAGGTAAGCGCTTGCAGTTTCGCGCGTCGAGATGGTGACGGTGCCGCCGCCCTTCTTTTTCGTCACGCCGTGGCGCACCGCGTTTTCTACCAGCGGCTGCAGCGTTAGCGGCGGCAGACGGAAGCGCGTCGTTTCAATGTTCTCGACAATCTCAAGCTGCTTTTGAAAGCGCAGCTGCTCCAGCGACAGATAGGTCTGCACGTGCTGATATTCCTCACGGAAGGGGATAAGTCCCTTCTTTTCCAGCGAGGCCATGTTGTTGCGCAGATAGTCGGAAAACTTGTCTACCATGTCGCGCGCCGTCAAGGGATCGTGCTTGCAGAGATAGTAAATGGAGTTGAGTACATTGTACATAAAATGCGGCTGCAGCTGGGACAGCATGATGGAAATGCGGCTTTCGGCCAGCTCGTTTTCCAGCTGCGCAGCACGGGCGACGGCGTTGCGGTTGACGACCACGTAGTGGATCGTCCGCACCGTATAGTATGTGAACGTTATGCTGATCGCGACCCGGGTACACTTTGCGGAGGAATAAACGCTGTCCCATACGTGAAGGATATCCAGCAGCACCGCGAGCGGCAGGAAAATAGCGTGCAGCGCCTCATAGTGCCGGTGCTTTGCATTGCAGATCAGCTCATGCGTGCCGCAGACCAGCAGCAGCGGACACAGCACCAGCTGCGAAAGCGACCAGTACGGCTGGGTGTCATAAATCAGCATCACCCTGCAGCTGGACAGCAGCACCAGCACGCCGTCGATGACGGCTGAGCAGACGAGAGCAACGCTGACGATCCGCTGCCGGGTACCGCTCAGCAGCTCGCGCAGCAGCAGCTGCGTGAAATATGTCGCCAGCATCATGCTCAGCTGCCGCAGATAGGTACTGCTCGCAATGGAGGTGCTCCAAAAGTTGATGTCGATGATGTCCACGATCAGGAAAATTCCTGCAAACAGCGATGCAAGAGCGTAAGCCGCAAGGTGCAGACCCGTGCGGATATGCAGCAGCCGCGAGGCTACGGTGATGCCAAAGAGCATGAACGACACGACGCACAGCACGACGCCGGCGGCCTGCGGAAGGAAGCTGCGGTTTTGCAGCATGTTTTCCAGCGCGTTTGCGCTGCCGTCGCTGATGTAGGTCGTGGTCAGAAACTCACGATACGCGCTTTCGTTGCTGTAAAAGTGCCGGTTTCGCAGGTTGATGTCCACGGTGTCCTCCGGTGTGAGCCCGGGCGAGACGATGAACATCCACTCGCGGCCGCATAGATCTGTGATTCGCTGCGGCCCCTGCTCGGCCAGCAGCGTGTCCCTGTTAGAAAGAATGCATTCGTCATCCCGATAGACGGAGATGCTGATGTGGTCGCGGTAATAGTACAGACGATAGCCCGCCGGTATTTCCATGGTAAAATGCCCGCGCAGCATGACGCGCTCGTGCATCGCCGAGGGCATGCTCTGCGGCGTGATCTGCTGCCAATGAAAGCCGTCATAGCTGTAGCTGCCCACAAAGCGGTTCAGCTCCAGAAATGACTGCGATACCTTGGGGGTGCTCAGTGTGACCTGTAAAAAGCTGGCAAGGCACAGTGCCAGCAGTACGGCGGAAATCACTACCGTCCAAAAAATTCCCGGTTGCTTCTTCCTCATATCGGTCTGCCTCCGAACGCGGGACGCGGCGCGCCCATTCTCTCTTATTTTATTATAGCATAAAACTACAGCAAAACAACTGCCGAATATGAAAATTCCGACGCGCGGCAGCATTGGAAATCATGCAGCGCGAGCTCCCAATGCAACAATTTTGCACAATGGGAATGTCGTTTTCGGTGCTTGCACGTCCGGAGCTGAAAAAACCAGAAAATATCGCCCTAGAAACACAATATTTTGATTCTCGTGCCGACGGTTTGGACGATTTTGCCCTCGCGTCCGCAATGGATTCAACAATTATATCCTATTGACATTCTCGTGTTTTTTCTTCATACTAATAATGAACAGCAGTAGCCGTGCGCGCTGCTGTGAGAGCCTTGTGAAAAATATCTTAATATGACTTTAAGGAGGAGTACCATGGCAAAAGCAATCACCTTTGGCGAAATCATGATGCGCTTGAACCCGAACGGCTATATGCGGTTTCTTCAGACGCATGATTTCCAGGTCAGCTTTGCCGGCGGTGAGGCCAATGCCGCAGTTTCCCTTGCAAACTACGGAATTGACGCCGCATTCGTTACGAAGCTGCCGAACACGGAAATCGGGCAAATGGCAGTCAATGATCTTCGCCGCGTGGGTGTGGATACGACAAAAATCGTGCGCGGCAGCGGCAGAATGGGGCTGTTTTTCTTGGAAAAGGGAGCCTCGCAGCGGGCGTCAAAGGTAATTTATGACCGCGCCGGCTCGGATATTGCGCTGGCCAAGCCGGAGGATTTTGACTGGGACGCTATTTTCTCGGGCGCAGACTGGTTCCACTTCACGGGCATCACGCCCGCACTGGGCGGCGCGCTGCCGGAAATTTGCATGCAGGCCTGCAAGGCCGCAAAGCGGCACGGACTGACGGTAAGCTGCGACCTGAACTATCGCAAAAAGCTCTGGAGCCGCGAAACGGCCGGCGCGGTGATGGCAGACCTGATGCCCTATGTAGATGTGTGTATCTCGAATGAAGAGGACGCAAAGGATGTGTTCGGCATCGAGGCGGAGAATACTGATATTGAAGGCGGCAAGCTGGATCGGGAGGGCTACGTCAGCGTGGCGCGGCAGCTGGTGGAGCGCTTCGGCTTCAAGAAGGTCGCCTTTACGCTGAGAGGAAGCATCTCCGCAACGGATAACGACTGGGCAGGAATGCTGTACAGCGACGGAAGGGCCAGCTTTTCCACGACCTACCGCATCCACATCGTCGATCGCGTGGGCGGCGGCGACAGCTTCGGCGGGGCCTTGATCTATACCCAGCTTATGGGCTATGACGACCAGCGGGCAATTGACTTTGCCGTTGCAGCCTCCTGCCTGAAGCATACGATCGAGCAGGATTACAATATGGTGAGCGTTGGCGAGGTCGAGGCACTTGCAAACGGAAACGCCTCCGGCAGAGTACAGCGCTGAGCCGCTTCTTTTTTGCAACGGAAATGCATATAAAAATGAATACATAATTGTACTGCAGGAGGTGTATATGAAACAAGATAAGTTCTCTTACCCATCGAAGCAGGCGGTCGCCGACGATGCGCGGCGGAGAAATCTCCCGCTGCCCTGGAGCGAGCGCACGGAGCTGCTGGCAGAGCCATGCGAGCTGAGCGGCATTTCTCTCAGAAACCGGCTTCTGGCGCAGCCGATCGAGGGCTTTGACGCCAATCCCGACGGCTCTCCCAGTGACCGTACCGTTCGGCGCTATTGTGAATTGGCGCGCGGCGGCTCCGGGGCGCTGTGGCTGGAGTCTGTATCGGTCAATCATCAGGGACGCTCCAATCCCATGCAGCTGTGGATCACAGAGGAAAATGCAGACACCTTTAAGAGTCTTGTCTCTGCAATCCGCGAGAGCGCTCCGGGGAAAATCTACCTGGTGCTTCAGCTGACGCACTCGGGGCGCAACAGCAATCCCGACGGAACGCCCACTCCGATCTGCGCGTTTCACAGCCACGCGATCCCCAAGGAAAACGAGACGATCATTACCGACGAAGCGCTGGAGGCGCTGGAGGAGGACTATGTCCGAGCCGCGCTTCTTGCGGAGCAGGCGGGCTTCGATGCGGTGGATATTCGTGCCTGCCACGGCTATCTGATCAATGAGCTGTTCGCGGCGGTAAACCGCCCCGGCCGGTACGGCGGCAGCTTTGAAAACCGGACGCGGCTGCTGATGAACATCGTGGATCGGGTTCAAAAGGCCTCTCACGTGACGGTTGGTGTCCGCATCAATATGTATGACGGAATTCCTTATCCCGACGGCTGGGGAGCAAACCGCAGCGACGGACGAAATATGGATCTGACGGAGCCGATGCGCTTGATCTCCGCGCTGTATGCGCACGGTGTGCGGCTGCTCAACGTGACCTGCGGCGTGGGAGCTTACTCTCCGTTTGTCATCCGTCCCTATGATACCGGCGGCCCGGAGCCGTGGGAGCATCCGCTGAAGGGCATCAGCAGAATGCAGCTGTGCGCGAAGGAGGTCAAGCAGGCCGCTCCGGAGGCGGTCGTGATCGCCTCGGCGTTTTCCTGGCTGCGGGAGGCCGCGCCGCTGGTGGCGGCGGGCGGTATCGAGGCGGGCTGGTATGATGTGGCGGGCTTTGGCAGAGATTCTATTGCCAATCCGAGCTACGCAAACGATATTCTTCAGACCGGAGAGCTTCGCCGCGAAAACTGCTGTGTAGCCTGCTGCGGCTGCACAAACCTGATCAAAAAAAGCGGAAAAATGCTTCGCTGTATTATGAGGTCAAGTGCAGACAGCCTTTGAGGCCTCTGCACAAACGAAAAAATGCGCCGCCGACCGTGTAGGCTCGGCGGCAGAAGGGAAGTACTTATGATCTATCAATTCGGTCTTATTGCCAAGGACATTAAAAACTCCGTTACGCCGATCGTCTATGACAGGTTCTCCCGGGATCTCGGCATCGAAGAGCATTTTGAGATCCTCAATATCCCGGAGGACAAGCTTCAGGAAACGCTGGAGTATGCACGCAGGCATTTTAACGGCTTCAACATCACCATGCCGTATAAGCAGGCGGCGCTTGCCTATATGGACGAGCTGGACGAAAGCGCCGTCAAGTGCGGCTCCACCAACACCGTGCTTGTGCGCGACGGAAAGCTCATCGCCTACAACACGGACGGCTGGGGACTCATCCGTGCGTTGGAGGATCAGGGCATCTGCGTTGCAGGGAAACGCGTCGTGATGCTCGGCGCGGGCGGCGTCGCGTCCTCCATCGCCTACAATCTCAGCATAAACCGCGCCTCCAGCGTAGATGTGGTCAATCTGTTCCCGGAGCAGGCCGAGGCGCTTTGCCAAAAATTCGGAGAAGGCTTTACGCCGTATCCGCTGAGCTATCCGGTGCTTGCCGAACGATGCAAGGGCGCTGATCTGTTTATCAACGCCTCTGTTATGGGGCAGCTCGGCTACGATGAGTTCCAGACCTTTGATTTCCTGGATAACATGGCGCCCGGCGCTGCGGTCTTTGACGTCAATTATTCCAATCCGAACTCCAAGCTGGTGCCGACCGCACTGGCCAAGGGAATGCCCGCGTTTAAGGGCCGCCGCATGACTGCCTGTCAGGGTATTCGCGCAATTTCCATCTGGACGGGACGAGAGCCGTCCCGGCAGGCTACGGAAGCACTGATTGCGGACTTCGAGGCAATGGATCAGGGGGTACAGGAGAAATGAATAAGACAGTTGCGTTTTTTCACACGACCATGAACACCCCGCTGCCCCTGAAGCAGGCCTTTTACCGCCGCTTCCCGGATGACCGCCTGATCACCGTCATGGACGACAGCGTTTTGCCGGAGGTAATTGCGAATGAGGGCAGCTTCACGCCGGGAATTGTGCGCCGCCTGATCAGCTTCGGCAGCAATGCACAGATGCAGGGCGCTTGCGTTGCGATGTGCATGTGCACCACGCTCACAGAAGCGGTCGCACAGGCGGGTCTGGCGTTGGACATTCCGTTTATCACCATTGACGGGCCGATGCTCGACCGCGCCGTTCGCGAGGGCGAGCGGGTCGCCCTGCTGATCACCGCCGATACCACCTTCCGTGCCTCCAGCCGCTCGGCCAAGCAGGCGGCGCTCCGGGCGGGACGCGAGCAGGTGCAGATCGACACCATTTTGGTCGAGGGCGCCTTTGACGCGTTAAATAAGAAGCAGGACAAGGCACTCCATGACCGTCTGATCGTGGAGGCTGCCGAAAAAGCGGCGCTGACGCATGACGTGATTGCACTTGCGCAGGTCAGCATGGTGGATGCCGCTGCGCAGCTGAAGCATCTGCCGGTGCCCGTGCTCACCAGCCTGGACTCCGGCATTGAGCAGCTTGCAAGCTATATCTGAGTGGGGAGAATATATGAAAAGACTCTGTTTTATCTATACGATTCCGAATTTTTACAATGCGCTCTACAAGCCGGTAATGTCGGAAGCATTCGACGGCCGCAAGGATGTGGAGGTGCGCTTCCTCATGGACAACAGTCTCCTGCTTGACACCCTTGCAAACGGCGCCGAGCCGACGCCTGCCGTCGAGCGGCGGCTGCTCCGCTTTGCGGAGGACTGTGTAGCGGTTGGTGCGGACTGCATCGTCGTCGGCTGTACGGCGGTGAATACGGCAACGAAAAAGGTCGCCGAGATGATGGATGTTCCCATGTTCAGCGTCGATGAGCCGATGATCCGGAAAGTTCTGGCGGATAAGAAAAAGAGGATCGCGGTGCTGAGCCACACGCCCATCAATGCAGGGACGATCCGACGCAGACTTCTTGCGGAGGACCCGACTGTGTCGGTCGAGCTCTTCCCCGTGGACGGGGCGGGCGACGCATTTGCCGCCGGTGACTATGAGCGCTATCATGCGCTGATGAAGGCCGGAGCAGAGGCAATTCCGGAAGGCTTTGATGCCATCGTTCTGGGACATATTTCCGCCGAGCATGTGGATTTCTCTGAGGTTCGGACTCCGATCTACTCCACAGGAAGCGCATGCGTTTCTGCAATTGAAGAAGCATTAAAAAATGCAGGAGGTAAGATGAAATGAAAATTAAACAGGTTTCTGCAATGATCCTGCGCTACCAGTATGAAAACGGCATTGCCGACGCTCAGAACTATTTTTCCACGCGCAGCGCGGTTTTGGTAGAGGTGGAAACAGATACCGGACTGAAGGGGCTCGGCGAAGCCGCCTTCTTCGGCGGCCCTGCCGAAAGCACGAAATACATCGTTGAGCATGAGCTTGCACCGCTGGTTGTCGGCGAGGATCCCACGCAAATCGAATACATCTGGAAGAAGCTGTTTGACCGCACCCGTCAGCACGGCCGCGGCGGCATCATTATGTCCGCCATGAGCGGCATCGACATCGCGCTGTGGGATATTCTGGGCAAGATCGCCGGACTGCCGGTGTACAAGCTTCTCGGCGGATATTCGGACAAGCTGCTGCCCTATGCCAGCTCCGGCTTCTATTCCAAGGGGAAGGATACCAAGGCCTTGGCGGAGGAGGTCGGCACCTACTTTGAGCAGGGCTTCCGCTATGCCAAGATCAAGGTGGGACGCAACCCGGAGGTGTTCCTCTCTCCGCTGCCCAACATGCCCTTCCCGAACGAGTGCAACTACTCGCTGGACGAGGATCTGGAACGCGTAGAGGCCTGCTGCAAGGTGGCGGACGAATTCGGCGCCAAGCTGATCGTGGACGCAAACAACACATGGAATACCTTTACCGCCATCAAGATGGGCAAGATTTTCCAGAAGCTCGGCGTTTTCTGGCTGGAGGAGCCGCTGCATCTGGACAATATCGAGGGCTCTGTCGAGCTGGCTGCGGCGCTGGATATGCCCGTGGCAGGCTATGAGTCCGAGGTGGGACTTTACCGGTTCCGCGAGCTGATCCGCCGCCATGCCGTGGATATTGTGCAGCCGGATGTGATCTGGAGCGGCGGCTTTACGGAGTGCCGCAAGATTGCAAATTTCGCACATGCGCATAATATGCCGTGCCTGCCGCATGTATTCTCCTCTGCGGTCAGCCTTGCCGCCAATGCACATTTCCTCGCCTCCATCTGCAACGCCGGCATTTTGGAGCTGGATCGCAACATCTATCCGCTTCGCGACGAGCTGCTCGAAGAGCCGATCACCGTCGCATCGGACGGCTACATCCATATGAGTGACAAGCCGGGCCTCGGTATCACGCTCCGCGAGGACACCGTTCGCAAATATCGCGTAGACGCTTAAGCAGTCGCACCGCTTTCCGCGCTGCTTGCAGAGAAAAAGGCGGATTGCCTCAAACACAGTGTGCTTGAAGCAATCCGCCTGATCTCCGCTGCCGTACGTGCCGCAGGAAGCCTCTCAGGACAGCTTTACGACCGGTCCCGACTTCAGCTGCGGGCAGTCCGGCACGT
>CAKTZP010000049.1 GCA_934636045.1 uncultured Oscillospiraceae bacterium
ATCTGAAAATCAAAACAATTCTGCGAGATTGCCACGGCCCTTGCAGGGCCTCGCAATGACAAAATCGGACTTTTTTGACAGTCTGACACGCCCTGATGCAGTGCATCAGGGCGTGTTTTTTGCAAAAGCCGCCGCCGGGAGCGCCATCCAGCGCGTCCCGTGCGGCGACTCTGTTTAAAGCTGATGTCAATACGCCACGGTGCCGTCAAGCAAAGGCAGCGCATCAAGGGACATCATTTTGCAGCTCCGTCGCGCTCAATGAGGATGCGCAGAGCTTCCACAGCGGTCTCGGCGCTCTTCTTCATCTCGGTGTAGGCCATGACGGAGGAGGCGCGGCAGCCGCGGATCGAGGAGATGACAAAGATCGCAGCGGACTCCATCTCGGAGCTGATGACGTTGCCGCGGCGCCATGCTTCCCAGCGGGCCTTGAGCCACGGCTCGGCCGGCATGTTCTCCGGCTCGTGCTGGCCGTAGAAGGAATCCTTGGACTGGGTGATGCCCTCGATGAAGTTGTAGCCCAGCTTCTTCGCGGCGGTCGCCAGCGCGTCGACGACGTGGCGGTCGGCAACGGCGGGGTACTCGATGGGGATGTACTGACGGGTCGTGCCCTCGTCGCGGACGGCGGCGGTGTTGATGACGCCGTCGAGCGTCGGGTCAAACGCACGGTCGCAGACGCGGCCGGCCGTGCCAACGCGGATGAAGGTATCCGCGCCGCAGGCGATCAGCTCTTCAAGGCAGATCGCAGTGGACGGGCAGCCCATGCCGGTGGAGACGACGGAAACGGGAACCCCGTTGAGCGTGCCGGTCCAGGTCTTGTGCTCACGGTTGTGGGCAACCAGATGCGCATCGTCGAAGAAGCTGGCGATGAAGTCCGTGCGGAACGGATCGCCGGGCAGCAGCACATAGCGGCCGATGTCGCCCTTCTTGATATGAACGTGATAAGTCACACCGTTTTCGTTAAAGTTTGCCATTTTAAATTTCCTCCTAAAAGCTTATCGTTTGGATTTGTCGTAGGGAACGCCTGCGACAGCGGGCGCGTTGGAATTCGAGGAAGAGATCGCCAGAACGACCAGCGTTGCCACGTAGGGAAGCATCTTGTAGAACGCCTCCGG
Organism: uncultured Oscillospiraceae bacterium; assembly: GCA_934636045.1. GTDB lineage: Bacteria > Bacillota > Clostridia > Oscillospirales > Oscillospiraceae > JAZOXB01. The sequence goes on from CAKTZP010000049.1 coordinate 1,113, forward strand.
AATGCCGAGGTTATACAGGAACGGGATGACGGAGTAGGCCGAGCCCAGCGTCTTGGTGATGCCGAAGAACAGCGCGCCAAGGCAGATGCCCGACGGCTTCCAGCGGCCGAACACGACGACGGACATGGCAAGGAAGCCATAGCCGCTGACGTTTGAGGTGAAGGTCGTGGTCGTCGGCAGGATGAAAGCAAGGCCGCCCAGACCGGCCAGCGCGCCGGACATCAGCACGGCGAGATAGCGCATCTTGTACACGCTGATGCCGACGGAGTCGGAGGCCTGCGGATTTTCGCCGCAGGAGCGCACGCGCAGACCGATGCGGGTGCGGTACAGGAAGAACGCCGCCAGCAGCAGGATGGCAATGCCAAGGTAGGTGGTGATGTAAGCCTTCTGGAACAGGATCGGCCCGATGACGGGGATATCGCCCAGCACCGGCACCTTCTCGATACGGAAGGTGTTCTTGAAGATGACCTTTTCACTGCCGGTCAGGATGCGGCCGAAGAACAGGCCGAACGCAGTGGCAAAGGTATTGATAGCGGTGGAGCTGATGGTCTGCTCCGCCTTCAGATGAATGGAGGCGAAGGCATGCAGCGAGGTCAGCAGCGTACCGGCGGCCATGGAAATGAGGATCGCCAGCGTCAGGCACAGCCACACGGGCATGGAATCCTGACAGAAGTGGATGAAGATGATGCCGGCAAACGCGCCGAACACCATAATGCCCTCCAGCGCGATGTTCAGAACGCCGCTGCGCTCACTGATCAGGTCGCCGATGCCGACGATCAGCAGCGGCACGAAGAAAATCAGTACCTGCTGGCACAGAAAATAGATAATATCAGAAGTCATGATTTTCTACGCTCCTTTCTTGGTGCTGATGCCGGTTCTGCGCTGCAAGCGTCTGCGGCGCAGGGCCTCGCTGATGATCATGGAGAACGCACTGAAGTAGATGACCACGGAGGTGATGATGTCCACGATCTCCGCGGTGTAGCCATAGCCCTGCATATAGAAGCCCGAGACCTGCAGGTAGGCAAGGAAGATGGCCGAGAAGATGCAGCCGATGGGATTGTTCATTGCCAGCAGTGCAACCGGGATGCCGTTGAAGCCCTCGGGCTGCGTCACGTCCACGACCTGCACATACTTACCGGAGGAGGACAGATACATCAGCGCACCGCCAAGGCCGCAGAGCGCGCCGGAGATGAGCATGGCGAACATGATGTTCCGGCGGGCGTTGATGCCGGCGTTTTTGCTGGCATCGCGGTTTTTACCGGTGGCCTTGATCTCGAAGCCGAAGGTCGTCTTTTCCAGCAGGAGGTAGATGCCGATGGCCACGACGATGGCAATCAGGATGCCGCAGTTGACGACCGAGCCCGGGAAGAGCTTGTTCAGGCCCGCCGCAGGCAGCCGGTGCGCCGCCGGAACAGGCATGGACTGGTTGCGCAGGGAGTCATAGATGGTCTTTTTGATGAGGTAGTTGTCCAGATACAGGCCGGCGTAGTTCATCATGATCGTCGCAATGACGATGTTGACCTTGCGGTAGGCATGCAGGATAGCGGGAACGAGCGCCCATGCTGCGCCGCCGAGCGCACTGGCCAGCAGCGGAACGATCCAGCCCAGCGCGCCGGGCAGATCCCAGCGGATCGCGACATAAAGGCCGCAGAACGCGCCGGAAAGGAACTGGCCGGCGCCGCCGATGTTAAAGATGCTGGCCTTGAACGCGAAGGCCACGCCGACACCGGTCAGGATGATCGGAACGGCATAGTAGAACACGTCGCCGAAGGATTTCAGGCCGTTGTAGAAGCCGCCGACGACCAGTGCCTTAAAGCCCTTGAAGGCGTTTGCAGGGTTGGCCACCAACAGCACGAGGAAGCCGAACACCAAGCCGACCAGAATCGCGATGACAGACGAAGCGAGGCCGGAATAATCCCGGGATTTCTTGATCAGGGGCGTATCCGGGGTTTGAGATTTTTTCTTCATACCTCTGCTCCTTTCCGTTTGCTGCCGGACATGTACAGGCCGAGCTCATTGACGGTCGTCTCTTCCGGTCGAACCTCTGCAACGATCTCACCCTCATAGAGCACGAGAATGCGGTCGCTCATGTTCATGACCTCTTCGAGGTCGAAGGACACCAGCAAGACTGCCTTGCCGTTGTCGCGCTGCTCGAGCAGGCGGTCGTGGATGAATTCGATCGCGCCGACGTCGAGGCCGCGGGTCGGCTGCATGGCCACGATGACATCCTGCTCCGCGTCGATCTCGCGGGCGATGATCGCCTTCTGCTGGTTGCCGCCGGACATGCTGCGCGCGGTGCTGTCCACGCCTTCGCTGCTGCGGATATCGAATTCCTTCTCCAGCCGTTCGGCCAGCTCGCGGCGCTTGCCGAAGCGGATGATGCCGCCGTGCTGATACTCCGGCAGGAAATATTTTTTCAGCGCGAGGTTTTCCTCGAGCGTACAGTCAAGAATCAGGCCGTGCTTGTGCCGATCCTCCGGCACATGGGCAATTCCGTGGGTATTGCGGTAGCGAATGGTCGCCTTGCTGACGTCCTCGCCGTTGAGATAGATATGGCCGCTGGTCTGGTGTGTCAGACCGACGATGGTGCGCACCAGCTCGCTCTGGCCGTTGCCCTCGATGCCCGCGATGCAGACGATCTCGCCGCGGCGGACACGGAAGGAGACGTTGTTGAGCGCCATTTTGTGGGCGCTGTGCTCAGAGCGGAGGCAAACCTTGTCGAGCACCAGCACGTCGTCGCCCAGTTTTTCGGGCGCCTTATCGACGGTAAAGCTGATCTTTCTGCCGACCATCATCTCCGAAAGCTCGTTGATATTCGTATCGGCCACGTTGACCGTGCCGATGCATTTGCCGAGACGCAGGACGGTGCAGCGGTCTGCAACGGCCATGATCTCGTTGAGTTTGTGGGTGATAAAGGCGATGGCCTTGCCCTCGCGCTTGAGGTTCTGCATGATAACCATCAGCTCATCGATCTCCTGCGGCGTCAGGACGGCCGTCGGCTCGTCGAAGATGAGGATGTGGTTTTCGCGGTAGAGCATCTTCAGAATCTCCACGCGCTGCTGCATGCCGACGGTGATGTCTGCGACCTTTGCGTCGCAGTCGATGTTCAGGCCGTAGCGTTCGCTCAGCTCGATGACTTTTTTGCGCGCCTCCGCCATTTGCAGAACGCCGTGCTTGGCCGTCTCCACGCCCAGCACGATGTTTTCCAGAACGGTGAAGTTCTTGATCTGCATGAAGTGCTGGTGCACCATGCCGATGCCGAGCGAATTCGCCGTGCGGGGATTTTTGATTTCGACCTTCTTGCCGTCGAGAAGGATCTCGCCGCCCTCCGGCTGATACAGGCCGAACAGCACGCTCATCAGCGTGGACTTGCCCGCGCCGTTCTCGCCGAGCAGGGCGTGGATCTCGCCGGGCTTGATGCAGAAGGTCACGTTGTCATTGGCAATAATGCCGGGGAACACCTTGGTGATGTTCCGCATTTCAATGGCATACTCTTGCATTGCTCTCTCCTTTCGGAATTAAAAGGCGGGAGCCGGGGAAGACCCGGCTCCCGGGGAGAAGCGTCGATTATTCGACGACTTTGATGGTGACGTAGGTCAGGGTCGCAGCGAGGTCCTCGATGGAGACGGAGTTGCCTTCCGCATCGGTATCAACGATCATCTTGCTGCAGATGCCGTCCTTGTCGGCCTTCATGTCGGCGAGGAGCGCATCGTACTGTTCCTGCGTGAACTTCTGGAAACGGGAGGTCTCCATGGGCAGGCCGCAAGCGTCATGGGTGACGTCGTACACGGTAGACGTGCCGCCTTCCCAGCCGCCGTCGTAAGCCTTGGTCAGCGCGTCCTCAACAGCGGGAGCAAGCATCTTCATTGCGGAGGTCATGCAGGTCTCGGAGTTTTCGGCCATGTCGGTGTCAACGCCGATGGCAACCTTGCCGCCGCCGACGGACTCGCAAGCTGCGAAGACGTTGTCAGGAGCGCCGCAGCCGAAGATGCACTCGGTGCCGGTCTGGTACCAAGAAGCAGCCTTGGCCTGATACTCAGGAGCAACGTCGAAGGAGCCGGTGTAGGTGTAGAGCAACTCGATGGAAGCGGGATCCATGCCGAGTTCCTTTGCGGCGTACTCAACGCCCTGCACGAAGCCATAGCCGAAACGGACGACGGCGGGAACCGCCAGAGCGCCGAAGAAGCCGAGCTTGGTGTAGCCTTCATAGACGGCAGCGTAGCCAGCCATGAAGCCGGACTGATCCTCTGCGAAGGCCATCGCAACGGTGTTCTCCGCGATGTAGGTCTCGTTGGTCTCTTCGCTGGTGGGGGTCGCGTCGATGAGGATGAACTTCACGTCGGGATAGGTGGTCTGGCACTCATACACGGCGCCGGACATCAGGAAGCCGGGGGTCACGATGACCTTTGCGCCTTCCTTCACGGCGGTGTCGATGCACTGGATGTAGCTGGCGGTGGACTGCTCAACGGGCAGGTAGTAGTTCGCGGTCTTGCCGGTCTTTGCGACATAGTTCTGGATGCCTTCCCAAGCGAGCTGGTTGAAGCCTCTGTCGTCGACAGTGGACTGCGGGCCGTTGGTGACGAGAACGATCTCGGCGCCGGTGGTGGTAGTGGCGTTGTCGGTCGGCTTTACGTCTTCGCCGTTCTGCTGAGAATCCTTGTTGTTTTCAGTTGCGGGGTCGGTTGCGTCGGTGTTGCCGCCGCAGGCGCACAGTGCAAAGACCATGACCAGTGCGAGCAACAGGCATACTAACTTTTTCATGTTTCCTCCATAAATAATTTGATTTATTCAATCGGCGAGCCGATTAAACACATTCATGAGGCGGGCGGAAGAATGAGCCGTCCTCCGTCAGCCGGAAGCCGCCCTCGGGCAGAATCTGCCGCAGGGTGAATTCCTTATAGTCCGTGGGAGTCTTGCCGTGGATGACGATAAAGGCATCCGGGTCGCAGAACTCGGCCATAACCTGGCGGCACACGCCGCACGGCGAGCAGTAGTTCTCCAGCGGCTGGCCCTTCGTGCCGCCGACGATGGCGATGGCGGCAAAGCTGCGCTCGCCCTCGCTCACGGCCTTGAAGAACGCGGTGCGCTCGGCGCAGTTGGTCGCGCTGAAGCCGCCGTTTTCAATGTTGCAGCCGGTGTAAATTTTGCCCTCGCGCGTCACTAGCGCCGCGCCGACGGCCCAGTTGGAATACGGGCAGTATGCAAATTCCCGCGCCTCAATGGCTCGCTGGATCAGCATTTCCGCTTTTTCTTTTGCGATGAGTGGTGTTGTCATTGAAATAATCTCCTTTCCAATATGGGCCGCACAGCTTCCGCACGGCGGGGCGCAGCAGCGGGATGAACAAATCACAGAGGACTCCGCCGAGCGCCATGTTTAAAATTGAGCCGATGCCAAGGTCACCGCCAAAGACGATGGTCAAAATCAGCGCGACACCGCTCCAAACATAGGCGCCGACACCGTAGCTTTTCTTCAGCAGCCGGGCAATGGTCAGGCAGATCATATCCAGCGGCTGCACACCCTGTCGAATCTGGACATACCACGCCAGCGCAAAGCAGGTGACGATCGTCCCGCCCAGCGAAAACAGGATGCGAACAAGCATCGGCGGCGTCACCGGGATGAGCGTATGCAGCAGGGCTTCGAACAGATTCATCAGCGGGCCGATGCCAAAGCCGACCAAAAGCGACCCGATGCCCACAAGCGAACGGTCGGCAAAGCAGTAGATCACCAGCACCAGCGTGTTAAATAAGAGGTTGACCGTTCCGGCCTCCAGACCGACCATCCGGCCGATGCCCTGTTGAAAGCTTGTCGTTACGTCCGAGCCCAGTCCGGCAAAGAGGCTCATGGCGATGCCGAACGCCAATACCGGCAGCGTCGGCAGAAGAACCGCCGTCATGCGGAGATACCCGCGCAGCGGCATGGAGAGGTGTTTTTGCATAGATGGTTGATAGATTCCTTTCTGCGGCGCTCATCGCCGGGAAGTAAAGCTGCGCCCCTCGGCGCAAATGCAGCGCTCAGGAGCGTTCCGTTTCGCTGACCTTCTTTTTGCGGAACAGCTTTTTCAGCAAGCCGGAACGCGTGCCCACGGCGTCCCCTTTCCAGTACGGGCCACACAGCCGCCGCACAGCGGGCTGCAGCAGCGGCAGAAACAGGTCGCACAGCAGACCGGCCAGCAGCAGATTCAGCACCGTGCCAAGGCCAATGTCGCCATGGAACACGAACGTTAGACCGAGCGCAATGGCGCTCCAGATGTAAACGCCGACGCCGTAGCTGCAATGCAGCGTCTTGGAAATGGTCAGCTTCAGCATATCCAGCGGCTGCACGCCCATCCGGATCTGCACGTACCACGCCAGCGCAACGCAGCTGACTGTCACGCCGCCGACGCAGAACAGCACCCGGATCGCCATGGACGGCGTGCCGGGGATCAGCCGGTGCAGCAGTGCTTCAAACAGATTCATCAGCGGGCCGAGGCCAAAGCCGACCAAAAGCGACCCGATCCCGACCAGTGAGCGGTCGGCAAAGCAGTAGATCACCAGCACCAGCGTATTAAATAAGAGGTTGACCGTTCCGGCCTCCATGCCGATCATTCGACCGATTCCCTGCTGAAAGCTCGTGTTGACATCCGCGCCGAGCCCGGCGAACAGGCACATGGAAATGCCCAGCCCGAGCACGGGCAGCGCCGGGAGCATGACCGCCGTCATGCGGAGATATCCGCGCAGCGGCATGGAGAGGTGTTTTTCCATAGGATTCCTTTCGGTGGGGACGCTTGGCTGCTGCCGGGAGTGGGGTCTGCTGTAAAAACGTTTTGACAGCGATGAAAAAGAAGTATCCCGCTCCCCCGGCCGGATAAATCCCCTTATTTCTATGTAAAATCGTTTTTATTTTCTGTGCACCTTAGAATATCACGATTTCACTTTCCTGTCAATCGAAACGTTTTCACAAAAATTAAGCCGCAAATTTGTGAATAATCGACAATTTCCGATTTTCCCTCCGTCAGATGCCGGACACTTCCCGTTTTTTTCGCAAAATGGAAAAGAAATGTTGTTTTCCCATTTTCCCCGTATCGGTTGACAGTGTGCAATTCTTCCCATATAATAATGAAGAATGGAAAAAAGCAGAAAGAAGGCGCTTCGTAATGGGACGACAAAAGCATATCATGCAATCCGTCACGATCAAGGATGTTGCGCAGCTGGCCGGGGTCTCTGTTTCCACGGTCTCCCGCGTGCTGAACCACCTTGACCGTGTCAGCGACGAGACCCGCGCCCGTGTCGAAGATGCCGTCGCCAAGCTTGACTTCACGCAGAACGCGCTGGCCACCTCCCTCGTCACCGGCCAGACACGCATCGTAATGATCGTCGTTCCGAACTTCACCCTCGACTTCCACGCCGTCACGCTGCAATCCGCCGCCGAGACGTTCCGCCACAATGGCTATCAGTCCATGATCTTCTCCAGCGGCGAGGATCCCGAAGCCGATCCGCTCACCTATCTCAATCGCTACATCCACCTCATCGACGGCGCGCTGGTCGTCCCCACGCGCAACCGCATCTTCGACCTGCAGCGCTTCAGCAAGCCCATCGTGCTTCTCAACCGCACCATCCACGGCAGTGAGCTCAACAGCGTTGCCATCGACAATTTCGGCGGCTGCTACACCCTCACGCAGCTCCTGCTGGAAAATAATCACAAAAAGATCGCCGTTCTCTCGGTCGACACAGACATGAACATCGGTATCGATTGCCTGCAGGGCTTCTGTCAGGCCATGCTCGATGCCGGGCTGCAGCCCGAGGATCGCTATCTGTGCCGCTGCCGGCTCGGCTCGGCGCGCCACCGCCCGGAGCTTCTGCTGCGCCAGAAGGGCTACCAGCACACCCTTTCCCTGCTGGCGATGGACGATCCCCCCACGGCCATCGTCACCTGCAATGAGAACATCTGCATCGGCTGCCTCGAGGCCTTGCATGAAAAGCAGCTCGTCCCCGGCAAGGACATCTCCGTCGTCTCCTTCGACGATCTGTCTATCCCGCTGTATACCCCCGGCCTCACCTCCGTCTTTACCCGCCGCGACCTGCTCGGCCGCTACGCCGCCGAGCGCCTCATCGAGCTGATCAAGGATCCCGCCGACACCCGTGTCATCCACCGCGAGCTGGAATCCCTCCTCATGCTCCGCGACAGCATCGTGCCGCTTTAACGCATCAGCGCTTTCTTGCATAGCAAAGATAACAGGCAGTATCCGTTTCGTCGGGATACTGCCTGTTTTTCCGTATTGTCCTAAATATCCCAAAAAGCACGCCTTGCGGCGTGCTTGAGCGTGTCGAAAAACTACCCCGCATGTCATTGCGAGGAGCGAAGCGACGTGGCAATCTCATGCAGGCAGTTTCGAATTCGCCGAAAATCATCTGAAAATCAAAACAATTCTGCGAGATTGCCACGGCCCTTTCAGGGCCTCGCAATGACAAATTCGGACTTTTTTGACAGTCTGAAGCACGCCTTGCGGCGTGCTTTTCGAATCACTTTTTCTTATGAATGAACAGGACGCCGAGGCAGCCCTCGCCGCAGTGGCAGGAGATGGTGCAGCCTGCCCATGTATCGTAGATATGTTCAAAGCTCATGCACTCGCGGATGGTGCGGTGGACGGTCTCGGAGACCTCCTGTGACACCGGAGTGTGCGTAACAAAAATGCGCTCGGGGATGATGTCGTCCGGCTCCGCCAAACGGTCGCGGACATACTTTTCCATGCACTTGGCATAGTTGCCGCGGTACTTCTTACCGACGATCATCTTATTATCGACGACCTCAATGCAGGGCTTGAGCTTCAGCAGGTTCGCGCCGAGCAGCGTAACGCTGGAGCAGCGGCCGCCCTTGGCCATGTAGTCCAGCCGGTCGAGCAGGAAGCTCGTGTCCACGCGGCCGGTCAGCTCGTCGAGCTCGGCCTTGATGGCGTCGAGGTCGGTCATGGTCTTGGCCAGCTTGCACGCCTCCATGACCACGTGGCCGTGGCCGGTGGAGAGGTTGCGGGAGTCGACCACCCGGACGTTGTCCATGCCCTCGGCGGCAAGGCAGGCATTCTGGTGGCACGCAGAGAAGCCGGAGCCGAGGTTGATATGGATGACGGCATCATATTCCTTGCGCAGCGCCTCAAAGCGCTCCTGATAGATGCCGATCGGAACGGCCGCCGTGGTGCAAAGCTCGCCGCCCGCTGCAACATGGGCAAAAATATCCGCCGGCTGGATGTTCACGCAGTCGAGATAGCTCTCGCCGTCCATATTCACAAAAAGCGGAAAAATTTCAATGTCATTCTCCCGGATAAGCTCCGGAGACAGGTCGCAGGTACTGTCGGATGTGATTTTGATTCTCATAGGGTCGCCCTTTCTGCTGGTTCCGCACGGACTCAGCGCCGGCGGGAGTTGCTGCGCGGCGAATTCCGCATTATCATTATATCGCACGCAAAGGGTCAAAGTCAAGTTGCTTTTTTTGCGCAGCTGTGATATGATGTCCGGGAGGTGAACACAATGGAATTGGCACAATACTATATAAAATATTTGCAGGAGCTCGGCGAAGGCCGGCGGGAGGCCCCCGAGGGCATCACGCTGTCGCAGACCGATCCGATGCGCCGCGCGGTGGAGCTGCAGGAGGCGATCGCCAGGCTGGGCGTGCCGGAATTCGTGCGGCGCTGCGCTGCGCAGGACGGGATCACCCTGCCGGCGGAGCTGCTGGAGGGCTATCGTCCGGAGGAGCTTGCGCAGGCGCTGTGCCAATTTGCCGAGGAGCAGCCGAGCCCTTCCGCCGAGGAGGCAGAAGAAGCGGTCGAGACGGCGGAGGAAGCAGCCGAGGAGGCGCAAACGCCGAAAATTGAGGAGCCGGATGGCCCGCGCAGCGCCTATGAGGTGCTGCTCGACTGCTGCCTGCTCGACGAAAAGCTGCTGTATTATCTCATCGACGTGACCAAGCGCAGCGCAGTCGAGGAGTTCCAAAAGCTGGCGCTGGTCACGACGCGCAAGGCCTTCACGCCGGACGATCTGCTGCGCTGGTTTGCCGGAAAGGAGCGCCGCGGCACGCAGGAGGAGCTCATCTGCGTCACATTGATGGACACCATCTTCGAGCGGCTGGCCGCCGAGGGGCAGAAGGAGCTGATTGCAGCGCTGCTGTGCGGCGACAGGACGACCTTTGAGCTGTTCCGCTGCGACGCGCCGGAGCTGGTGCACCTGCCGGAGGCAACCTATGAATGGTACGAGAAAAACTATCTTGCGGGCTACTATCCCGTGCGATATATGCTGAAATTCAACGGCGTGGCGTTCCCTGCGGACGCCGCCGCGGAGGAATGACGAATGGAACGTGGCAAGCTTGCGGAACGGAATTTTAAAGACGGCTGCAACTGCACGCAGGCCGTGCTGCTGGCCTTTTCCGACCGGACGGGGCTGGACGCAGAGACGGCGATGCGCATTGCCTCGGGCTTTGGCGGCGGCATGGCGCGGATGCGCGAGGTCTGCGGCGCGGTGTCCGGGATGTTTATGGCGGCGGGGCTGATCCTCGGCGACGACGGCGTCCCCTCGCATGAGCATAAGCGGGCGCTGTATGCCCAGCTGCAGGCGCTGGCGGCGCAGTTCCGTGCGGAAAACGGCTCGCTGCTCTGCCGCGAGCTGCTGAGCGGCACCCGCACCTCCCCCGGCGGCATCCCGGAGGAGCGGACGGAGCAATACTATCGCAAACGCCCCTGTGCGGAGCTCTGCCGCTGCGCCGCAGAGCTCTTGGAGCAGTATCTCCAAGCTACGGAAAAAAGGGAATAAACCACCGGATTTTTTCGGGTGAATCGCGTTGACAAGCCGCGAGGAATTCGGTATAATAGGACTGAAATTAGGACGTTTTTCGACCGGCTTTTCCGCCGGGACGCGAAGCGTGCCGAAATCAGCGCTGAATTTGTTATTTTTTGCGTTCGTTTAAAACGCACGGAAAGGATTATTGCAATGATTTACACGACAGAAGTACAGCACATGTGTCCGGTTGCAAAGGGCGCATACCACGGCCCGGCTCCCATTCCCGAAGAGGGCAAGTGGGTACAGGCGAAGGAAATCACCGATATCTCCGGCTTTACGCACGGTGTCGGCTGGTGCGCGCCGCAGCAGGGCGCCTGCAAGCTGACGCTGAACGTCAAGAATGGCGTCATTGAGGAAGCTCTGGTCGAGACGATCGGCTGCTCCGGTATGACCCACTCCGCCGCGATGGCCTCCGAGATCCTGATCGGCAAGACCATTCTGGAAGCGCTCAACACCGACCTCGTCTGCGACGCGATCAACACCGCGATGCGCGAGCTGTTCCTCCAGATCGTTTACGGCCGCACGCAGTCAGCGTTCTCCGAGAACGGCCTGTCCGTCGGCGCCTCCATGGAAGACCTCGGCAAGGGTCTGCGCAGCCAGGTCGGCACGATGTTCGCCACCCGCGAAAAGGGCCCGCGCTACCTCGAAATGGCCGAAGGCTACTGCACCCGTATCGCCCTGAACAAGGACGACGAGATCGTCGGCTATGAATTCATCAACCTCGGCAAGATGATGGACTTCATCAAGAAGGGCGACGACGCCAACACCGCCATGGAAAAGGCGAAGGGTCACTACGGCCAGTTCGACAACGCCGCCAAGTACATCGACCCGCGCCAAGAATAAGAGAAGGAGGATACAAAAATGGCTTTGTTTGAAAGTTACGAAAGAAGAATCGACAAAATCAACGGTGTCCTCGCGCAGTACGGCATCAGCTCGGTCGAGGAGTGCCGCGAGATCTGCAAGGCGAAGGGCTTCGACCCCTATGAGATCGTTAAGAATATTCAGCCCATCTGCTTCGAGAACGCTTGCTGGGCTTACACCGTCGGCGCAGCCATCGCGCTGAAGTCCGGCGTCAAGACCGCCGCCGAGGCCTCCAAGAAGATCGGCGAGGGGCTGCAGTCCTTCTGCATCGACGGCTCCGTCGCCGAAGACCGCAAGGTCGGCCTCGGCCACGGCAACCTCGGCGCCATGCTGCTGAGCGAGGAGTCCAAGTGCTTCGCGTTCCTGGCCGGCCACGAGTCCTTCGCCGCCGCCGAAGGCGCCATCGGCATCGTCCGCAACGCCAACAAGGCGCGCAAGACCCCGCTGCGCGTGATCCTGAACGGTCTGGGCAAGGACGCCGCCCAGATCATCTCCCGTATCAACGGC
>CAKTZP010000050.1 GCA_934636045.1 uncultured Oscillospiraceae bacterium
GGTCAAGGCGGTGCACAGGGGTATTTCCGGGGAAATACTGTCCCAGCGTAATGTCCTTCAGCATCTGCGTCCGCCTCCCTTCAGCGCCCGCAGCTGCTGCAGGGCATCATCGAGGGTATAGGTCGCAGGATCGACATCCAGCCCCAGCTCGCGCAGGCGCAGAAACAGCTGTGTCACCTGCGGGACGGTCAGGCCGATTTTTTGCAGCTCCGCGGCGTGGGAGAACACCTCCGCCGGGGGCGCAAGATAGGCAATCTCGCCCTCATTGAGCACCAGAAGGCGGTCGGCCATGGCCGCCACGTCGTCCATCGAGTGGCTGACCATCAGAACCGTCGCACCGGTGGCCTCGCGATAGGCGCGGATGTTTTCCAGGATCGAAGCGCAGCCCGCCGGATCGAGTCCCGCCGTCGGCTCATCGAAAACCACGATCTCCGGCTCCATGGCGATCACGCCCGCAATGGCGACGCGACGCTTTTGCCCGCCGGAAAGGTCGAAGGGCGACTTTTCCAGCACCGCCGGGTCGACCCCGGCAAAGTCCGCCGCCCGTAGCACGCGGCGGCGAATCTCCTCGGCGTCCAGCCCCATGTTTTTCGGGCCGAAGGCAATGTCCTGAAACACCGTGTCCTCAAACAGCTGGTATTCCGGGTACTGAAACACCAGCCCGACGCGAAAGCGAGCTGCGTGGGTGGGCTGCTTGTCCTTCCAGATGCTTTCACCATCCAGTAAAACGTCGCCGGAGGTGGGCTTTAAAAGGCCGTTCAGATGCTGGATAAGGGTGGATTTGCCGGAACCCGTGTGACCGATAATTCCGAGAAATTCACCCTGTTCGATGTGGAAATGGATATGCTTCAGCGCGGCATGCTCAAAGGGCGTGCCGGCGCTGTAGGTATGGCAGAGGTCACGGACCTCGATGATTGCAGATGACAATGGTGCCTCCTTCTGTGGTCAAGCCTTCGCCCACGAGCAAAGTGCCTGCGCACATTCTTCGATGGAAAGCGCGTCGAGCGGGAGCGGCTGCCCCTCCTGACGCAGGGCATATAGCAGCTGTGTGGTCGCCGGGACGCTCAGACCGGCGTCCTTCAGCGCCTGAACATGCGGGAAGACCTCCTTCGGTGTGCCGTCGAGCAGGATATTCCCACCGTCCATTACAATCACGCGTTGGGCACGGATTGCCTCTGTCATGTGGTGCGTAATGAGCATGACAGTGATGCCTTTCTCACGGTTGAGGCGCTCGATGGTGGACAGCACCTCCTCGCGCCCGTGCGGGTCGAGCATGGCCGTCGGCTCGTCGAGGACAATGCAGCGCGGCTGCATGGCAATTACGCCGGCAATGGCGACGCGCTGCTTTTGCCCGCCGGAGAGTAGGTGCGGCGCGTGCTCGCGGTAGTCGTACATGCCAACAGCCCGCAGCGCGTCATCCACGCGGCGGCGAATTTCCTCAGTCGGAACGCCGAGATTTTCCGGCGCAAAGGCAACGTCCTCCTCGACGACGTTGGCAACCATCTGGTTATCCGGGTTCTGGAAGACCATGCCGACCGTCCGGCGGATGTCCAGCAGCAGGCTCTCGTCCCGTGTGTCCATGCCGAACACCTGTACGCTGCCGCCCTCAGGCAGCAGTATGGCATTAAAGTGCTTGGCCAGCGTAGACTTGCCGCAGCCGTTGCGTCCCAAAACTGCGACAAAGCTGCCCTCGGCGATTTGAAAATTCAGCCCGTCAAAGACCGAAATGCGCGCGCCCTCGCCTTGAGAATAGGAAAATTGCAGGTTTTCTGCAAGAATTGCTTCGCTCATAGTGAATGTCCGTTCTATGTTATTTGCTTGTCCACCGTCCGGCTGCACCGCAGGGGAGCACCAGCCCGGAGACGGTCACGGGCAGCCCCAGCTCGTCGGAAACGGTGCTTCCCCCAAAGCGCGGGGTGATCAGGCTGTCCATCAGGCACGTCAGCACCGACGGCGCCAGCCCGGTGGTGTAGGAATTGATGATAAAAAACAGGGGATCATCTGACAGAACGCCGGCCACCAGCTGCAAAAACGGATACAAATCCTTTTCCAGCTTCCAGATCTCGCCCGAGGGGCCGCGGCCGTAGGACGGCGGATCCATAATGACCGCGTCATAGCGGCGGCCGCGCTTGATCTCGCGCTCGACAAATTTTGCGCAATCGTCGATGATCCAGCGGATCGGTGCATCGGACAGGCCGGAGGAGGCGGCGTTTTCCCGCGCCCATGCGACCATGCCCTTCGCGGCGTCCACGTGGCAGACCGACGCGCCTGCCCTTGCCGCGGCCAGCGTTGCGCCGCCGGTATAGGCAAAGAGGTTCAGCACGGAAACGGGACGTCCCGCGCCGCGGATCTGCGCGTCGATAAAGTCCCAGTTGGCCGCCTGCTCGGGGAAAACGCCGGTGTGCTTGAAGTTCATCGGCTTGACGTTAAAGGTCAGGTCACGGTAGGCGACCTGCCAGCGTTCGGGCAGATGATGCTGCGACCACTGTCCGCCGCCGGAGCTGGAGCGCGCATAGCGCGCATCAAAGCTCCGCCAGCGCGGGTGCTTTTTCGGTGTCGACCAAATGACCTGCGGGTCGGGACGCACGAGGAAATACCTTCCCCAGCGCTCCAGCTTTTCGCCGTCCGAGGTGTCGAGCACCTCATAATCCTTCCATTTGTCTGCCTTCCACATAGTGGGCGTTTCTCCGGTCTGTTTCGTTGATTAGCTGTCGATTCTTTGCCGCTCGAACCATTGCGTTTCGGCGGCCGGAGCCTCGGTCGGAACGGAGGCCGGCGGGGTCGTCGGCGGTTCGGTCGGGGTCGTCGGCGGTTCGGTCGGGGTCGGCTCCGTGGGGACGGGTACCTCGGTGGGCTTCGGCGGCTCTGTCGAGGGCTCGGTGCCTTCCGTTGTATCCGGCGTGTGGAGCGTGCAGACGGCGTTCGGGTCGTCTTCCTTATAGACATAAGGCGCGTCCTTATTGACCTTCCACTTGGAGTTATAGATCAGCATGCCGACTTCCTTGATCTCGTTGCCCTTGACATGCTCACAGTATTCGTTGGCGACCTTGCCGCTTTCACCGCAGATCTTTACCAGCGTGTGGCAGGTGCAGCTGAAGGACGGGGCGTCCTCATAGCAGAGCTTCACGGAGGTGACGCGGTTACGGCCGTTGTCGCGGACGTCCTTCTCGCAGGCCTCGGTAGCATAGCCGCCGCAGTCGGAGCAGACGCTGTACCAGCCATAGTCGCTGACCTCGGTAAAGGAGCGGTATTCCAGTGCCGCATGCAGCGGGTCCATGACCTGCCGCCACATGACGATGGCGGGGTTAGTGTAGGAGCCGGAGAGGACGACCTGCTCGGGCTCGTCGTAGCCGCACCAGACCACGGCGGTGTAGTACGGGGTGTAGCCTGCGAACCAGCGCGTCTGGTTGTTGCCGGAGGTACCGGTCTTACCGGCAACGGCCACGTTGTCCTTGTAGGCCGGGGTGCCGGTGCCGTAGGAGACGGCATCGGTGAGCATATTGTTCATATAGAACGCGGCGTGCTCACTGATGGCGGTGTGGCTTTCCTGCGTGTTGTCCAGAATGATCTTGCCGTCCGGGTCGACCACGCTGGTATAGGTGCGCGCCTCGCGGAAGGTGCCCATATTCGGGAAGGTCGCAAAGGCCTGCGTCATCTCGCGCACGGTCAGGCCAAAGGTTAATTCGCCCAGCGCCAAGGGGGCGTAGGCAATGTCGGTATAGTCGCGGCCGCCGAGGGTCACGCTGTCGACCAAGGTGGTGATGCCGAGCTTCTGGGTCAGAAAATCGTAGCTCTGCTGCAGGCCGAGTGCGTTGAGGGTCTTGACGGAGATTGTGTTGAGCGAGCTCGTCACGCCGCGCTGCACGAGGCACATGCCGCTGTAGCTGCGCGAGTCATTCTGCGGCCAGCTGCTGTCGTCGTAGAAGGGCGAATCCTCAAAGGCCGTAGCCGGAGTGACCACACCGGCGTCCAGCGCGGGGGCATAGACGGAGATGGGCTTGATCGACGAGCCGGTGGGCAGCTTGGCCTCGGCACGGTTGTAGGACAGGGGATACTCCTTACGTCCCACGCCGCCGCAGATGGCAACGACATCGCCGGTGGAATTGTCTACCACGGTGATGGCCGATTGCAGCTGCTGGATGCTGATGGTGCTTGGGACGTTGTCCGGGTTTTCATAGACGCTGTCGACGATGCTCTGTACCTCGGGGTTGATCGTGGCGTAGATGCTGTAGCCGCCGGTCAGAAGCTTCTGCTCCGCAGCCTGTTCGTTGATGTCATATTTTTCACAAAGATCGTCGATGACATCGCGGTAGACCGTGTCGACAAAGTAGGAATAGACATTGCTGTCGCTGACGGCGTAGTTCAGCGTGCCGCACCACGGGCAGTAGTACTCGCCGTCCTCGCCGAGGTTATATTCCTCGCTGGTGCCCTTGAACTCACAGGCGCTGCAGCGGTAGGTCTTTTCGTCATAGTTGCCGTTGTGGAAGACCATTTCCTGCGCCTTGGCGGCCTCGTAGTCTGCTTGGGTGCGGAAATAGCCCTGCTGATACATCTCGCTGAGGATGGTCAGCTGGCGCTCACGGTTGTTCTTCGGGCGCAGATAGGGGTCATACAGCGAGGGATTGTTGGTAATGGCGATGATTGAGGCGCATTCGGCCGGGGTCAGCTCGCTGACGTCCTTGCCGAAGTAGACCTGCGCGGCGCTCTGCACGCCATAGCAGCCTTCGCCGAGATAAATGGTATTCAGATACCACTCCATGATCTCGTTTTTGGTATAACGCTGCTCGACGGCCAGTGCACGGAAAATTTCCAGCACCTTACGGTTGACGGTCGTCTCGTTGTCCATGGAGAGATTTTTGATGAGCTGCTGGGTGATCGTGGAGGCGCCGAAGGACGAGTCGCCGCCGAGGAAGTTGCGTACTGCCGAAAGTGTGCGCAGCCAGTCCACGCCGTTGTGCTCGGGGAAGCGCTTGTCCTCAATGGCGACCGCGGCATTGACCATATCCTGCGGAATCTGGTCATAGCTCACCCAGATGCGGTTCTGCGTGGCGTAGAGCTTTTGCAGCTCCTTATACTCGCCGGTTTGGGGGTCGGTGTAGTAGATGATCGAGGTCTGGGCGAGGGAAATGCTGTCCAGATCCAGCGCCTCGGCATATTCCTCCGCCTTCGGGATGACATCGGTCTTGAGATATTCGGAGAATTTTGTCATGAAAATGGAGCCGGAAACGGCAGCAATCACAGCGAGCGTCGCGGCGATCACCAGCGCCCAGAGTGTGATTTTACCAAGAATATGGAGCGCCACGCGGGCGATCCGCCACGCAAGATGGGGCTGCTTAGCAGGCAAATTACGGTTGTCGGCCATAGAAGAGACCTCACTTTCCGGAGATTTTTATTGAGATCCGGCGAAACGGGCCGCCGGCACGGGCTTGTCAAAGAGTCACTATCCCTATCTATATCATTATATCACGCTTGTCAAATCCGTATTATCGCTTTTTTTGTTGGATAAATCAAGTGTTTTCCAGAAAAACTAGGGCGGGACGGCAAAAGCGCGTCGGAACTTTGGCATGGGATGCGTCAGCCTCCTTTTTCATGAGCTTCAGAAACGGTTTTTTGTGCGGGTACGGTTGCGCGCGAGGGGAAATTCTTTTCGTCGGTTTTCCTCTTGATTTTCTGCATCGGAGCGGTTACAATAGAGGCACAGATTAAAACACAGGAGGCCAGCCCGATGGAGGACTACGGCGCAGATATCATTTCGATCACGGACGAAAACGGCGAAGAGTTTGAGCTTGAGGTGCTTGCCACGGTGACCTACAAGGGCGCGGAGTATCTTGCGCTGACCCCGGCCAATGCCTCGGATGAGGAAGAGGAGCTGGAGATCAGTATCCTTCGTTCGACACAGGACGAGGAGGGCGAACCCATCCTAGAGGTCGTCGAGGATGAGCAGGAGCTTGAGGAGGTTTACGACCTGCTGCTCGACCAGATGTACGAGGACGAGGAAGCCGAAGAGGACGAAGCGGACGAATGATCCTGCTCCTTTGACGAGAAACAATGGAATAAGTTCCCTGCTGGGTGCGTGATAGCTCTCTTTAAACCCACATCATTTTTTCGGGATGTCCGATTACTTTCATGGCGGCGTGCAGGCCTCCCGTTCCGGCCTTGACCGTGAATGGACGTTGGAAGCTGAAAAGCCATGGAGAGACAACCCACCTGCCGATTTGTGCAGGTTATAAACAGAGCTACACGGCCGCAGCGGGGATTTTCTATGCCATTTTGTAAACTTTTTTCCTATTTTCTTACTTTTCACTTGCATGTCGATGGATTTGATAGTATAATAGCTCTCGCTTATACGCTCGGGTTTCCCCGAAACTACGCACGAAAGAGGTAAAGGAAAATGAGTGCTTCCCGCGAAAGAAAAAAGCGCGCCGTGGAGGTCAATGAGCCGGCCGCCGCACCGCAGAAGAAAAAGAAAAAGCTGTCCGAGGGCTGGATCTTCACGATCAGCATCATTCTGGTGCTGGCCATCGTCTTCGGCGGAATGTTTACCTACCGCGCCGTTCAGCGCAACCAGACGGTTCTGACCGCTGGCGGTCATGATGTCTCCGTCAAGGAATTTAACTATTTCTATTATTCCCTCGTCAGCAATATCGGCAACTACGCCTCCTATCTGAACATTCAGAGCGGCACGGGCCTTGCCGACCAGTACGTCAGCACCTCCGCTTCGTCCTTCCTCGGCCTGTTTGGCCTGAGCACCGACTATCTGTCGACGGTCGAAAGCACGGATGAGTACTATAGCGTCACATGGGCGCAGTATCTTGCGCACTCTGCAATGGAAAATGCCGCCAGCGTCTACGCTGTCTGCGCCGAGGCCGAGAAGAACGGCTATACGCTCGGCGAGGACGAGCTGGCAGAGATCGACGAGACCATTGAGACGCTCAGCGGCTATGCCAAGAACGCGGGCTACAGCGTGAACAAGTATATCGAGCTTCTGTTCGGCACGGGCTGCAACGAGAGCGGCTACCGCGAGTATCTCAAGGCGACGGAAATTGCCAGCCACTATCCGCAGACCCTGACCTACACCGACGAAGAGATCGCTGCCCGCTACGAGGAGAGCCCCGAGACCTTCGATAAGGCGACCTACTACTCCTACACCGTCCGCGCCTCTGAATATATGGAGAGCACGAAGGACGAAGAGACCGGCGAGACCCTTGAGCCGACCGACGATAACCGCGCCGAGGCCAAGGCGGCTGCCGAAAAGATGGAAGCCAATTTCAACGAGGCGGACGAAAAGGTCACCGTCGCTGCCGACTACACCAAGCAGAGCGTGACCTCCTCCGTGAGCGAGGAGGCTGCAGCATGGATGTTCGGCGACGCGAAGACGGGCGACGTGAAGCTCTTTGCCAGTGAGGACGGCAATACCTATTACGTCCTGAAGCTGCTGGACAAGGCGGACTACAACACCTTCGACCTGCTGTATATGTACGTTCCCAACGACACGACCTCCTCCGATTCCGAGGACACCTCGTCCTCCGATTCCGAGGACACCTCGTCCGACGAGCCGAAGCAGACCGCCGAAGAAAAGGTCGCCGCCATCAAGGCTGCGTTGGAGGAGGACGGCTCCCGCGAGAACTTCACCAAGCTGACCGGAGAATACACCACCAGCTCTACCGATGTTCTCGAGGCGGCCGGCCGCAACACGCTTTCCTCCTATGCCAAGGAGGCCTTGACGTGGGGCGCATTTGAGACCCGCAAGGAAGGCGACTGGCAGGTCTTTGAAGGCACCTCCGGAACCTACTTTGTCTACTTTGTCGGCCTGAATGAGCACACCCTCCGCTACAACAACGTCACCAACCAGCTGCGCAGCGACTGGTATTCCGACGTGACCAAGGCCGCCATTGATGCCTGCGGTTATGACGAGGATGCTGCGATGAACGCCGCAGTCGACCGCGTGCTCAACAGCAACAGCAACTAAAGCCCACACGATCAGCCCGCCAAAGCGGCGGGCTGATTTTTCTAATTGCTATCAAAGGAGAAAAACCGAATGCAAGAAGCCTTCCTCCGTGAGGAGATGCTGCTCGGCGCGGCGGCCATGGAGCGTCTGGCGCGAGCGCATGTGATCATTTTCGGCATCGGCGGCGTGGGCAGCTACGTGGCCGAGGGGCTGGCCCGCGCGGGTATCGGCGCGCTGACGCTTGTCGACAGCGACACGGTGGGGGAGAGCAACCTCAACCGTCAGCTCTGCGCCCTGCACTCGACCATCGGGCAGTATAAGTCTGACGTTATGGCGCGGCGCATTCTGGACATTCATCCCGACTGCCGCGTGAACTCCATACCGGAGCTTTATAACGAAGAGGGCAAGGAGCGCTTCTTCTCTCAGCCGTATGACTACGTTGTCGATGCGATCGATCTTGTGTCCTGCAAGCTCAGCCTGATTCAGACGGCGCTGGCGCGCGGCATTCCGATCATCAGCGCCATGGGCACGGGCAACAAGCTCGACCCCATGCAGTTCCGGATTACGGATATTTCCAAGACCAGCGGCTGCCATCTGGCGCGCATCATGCGGCGCGAGCTGCGTGCACGCGGGATTGAGCATCATACCGTTCTGTTCAGCGAGGAGCTGCCGCAAAGGCCCGAGGCGCTCGAAGCGCCGCCTCCCGGACGGCGTGCCATTCCCGGCTCAGTTTCATGGGTGCCCTCCTGCGCCGGTCTGATGCTCGCCGGCTACGTTGTGCAGGAGCTCATCAAAGCATAAAAATGAGCCCGCCTCATATCGAGGCGGACTCATTTTTTCGATTATTATTGCTCGCTCAGTGCCTTTGCGGTTTTTGCGGCAAGACG
Organism: uncultured Oscillospiraceae bacterium; assembly: GCA_934636045.1. Taxonomy (GTDB): domain Bacteria; phylum Bacillota; class Clostridia; order Oscillospirales; family Oscillospiraceae; genus JAZOXB01. The sequence continues at coordinate 8,836 of CAKTZP010000050.1, forward strand.
GGCGTTGTTGAAAACGAGCTGGATGTTGGAATCCAGGCTGTCGCCGCCGGTCAGATCCTTGACGCGTGCCAGCAGGAACGGGGTCGTTGCCTTGCCGTGCACGCCCTGCTCGCGGCTTTCCCGGATGGCCTGGTCAATCGCGGCGTTGATGACCTTTTCGTCCATCGAGTACTGCTCGGGGATGGGGTTGGTGACCAGCATGCCGCCGCCGAGGCCGAGCTCGTGCTGGGTCTTGAAGGCTGCGGCCAGCTCCTCGGGGGTATCAATCTCGTAGTCGACGGAGAAGCCGGAATGGCGGCTATAAAACGCGGGCAGCTCCTTCGTACCGTAGCCGATAACGGGAACGCCGTGGGTCTCGAGGTATTCGAGGGTCAGGCCGAGGTCAAGGATGGCCTTTGCACCGGCGCAGACGACCATAACGGGCGTGTGTGCCAGCTCTTCGAGGTCAGCGGAGATGTCCATGGTGGTCTCGGCACCGCGATGCACGCCGCCGATGCCGCCGGTGGCGAAGACCTTGATACCGGCCATGTGCGCAATGATCATCGTGGTGGTGACGGTGGTAGCGCCGTCTTCGCCGCGGGCGCAGAGGACAGCCAGATCGCGGCGGGAGGCCTTTGCAATCGCAGTGCCCTTCTTGCCGAAGTAGTCGATCTCCTCGGGGGTCAGGCCGGCCTTCAGACGGCCGCCGATGATGGCGATGGTCGCCGGGACAGCGCCGTTTTCACGGATGATGCGCTCAACTTCCAGAGCGGTCTCTACATTCTGGGGATAGGGCATACCGTGGGAGATGATGGTGGATTCGAGAGCAACAACAGGCTTACCGGCGGCAAGCGCCTCGGCGACTTCGGGTTTGATGTCCAGATATTTGTTCAGCATGATTTTAAATCTCCTTCACTAAATTTATATCGTAATCTGCCATGCGTGCGCGGACGGCATCGGACGACAGACGCGGATTGATGGTTTGCGTGGATTCAATTGCAATTGCAGCGGCGCAGGCGGCGCAGGCGGCGGTCTGCGTCAGATCCATGCCCTCCAGATACGCCCATGCGAGCGAGGCCATGTAGGCATCTCCGGCGCCGGTCGCGTTGCGCATGACAGCCTTGGAGGGAGGGAGCAGGAGCATCCGCCGATGGTCGGCGGCAAGCACGCCGTGCGAGCCGAGGGAAATGAAGACACGGTGCAGACCGGTGGCGAGCAAGGTCTTAGCAGCCTGACAGAGGCTGGCTTCGTCTTTGATCTCAACGCGGGACAGCAGCTCTGCCTCCAAACGGTTCGGCTTGAGCGTGTGCAGCTTGCCAAGCAGCGGGCGGAGCTTTGCGCCCTTGATCGTCGAAACCGGGTCGGCAAAAATCGGGGCAGTGCAGTGGCCGCACAGGTACTCCAGCGATTCTGCGGGGAGGTTGGTGTCGACCACGACGACCTGCGCGTTATTGAGCAGGGGAAGGTTGCTTTGCAGATACGCCGGGGAGATGCGATCGCAGATCGCCATGTCGTTTACCGCCAGCGCCATATCGCCGTCCTGCCCGCAGATGAACAGATAGGTCGAGGTGGCGGCGTCGGCCACCTGAAGCGCATGGGTAATATCGATGCCAAGCTCGCTGCTGGCTGCCGCAATGCGCTGGCCGTATAGGTCGTTTCCGAGTGCAGTCAGAAAGCGGACATCAACGCCCAGCATGCTGAGGTTGCGGGCAATGTTCTGCCCGACGCCGCCAAGACTCATTGTGACCGTGCCGGGGTTGGAATCCTCCGCAACCAGCGGCGCAAGCGAAATGCCGCCGATGTCCATATTGGCGCCGCCGACGACCGCCGCATAGCTCCCGGAGCGAAGGACATAGCCCTTACCGGCAATGTAGCCCTTTTTCATCAGGTTTGAGATGTGCACGGCAACCGATGAGCGGGTGATGCCGGCCTTCTCTGCAAGCCGTTCCTGCGAGATCATGGGGTCGGCCTCAATCCATTGCAGAATCTGACGTTCCCGTTGTGTCATGTCATCACCGCCTAAGCAAAAATTCATTTTCTAATCATAAGCTTATTATAAGCACGCACCTTGCGCTTGTCAATAGGCTTTCGGAAATTTTTTTGGATCTTCTGCCTGCGGCAACAGCTTTTCCAGCCAAATCACGTCGTACCACCGGCCGAGCTTGAATCCGACGTTGAGAAAACGCGCCGCTTCGGTAAAGCCGAGCGCTTGGTGAAACGCCAGCGAGGCCGCATTGGCCGAGGTGACGACCGAATAAACACGCCGATAGCCAAGCGCGGTCAGAATGTGCTCCAGCTGCGCATAGAGCTGCCGCCCGATGCCGCGCCGCCGGGCCTCCGGCGCGAGGTAGCAGGAAACCTCTGCGTTCCAGCGGTAGGCCGCGCGCTCAAAGGGGAGTCCGGCATAGGCATAGCCGAGCACGCGTCCGTCCTGCTCGTACACCAGCCACGGCAGCAGCTTCTGATGCTCCTGCAGCCGCTGACGGAATTCTTCCTCCGACGGCACCTCATATTCAAAGCTGACCGCTGTTTTCTGCACAAACGGCGCATAGATTTCCAGCATCGCGGGCACATCTGCGGCAACCGCATCACGAATGGCCAAGCGCATCGCCTCCTTTTTCCTCATTGTAGCAAACGGCCGGTTTGTGTGCAAGCCCGAAATCGAGGGTTGCAAATATTTTATTTTCTGGTATAGTGAAAGCATCGAAGGTCAAGACTTTTCCGAAAGGAGGCGTGGCATGAGGCCTGTATCGCCCCGTTTTTCTCCCGGCCTGCGTATTGTAAAGACCGCGCTTGCGGCGGCACTGGCCGTGCTGCTCGCGCGCTTGGTGACGGACGAGCCGCTGTCATTGTTTTATGCTGCCTTCGGCGCGCTCATCGCTATGGAGACCACCGTCTCCCGCGCGCTGCGGCAGGGCTTGACGCAGCTGGTCGGCGTCGCCTGCGGCACCCTGCTGGGCTACGCGTCCGTGATGCTGTTCCCGCCGCCCGCGCCGTTCTGGGTGGTTGGTCTCGGTGTGTTCTTGCTGCTGTTTGTGCTCAACGCGCTGCGGCTGAATTTTTCGGCCTCGTTGGCGTGCATCATCTTTCTTTCCTCGTGCGTGATTCCGACGGAAAATGTGGTACACGATAGTGTGCAGCGTCTGCTTTCCACAGCCATCGGCCTTGTTACGGCACTGGTGGTGAATGTTTGCATCCGTCCGTACAACAATCGCCGCCGCATTCTGTCTCTGCTTGAGCGGCTGCGCGCCTGTGTGCCGGAGGGGGTCGCGTCCGTCGTGGTGCGCGAGTGTATCCCGGATCTGGAGCCGGCCGTCGCGCTGCTGCGCAGCCTCGATCGGGAGCTGGAGCTGTACCACGCGCAGCGCTTTCTGCGCCGGCAGGATGACGAGGCTGTGCTCAGCGGCTGCCGCCAGCTGGCGCAGCGCATGGTGCAGGAGCTTGAGGTCATCTGCGGTATGGATTCCCTTGGCGAATTGAATGCGGCAAATGCCGAGCGCCTCCGTGCGCTGGGGCTTGACCTGCCCGCGCCCGCGCCGCGGCGCTGCGACCCGAACGACACGGTGGTGATGAATTACCATCTGGAAAAGCTTCTGACCGCCTACGACTATCTGGGCGAATTGATGTGGGAATGAGAAAGCCCCCTCTCGCATAGAGTGTGCGGGAGGGGATTTTTTTGACGAGGAGCTTGACGAAATTGGCGCTGCGCCGGGCAGGGGCGGCTTCGCTTGCGGAATTTCAGCTGCGGGAGGGCTTGTATCCCTCCGGTACGGAGGATGTTCTGACGACGCAGCGTCTGACGCCGTTTTTGCTGGGGTATGAGCGCTATATGGTGCAAAAGGGAGATACTTATTACAAGTTGGCGCGCCGCTTCGGCACGACGATGCGCGCCATCCGCACGGCCAATCCCGGCCAAGCGCCGCAGCAGCTGCGCATCGGGCAGTATCTGACGGTGCCCTACGGCTTTCCGGTTGTACCGACGGACGTGCCGTTTACCTCGGAGCTGTTGAACGTCTGCGTACAGGGGCTGACAGCACGCTATCCGTTTATCTCCCACAGCAAGCTGACGACCACGGCCTATGGCCGCAGGGTTGTTCTGCTGCGGATGGGGGAGGGGCGGCGGAGCGTTTTGTATAACGCCAGCCACCACGCAAACGAGTGGATCACGACGCCGGTGCTGCTGCATTTTTTGGAACAGTACGCCGAGGCAGTGATGAACGGAGAGAAGATTTTTGATCTTGACGCAGTGTCACTGTTTCGGCGGACGCGGCTGGACATGGTGCCGCTGGTCAATCCGGACGGCGTCGACCTTGTTACCGGGGCAATCGCACCCGGCAGCGCGCAGTATGAGGCCGCGCAGCTGATCGCCGCCTATTATCCGAGCATTCCGTTCCCGCTGGGCTGGAAGGCGAATCTAATCGGCGTGGATCTGAATCTGAACTATCCCGCGGGCTGGGAGCAGGCG
>CAKTZP010000051.1 GCA_934636045.1 uncultured Oscillospiraceae bacterium
AAATCAAAACACAGAGAACAAAAATCCATTAAAATGTGAACCGATTTTGACGATTACGGACTTTTTTGACAGTCTGGAGAAAAGATCGACCGTTTTTGGTCGATCTTTTCTTATGCCTCTGTAAAGGTGTACCTTACCATATTGCCCTTGCCGTCGCCCGTAATGATCAGCGTGTCGCCGTCCGGCGTCTGCACACGGTCGATCACGGGATACGGCGCCTTAGCCGTCACATAGGCTTCCGGACTTTCAGCCTCCGCTTCAAGAATCTCCCGTTTGGCATGCGCCTCGCCGCCGCAGGGGTTTATGGTTTCCATCAGAATCTCGTATTCCCGCATAGAAATCGCTCCTTTCCTTTGTTTTCTTCAGTATATCATAGGGAAGGGCGAAAATGCAAATGGGCATTTTATACGAAAATCAAAGATATTCTGTGCAAATCAGCGCCACGCACCTATCAATGCCCAGCTTATCTGCTACACGATTTTTTGGGGCTGCCGTGATGCTATGTGGTTTTCGCTTCGGCCTCCTTTCCCGGCGCGGCCAGCTCCCCCACCGTCTGGATTTCCGCCTGCTTGAACAGAATACAGCCGCAATGTCCCTTGAAGGTGGGAAAGCAGATGATTTTCAGATCCGTGTCGATCTCCGGGCTGTGATCCGCGATCTCCAGTGTCTCGCCGAACAGCGCCGTGCGCTCGTAGACGCGCAGCCACTTGTCGTCCATGTCGGGAAAAATGCTGCCGAAGGAGTGGTCAATCAGCTGCTCCAGCGGCGTTTTTTCCAGCCTTGCCAGCGCCTCGTTGGCGTAGCGGAAGATCCAGTCCACAGCGGCGTGTTCTTCGTTGAACACCATCTCAATGTCGGTAAACGCAAAGGGCGCGCTGTCATAGCTGGCATAATGCCGCTGATACTCCTCCTGCGTGGCAGGCGCGTCGCTGTCAGACAGGCTCTGCGCGATCTGCCGCCGTTCGGCGCGCAGCTGTTCCTTGAGCTCCCGTTTCCTTCGGCGGGTGAAGCTCAGCGTTTCGCCGTTGATGAGCTCGATCTGCTTGCCGATCGTATGGACGCCCTTGGCGGACACCAGCGTGGCGCGGTCGGCGCGGATAAAGCCGCTGCCGAGCCGCCGCGCCAGCTCGTCCATCGGCGTATAGGTCTCGTAGGCTCTGCCGCCGGAAGCGTGGATGACCGACCGGCGCCCCACCAGCTGAATATAGAGGATATCCTCTGCCGACAGGCTGATATGCCTGCGGTTGGAAATGACGGAAATGCCGTTGGGCTTCATCGTACTCCCTCACGATCCTTCTTTTTCTTACAGAATACCACAATTCTTGAAGCAAAGCAAGCATAACATGCTATTCGCGCAAGGTCTCTTGCATTTCACACGAAGTAGTGCTAAACTTCACAATGTAAAAGCAGGTGGGGGCAGCCCATCTTCCCGCAGGAAAGCCCTGCGGGAAAACCCTTTTTGCAGCATGGAGGTATGGTAATGAAAAAGAAAATTTTGAGTATCCTTCTGGCACTGACCCTGTGCCTGACGCTGCTGCCCACGGCGGCGCTGGCGGCAGACGGCGGCGCATGGGACGGCAGCATCGCCACTGCTTTTGCAGGCGGCACCGGCACAGAGAGCGACCCCTATCAGATCGCCGACGGCGCACAGCTTGCATATCTGGCAAGCGAGGTCAACAAGGGGCAGCCGTATGAAAACGCCTGTTTTGTTCTGACCGCAGACATTGATCTGGGCAATCATGACTGGACGCCGATCGGAAATTCCTTTTCTGATGCACTGTTAGGAGGCACAGACTATTCTGTGTTTGCCGGAAATCTTGACGGCAAAGGACATACCGTCTCCAACATCTCCATCGGAACGGAAAGCGCTCCGCTGGAATCGGATGTGTTTGGCCTGTTTGGCGCGACGGGCGGCAAGCTCAGCAACCTGAATCTGGACGGTGTCACAATTTACGGCATCGCAAAAAATGTCAATGTTTCCAGTTATGTTTATGTGATCGGCTTGGCGGGCGCTCTCACCGGCTCTGCCAGCGGGCCGGTCGAGAACTGTCACGTTGCAAATTTGAGCATGACGATGCGTGCGCCGGACAGCGGCATGACGGCAGCCTACTGGATCGGCGGTCTTGTGGGCGCTCTGGACGGGAGCCAGTATATTGACGAATGCAGCGTCTCCGGCAGGATCACCGAAACGTCCGGAAAAGGCTCCATCGGCGGTCTGATCGGCGAGCTGGGAAGAGCGGCAAAGATCACCTACAGCCATGCTGATGTTGCACTGAATGTAAAGCCGGATTATTACGGCGCGGCTGATGTCGGCGGCCTGATCGGCAAGGGAAACGGCGAAAAGGATCCCGAGACGGTTATCAGCAACTGCTATGCCACGGGGACTGTCACCGGCGGCACGTATTCCGGCGGCTTTGCAGGCAGCCTTTGGGGGCTGAATATCAAAAACTGCTATGCGACCGGCGACGTAACGGGCGCCTTTGCATCGATGGCGACCTTTGCCGGAACTGACGCTCCTGCCGCATATGCATGCGGCTCGGTCACAAACTGCTATACGACCGGCGCGGTGGTTGGCACGGCTTCCAGCACGTACGCCTTTGCATATCAGGATGCCACTGCGAGAAGCCCGATCACAAACTGCTATTTTGCAGATGCGAACACCGCGATAAAAAACCAGAATGAAACCGCAGAGCCCAAGACCTCGGAGGAAATGCAGGTCGAAGCATTCAAAGACGCGCTCAATGCAGGCGACCCGGCAAATGGCTGGATCTTCCGCGAGGGCGAAACGCCCCTTTGCGGCGCGGAGCCGGCGGATTACGCCGCGGTTGAGGCTGCGCTGGGCAAGATCCCCGCAGACCTGACGGCATACACCGACGAATCTGTTGAGGCGCTGCGCGCTGCGGCAGCGGCTGTGATCCGAGGCAAGGCCATTGCAAAGCAGGCCGAGGTCGACGCAATGGCGGAGGCGATTGAGCGCGCGATCTCCGGGCTTGCCTTCAAGCCTGCCGATTATTCCGCCGTTGATGCGGCCATTGAAAAGGCGAATGCTCTGAACGAGAACGATTATGTCGATTTCTCCGCCGTAAAGGCGGCGCTGGAGGCGGTCGTGCGCGGCAAGAATATCACAGAGCAGGCCGAGGTCGACGCAATGGCAAAAGCCATTGAAGATGCCATCGCAGCACTGGTCAAAAAGAGCTATCCCGTGACCATATCCGGCAAAACGGAGAACGGCACTGTGACCGTCAGCACGGAAACTGCCGTCGGCGGCAGCACCGTGACGATCACAGTGAAGCCCGACAGCGGCTACAAGCTGGAAAGCCTCACCGTTACCGACAAGGACGGCAAGGCGCTGAGCCTGACCGACAACGGCAATGGAACGTACACCTTCACCATGCCCGCCAGCAAGGTTGAGGTCAAGGCGACTTTCGCGGAGGACAAGAACCTGAATTCCTTCCGCGACGTGTCCGATGACGCTTACTATTTTGATGCCGTCCAGTGGGCGGTTGCGAACGGCATCACCAACGGCACGAGCGCAACGACCTTCAGCCCGGACGAGGGCTGCACGAGAGCACAGGCTGTGACCTTCCTCTGGCGCGTAGCCGGGCAGCCCGCGCCGGCCGAGCGCAAAAATCCGTTTGCGGACGTGAAGGAGGGCACGTATTACTACGATGCCGTCCTCTGGGCGGCTGAAAAGGGCATCACAATCGGTACCTCCGACACGACCTTCAGCCCGGACGACACCTGCACCCGCGCGCAGATCGTCACCTTCCTCTGGCGCCGCGAGGGCAAGGCTGCGCCGACGAGCGCGAATAACCCGTTTGCAGACGTGAAGCCGAGCGCCTATTATGGAAACGCCGTCCTCTGGGCGGTCGAAAAGAGCATCACAAACGGCACGTCCGACACGACCTTCAGCCCGGACGATACCTGCACCCGCGCGCAGATCGTAACGTTCCTCTATCGCGCCAAGCAGGGCAGCTGACTGACATCCCGGCAGCGGGGCGGTCTGCGCCGCCCCGCTCAGCTCGTCAGCCTGCGCGGCACAGGCTGACGAGCCTTTGCTTTTTGCCTTTTTCCTGACCATTGGCACCGCGCTAATCAAAAGCACCGCCGCCGGAGGGGCTTCCGGCGGCGGTGCGCAGCTTGTCAAAAAGGTGCCGAGGTTGTCCTTGCGGCATCGCAGCCGTGGGGCGGCAACGGCTTCGCAATAGCAAGCTGAGGGTTCCTTGAAACACTGGCAGACTGCAAAAAAGCTCGGAATCCTTTTTTGTAAATCAAAGCACATAGAACAAAAATCCCTGAATTCGTGAACTGATTTTGACGGTTTCGGCCTTTTTGACAGTCTGACGCCCGGCGGGAAGTCCGCCGGGCGTTTGGATTACATATCAAACGGCTCCATGCTGAGGACGGGGTGACCGACCTCGGACAGGAACGCGAGCAGCTCCTCGGGATCCTCGGTGCAGACGGTCTCATCGGCGATCATGTCGGTGAAGTTATCGACGTCGTACAGCTCCTTGGCGGCTGCGTTGAGCTTTTCGCGCATTTGCTCCTTGAGCTCCTTCGGCAGCCAGACGATACGGCCGAGGCCGCCTTCGGCTGCGATGAACTTCTTGGAGGCGATGAAGTGCTTGCCGTGACCCATGAAGCCGGGGGTCTGAACGCCGCCGCCGGTCATGGAGGCCATTTCGGAGAAGGTCATGCCCAGCGGGGTCATGCCGGCGTGCTCGCGGCAGGTGATGACAACGCCCATCGAGCAGGGCTCAACGCCGCAGATGCACTCGAAGCAGCCGCAGGAGGTCATCGGATCCTGGAACAGGGAGTACAGCGTGACGTGCTCCAGCGCACCGTGAGAATACTTCATGACGGCCTCGTCGACGTCCTCGTAGCGGCCGAGGCGCTCGTCGATGCAGTGCTCCTTCGGCACGACCTGGCACGGACCCTGCGGGTCAAGCTCATTGGTCGCCTTCGCGTCCAGCCAAGACACCGCGCCGCACAGGCCCAGACGCTCCGGGGTGACGATGCAGACGTGGCTCGGGGAGAACGCCTGACACATAATGCAGGTGTAGAACACGGGCACGGACTCGTCGGTCATGGAGGCCAGACGCTCGTCGCGCTTGTCAAAGATGACATTGGCAGCGGCGCGCAGCTCCTTGTTCTTCTCGTCGCCGACGACGATGCGAACCTGGCACTTATCGACAACGGTGTCAAACTCGCTCTTGATCTTCGCGTAGAGCACCTCGCCGATGTGCTTGAAGCGGAAGCCCGCCTCGAAGTCGGCCTTGCTGACGCGGACGCGGATCATATCGCGCTGGCCGGTGTGCATCAGGCCCTCAACGCAGTTGAGGAAGCTGTGGATCTTGCGCTCCATGACCGGCTCAAAGTCGGGCTGCATCGCCTTGCCCGCGACCTCGACGGTGTAGGACAGGGAGATCTTGGTGCCAACGGGGATCTCATCCATCTCGGGGCCGTCGACGATGATCTTGTGATCCTCGATCTCGGAGGCTTCCTTGGTGACGACCAGCTCGAAGCAGTCCTTGCGGGAGCCGTCGACCTCGACCTGCATGTCGCCCTTGCGGATGATCTCGCCCTCGAACGCGGAGGAGAAGGACACGGGGATGTCGATGTTCGTGATCTTCAGCTTGATGCCGCGCGCCTCGATGGAGGTGTCGATCCAATCCTTGGTGTTTTCGTAGATGATCAGGGACTTCGGCACCGCCCACATGTCGTTGGTATCGTTGGTGATGACCGGGAAGCCCAGCTTGATGGCGCCGGCGCCGCAGGCCACGGTGATGTCGTTGACCGGCGCATAGGCGTTGACAAAGGCGTTCATGCGGTCAAAGGTATAGCGATGGAACGCGTCGGCATCGCCCGCCTCAGTCGCGCCGAAGATGAACGCGGCACGGACGACGACGGAGATAATGTGTCCGACCGACCAGATCTCGTTGCCGACGGGGACGACGCGGACGCCCCAGCCCATGTTGAAGCCCTTTTCGCTGAGCTGGTCGATGATGCCGCCGATCAGGAAGACGAAAATACCGCGGGACTGATAGCCCTTGACGGTCTCCACCGCCTCCTCCGCAGAGGGCGCCGGTCCGATCATGACGACGAAGCCGGGGATGTCGCCGGTGACCAGCGGAACGCCGAGCTCACGAACCTCGGCGTCGGAGAAGTGGCCATGGTAGATCGTGCCCTCGTAGGGCGCGGCGCTGCGGGCATATTTGCAGGCCTCGATCAGCTCGGCGGCGATGGCGGTGCCGACGCCGGAGGAGAAGATGGAGGCAGTGCGGTTGTCGCGGGTCATCATGGCCTTGACCTCGGCCAGCGCGGCCTTGAGATCGCCGACCTTTTCGACCTTGCGGCCGATGTAAGCGTAAACGCAGGCAAGATAGTATGCGGTAGAGGGCATGGTCAGCGGAGCGGCCTCGCCCAGCTCGGCCACGACGGCATTGACCTCCGCCTCGGCCTTGGCGAACATTTCATCCGAACCGCTAAATACTCGCTCAAAAAGTGTTCTCATGATGTTATTTCATCCTTTCAGCTTCATTCGCGCTCCGACGGAAGCGCGGGAAAAGGCTTGATTTTCAGTGCTGGACCTCCGATTGGTCCAATTTTTCCTTGATGGCGCGGATCTCCGCCAGCGCGGTGGGGGAGCAATCGTAGGGCGACAGGCCGCGGCGGTCGGCGTCGATCACCTCGGGGTTGTAGCTCAAAAAGCCCAGCAGATCCTCCTCGGGGATCCGGCTGCGGAGGAAGGCCTTGTCGCTCTCGTCACGCACCTTGTTGGCCACGACGCGCACCCTCGTGATGCCGATGTCGCGCGCCAGCTCCTTGATGCGCGTGTAGGTCTGGATGGAGCGCGCGCCAGGTTCGATAACGACGATGAACTGATCCATCATGCTCGCGGTGCCGCGTCCGAGGTGCTCGAGTCCGGCCTCCATGTCCATGATGACCACGTCGTCGCGCCGCAGCACGAGGCTCGAGAGCATCGCCTTGAGCATCACATGCTCGGGGCAGACGCAGCCGCTGCCGCCGGTGTCCACCGTGCCCATCACGAGCAGGCGAACGCCGTTGACCTCCTTGGCCAGCTTATCCGGCAGGTCGGAGACCTGCGGGTTGAGCTTATAGAAGGTGTTCGAAGCGTTGGCGGCAGTGCGCTCGCGCGCCAGCTCCTTCATCTTGGAGACGGGGACGATCGCGTTGACCTCTTCCTCCGTCAGCCCCAGCGCCAGCCCCAGATTTGCATCCGGGTCAACGTCCGCCGCGAGGACGGTACGTCCCTCGTCGGCGTAGAGCCGCGCCAGCGTGGAGGCCAGCGTCGTTTTGCCGACGCCGCCCTTGCCGGTGATCGCAACCTTCATGCTTTAGATACCCAGCGCGGTGCGCTTGGCCTCGATGCACTCGATCATCTTGTCGCCAAGCTTTTCAATGTCGGTTTCGACAACGAAGCGTGCCTCGACCCAATCCTTGATGCCGTGGTCGCCCTGCAGCAGCGCGGTGACCTCCTCGGAGCCCTTGGTGTAGGGGTCGACGCCGAGGAAGGTTTCGATGCCGGTGGCAACAACGTAGTTGCCGATGGAGACGGCCTTTTCCGACATCCATTCCGGCGCACAGCCGACAACGGGAACCTCGGAAATATTGCAGCCCCAGTCCTTGGCAATGTCGGAGGCAAGGATCATCATACGGGAAATATCGACGCAGGAGCCCATGTGCAGCACGGGCGGAATGTCCACCAGCTCGCAGACGCGCTTCAGGCCCTCGCCGCAAAGCTCCTTGGCTTCCTTGTCCATCAGACCGGCCTTGGCCGCGGCCTGCGCCGAGCAGCCGGAAACGATGAGGATGATATCATTCTTAATGAGCTTTTTCATCAGCTCGATATGGGCGGTGTCGGGGCGAACCTTGGGGTTGTTGCAGCCGACCATCGCCACGGCGCCGCGCAGAACGCCGGACTTGACCACATCGACCAGCGGGCGGGTCGTGCCGGTGATGTCGACATGGCTGTTCGTAACGGTGTCGAGGCAGCCCTTGATGGCCTCGACGGAGTAGCCGACCGTGGCCTTCGTCTTCTGCTGCGGGATATTGACGAGGGACTGGTCGCGGTTCTTGAAATTCTCCACCGCCATCTTTACGATCGCCTTTGCGTTTTCGCCCGCAGACTCGGAGGAGAAGCGGATGAACTCGGAATCGGGGATGCGCGCAATGGGAGAGGTGGTGACGAACTTGGTATGGAAGCACTTGGACAGCGGGCCGAGCGCCGGGAAGATGCACTGCACGTCCACGACGATGGCTTCGCACGCGCCGGTCAGGACAACGTTCTCCTGCGACAGGAAGTTGCCGGCCATCGGGATGCCGTGGCGCATGGCAACCTCGTTGGCGGTGCAGCAGACGCCGGCGATGTTGATGCCCTTTGCACCGACGCTCTTGGCCAGCGCGATCATCTCGGGGTCATTCGCGTAGAACACGATCATCTCGGACAGGGACGGGTCGTGGCCGTGGACAATGATGTTGACCATGTCCTTTTCCATCACGCCGATGTTGGCGGTGGTGTCCACGGGCTTCGGCGTGCCGAACAGGACGTCGGAGAACTCGGTGCCCATCATGGAGCCGCCCCAGCCGTCGGAGAGGCCGGCGCGCAGCGCCTGACGGATCAGCGCCTCGGGCAGCGACGAGCAGCCCATATGGGTCATATGCAGCGACTGGGAAACCTCGCGGTCGATGGCGCGCGGCTCGATCTCCGCGTCGTGCCACAGCTTCTGGGTATGCTCGGGCGCGCGCTTCAGGAAGCGCTGCACGCCGAAGGGCTTGCCGTATTCGAGCAGGCCGGTCTCGGCGACCTCGTGCGCAAGGTCGTAGATGTCCTTGCCCTCGGTCTCGATGCCCCACTCGCCCGCGATGCGCTTGAGCTTTTCGGGATCCTTGACGGTGTAGTTGCCGCCCTCTCTGGTCTGGTAGAGGGTGTGGCAGATCTCACGGCCGTGGTCGGAGTGCGTTGCCGAACCGCCGGCGGTGAAGCGCAGATAGTTGCGGGCGACGATACCGTGGACGTCGCAGCCGCAGATGCCGCGCGGCGCCTTCGGGGTGATGCGGCAGGGGCCCATCGAGCAGATACGGCAGCAGGTGCCGCCTTCGCCGAAACCGCAGTGCGGCGTCTGATTCTTGGCGCGCTGCTGCCAGCTATCGGCGCCGACCTTCTTGCCGTTCTCCAGAAGGGCAGCGGTCGCCTCCTCCATCTGTTCGACAGTGATGTAGCGTTCTTGGCTCATGATTTCCTCCTGTTTGCACATAGGCACAAAAATAGTGCGGTATCGAAACGATACCGTAAAACGGGCAGAATTCGCCCTATATTTACCGATACGATTTTATCAATAATGTTCCGGAATGTCAATGCTTATTTCCGGGAATTCGACGTTTTTTGCACTTTTCCCCGCAAGGAATCCCATCCCCCGACAGGGGATGGGAGCAGCGCAGCTTTCTTAGGTCTTTTGCGCGGAAACGCCGCAAAGTGCAAGCTTTTTCTCCCGCGGCAGCCGCTTGATCGCGCACTCCCGCCGGTATGCGGCGGACGCATCGGCGCACGGCTCCCAGTACAGCGGCGTGAGCGGCCCGCGGCCGCGGGTATATTTTGCCCCCTTGCCGGAGCGGTGCGCCGCCAGCCGGCGGTCAAAATCGTCCGTCGCGCCGGTGTAGAGCGTGCCGTCCCCGCAGCGGAGGATATAAACGCCCCACTGCTTCACAGCTCGGTGTCGATGCTCACGCGGTCGGTGCGGATGGCCTTGCACAGCGCCGCCACGGCGCGGTGGCGCGGGTCGTCCCGGTAGGCCTTCACGTCCTCGAGCGTGTCAAACGTGCTGACGAGCGCGGCGTCATAAGCACTGCCCGGCACGGCGCTGCGGCGGACGGACATCGAGCGGATCTGCGGAATCACGCCCTCGAGCGCCGCAAGCTTCGTCAAAAACTCGGTCGGGTCGGCGTCCTCGCGGAATTTCCAAAGCACGATATGTTGAATCATGAAAAAATCACCTCTCCGACAAGAATACTCTCTTTCCCCGCCTCTGTCAAGGCATTTTGCCTGCCGGTCGGAGCGAAGCGGTGTGGCAATCCGTCCCCTCCCCCGCTCCTTCCGCGCGAAAAATTCACAAATTGTGCACGACTTCCCCGCCCCGCCCTGCTATAATGGACGCAGCGTCGAGACCGCGCCGCAAAAACCGTTGCATTTCACGATCAAACGTGATACACTAATAAAATAAATCCCCGAAAGGAAGAAACCGATGAAACTGAAAAAAATCGCCGCCCTTCTGCTGGCGGCAGCGCTCCTGCTTGCGGGCTGCTCCGCAGGCGAGCCGAACGAAACCACCGTCGCGCCGACGGACGAGGTCACCGAATCGACCGAGCCGACCGAAGCGTCCGCCGTCGCCGGCTATGGCGAGAATGATGTCACCGCGCTGGACAACTATTCCGTCAGCGAAGCCGCGCCGGACGATGCCACGATGCTGACCAACGTCGCCGTGGACGCCGAGGGCAACGAGCTGCTGACGAATTCCGAGCTGCAGTACTGGTACTGGCTGGAGTTCTACAACTTCATGAGCAGCTATCAGTCCTATGTCTCCTATTTCGGTCTGGACCTCACCAAGCCGCTATCCTCCCAGCAGTCCCTCGGCGAGGGCAAAACATGGGAGCAGTACTTCCTTGAAGGCGCCGCCACCCGCTTCCAGCAGTATTATGCGCTGGCCAAGCAGGCCGAGGCCGACGGCTTCACCCTCAGCGAGGAGGAGGAAGCCCAGCTGGCCGATATCACCGATCCCAATGGCGAATTCGCCGCGCAGTATCAGGCCGGCGGCTTTGCCGACGCCGATGCCTACCTGCAGGAGAATTTCGGTAAGGGCGTCAACGTCGAGCACTACGTAGACTACCTGCGCACCTACTACATCGCCTACAGCTACAGCTCCCAGCTCGAGGAGGCCTATACCACCACGCTGACCGATGCGGATGTTGAGGCCGAATTCGACGCCAATGCCGAAGAGGGCGCGCTCAAAATGAACAACATCAACGTCCGCCATATTCTGATCAAGCCAGAGAAGGTCGATGACGAGCATGACGCCGATTCCGACGAGGCATGGGCCGCTGCCGAGCAGAAGGCCAACGAGGTCTATGCCATGTGGCAGACCAACCCCACGGTCGACTACTTCACCGAGCTTTGCGCGGAGTACAGCACCGACGGCACGAAGGATTCCGGCGGCCTGTATGAAAACGTCGCCCCCGGCAAGATGGTCACGGAGTTCAACGACTGGTGCTTCGACCCCGCCCGTCAGGAGGGCGACAGCGGCATCGTCAAGACGATGTACGGCTATCATATCATGTACTTCGCCGGTCAGGCGGAGGGCCGCGCGTGGTACGACGACACCCTTTCTACGATGATCCAGAACCATATCACCGGCATCATCAATGACGCGGTCGAAAAGTATCCGGTCCGCTTCGACTTTACCAAGATTCACCTCTACGATCTCCTGAGTGAAGCCGTTTCCCAGCAGGCCACCGAAGAAGCCGTCGGATAAACGACGGAAAACAGCAAAAACGGCACGGTATCGTTAGATACTGTGCCGTTTTTTTCGTTGTGGTCAGTGGAGAATCAGGTACAGGGCGATGGCTGCGAGGAGGGCGGCGGCGGGAAGAAGGATGAGGAGAAGGTGCTTTTTCTTGGGCGGGGCGGCCAAAGAGGTACCGCAGCCGACACAGTAGGCGCAGGAATCCGCGTTTTCCGCACCGCATTGCTTGCAAATCATGCAATTTCCTCCTTCCTCCGCAAAAATCCGGCATAAACCAACATACCGGCGATGGCAAAGAACAGTGCCATCATGTACGGCTCCTCCCAGAGGCTCTCGAAGAAGCTGTGGACCAGAATGCCGATCAAACCCGTGAGCATTCCCGTGCAGAGCGGCTTGAAGGGCGTTTTTCCGGCCCGGCCGCAAGCACGCAGCCCATTCCAGATCAGTGCCGCGAGGGTCAACAGAAACGAGGAAAGTCCGGCAATGCCGTTTTCAACTAGTATTTTTACGTAATAATTATCAACATACATATAGTCAAATGCGGGGTTGATCGGGTTCTGTGCTGCGACGGCGCCGCCGAACATACCGTAGCCGAGGCCGCAGCTCCACGCGCCGTAATCGTCCAGATAGCCCAGCGCCGTCCCCCAGCGCTTGGCACGGCCGCCGCGCTCGTTGGATTCGATGAACTCCGGCGTGAACAGATAGCCGATGCGGCTGCGGACGAACGGCAGGAAGCAGGCCGCGATGCCGCCGATCAGCATCAGCGCCAGCAGCCGGCGGTCGATGATAAGCGCGAACAGCACCGCTGCGATCGCCAGCGCCAGCCACGCGCCGCGCGACATCGTGACAAGACAGGCGGCACACATGGCAAGCCCGCAGACCCAGAACAGCACCTTCTGCGCCGGGGTCGGGGCCGCGTAGGCCGCGCCGATGGCCATCGGGGCAAACAGGAGCATATACGCGCCGAAGATATTGGGGTTGCTGAATACGGAGAACGCGCGCGTCCGGACGGCCGTTTCGGCCTGATCGGTCCAGTTCGACGGAATTTCCACGCCGACGACGAACTGATACAGCCCGTGCAGCGCAAAAATCGCCGCGCCCGCAATCATGACGTAATACATCATTTTGAAGTCGGCATCGTCGCGGATGAGCCGCGTAACAAGATAGAACAGCAGGATATACTGCATACTCGCGCGGTAGCCGGTGATGTTGATGCCGAGGTGGCTGACGGTGTAATACAGCAGCACGAGGCCCGCCAGCAGATAGAAGCCGAAGAACACGTCCAGCGTGTTGGCGGCGCTTTGCAGGGGCTTTGCGCTTGCGGCGCGCTGGTACAGCACCCACAGGAAGCAGAAGGCGATGAGCGCCTCGTCCCAGATGGACGCGAGGGATGCGATTTGCAGCACGTCACGCAGCACCCAGTCCACGGGGAAGTACGCCGCGATGACGAACAGCAGCACGGAGGTCATGCCCCCGGCAAACAGCCAGCCGAGGAAGAAGCTCTGCCGCAGATATGCC
>CAKTZP010000052.1 GCA_934636045.1 uncultured Oscillospiraceae bacterium
GGACTGTGCTACGCGCATATCTGCATGCCGACCGACTGCATCGGTGCACCGGTCTGCTCGGATGTGTTCCAGAAGCACCTCAAGCAGGGCGTGCAGGACTTTATCCGCATCCTCAGTGATGTTGTCGGCAAGCTGACTGACGACGAGCGCGATTGCCCCTGCTCGCATGCACTGGAGCATGCAATCCTTGCGAAATCGGACAAATAAGCCATGACAATCAAGGACATCGCGAGAAAGGCGAACGTTTCCGTCGCGACCGTATCGCGCGTAATCAACGAATACAAGTGGGTCTCGCCTGAGGTGCGCGCACGGGTACAGAAGGTCATCGAAGAAGAAAACTATCGACCCAACTACAGCGCCAGCGTGATGGCCACGGGCAAGAGCAACATGATCGCCATTATCGTGCCGAACTTTATGAGCCCATTTTTCGCGCAGTTCACCGGGATCGTTTCGGCACGGCTGAAAACGGCTGGCTATACGCCGGTGCTGTTTCAGACGGACAACAATCCGGCGGAGGAGGCTGCATACTTTGCCTCGCCGATGTTTCGCATTGCTGACGGCGTCATCAACGTGACCGACGCGCTGAACAACAAGCTCCTTTTGAAGCTGATCCGCCCGCTGCGGGAAAAGAACAAGCCCATCCTGTTCCTCGACCGGTATCTTCCGGCGACGGTAGCGGACTGCGTGATCAACGACAACGTCGGCGGGATGTACAGCGCGGTGGAGTTGCTCTGGCGCAACGGACACCGCCGCATCGGCATGATCACGGGCGGGACCGGTATGACGGTCGTCTCGGACAAGCTGCGGGGCTTCCGCAGCGCAATGAAGGAGCTGGAGCTGCCGGTTTGCGAGGAGTATCTGCGCAACGGCAACTGGACCGTAGAGACAGGCCGCGCCGAAATGGAACGCCTGCTCAGCATGCCGGAACCGCCGACCGCTGTGATCGCCTGCAACAATTACATCTGCGAGGGCGCGCTGGAGGCGCTGAACGCCGCTGGGCTGGAGCCCGGCAAGACCTTCTCCCTCATCGGCGTGGAGGAAAGCGACTCTGACGCGCGGCTGTTCCGCCGACTCGGCATCACAACCCTGAAGCTCGACTGCACACGGCTGGCAGAGTATGCCTGCAATTACATCCTCAACCACCTCGACAGTGCGGAGGAGCCCTACTATTATACAACAACGGAATTCCGGATGGAGCTTATCGTCCGCGACTCCGTCGTTAATTTGAGAAAGAAACCACAATAAGGAGGACCACACATGCACCCCATTGGCATTATTGGCGGCAGCGGGTTTTATGACCTGATGGAAAACGCCGAAATGTTCATCCACGACAATAAGTACGGAAGAAGCTCCGAGATCTTCAAGGGAACGATCGAGGGCTACCCCGTTTACTTCCTGCCGCGTCACGGGCCGGAGCATCACATTATCGTTCCGCGCATTAACTACCGCGCCAACATGCAGGCGTTCAAGGAGCTGGGCGTTCAGCGCATCATCGCGACGAACAGTGTTGGCTGCCTGAACCCGGATATCGCGCTGGGCGACATGGCCATTCCGGACGACTTCCTCGACATGACGAAACGCCAGCCGTTTTCGATGTACGACGACACCGTTGAGGCATATCACGTGGGCATGACCCCGGCATATTGCCCGGTGGTGCGTCAGGCACTCATCGACGCGGCCAATCAGGTCATGCCCGGCCATGTGCACGACCATGTGAAGATCGTCATCACCGAAGGACTGCACTATGAAACGCAGCTGGAGGATCGCATCTACCGCAGCTGGGGCATCGACCTTATCGGCATGACCACGCTGCCCGAGGCAATTTTTGCCCGCGAGCTTGCCATGTGCTACGCACACATCTGCCTGCCGAACAACTACTGTATCGGCGTGGAGATCGATGCGGATGACCTGCCGCGGCTGCTTTCGGCCGGTGTGGAGGCCTTCAAGAAGGTCATCCGCATTGCGGTTAAGACGCTGGCGGACGAGGAAGAGACCGACTGCGTTTGCAAGCACGCGCTCGATCACGCGATTTTGGCCAAGCAGAAATGAAGCTGCTGAAGGATACCCTGAGCACCCGGCGCTTTACCGGGCTGCTGACCGACCTGGACGGAACCTTGATCCACTCGCAGAACGCAATCTGTGAGGCGCTGTACGAGTGCTTTGCGCACGTCGGTGCACGCGTACCGGAGAAGCAGGAAATTCTCGATATGTTCGGCTTGCCTGTCGAGGTTATGCTGCGCCAGCTCGGCGGCATTGCGGTGAGCGACGAGCTGGCGGCGGAGTTCATTGCCGAGTATAAGCGCCAGTACCCCGTACACATGGCGACCGGCGCGACGCTCATTGACAACGCCAAGGAAACCGTTGATGCCATTGCTGCACAAGGAATTCCGGTGTGCCTGATCACCTCCGAGCGGCGCGTGAACGCGCAGTTCATCCTTGACCGGATGGGGCTGACCCCGTCGATCCCATATCTTATCTCGCGGGACGATGTGACACGCTTCAAGCCCGATCCCGAGCCGCTGCAAAACGCGATGCGCCTGATTGACCGGGCACCCGAGCAATGCGTATACATCGGAGAATCGCCCTTTGACATTCAGGCGGGCGTGATCTCCGGCGCCTACGTTGCGGCGGTGGCCTCCGGCAACTGGTCGGTGCAGAGCCTGCTCGACGAAAAACCCGATGTCCTTTTGGACGATATTTCTGAGCTTTTGCCGCTATTCCATCTGTTTAGCGGCGTGGCAAAATAAAAAAAGAAAAAGGAGTTCCAAAAAATGAAAAAGCTGATTGCTCTTGTTCTTGCTCTGGCAATGCTCTTCACGCTTGCCGCCTGCGCAAAGACGAACGACGACGCCACCGACCCGGCCACCACGCCGTCCAGTGACGCGAACAACGACACCCAGACCCCCGACAACACCGACGACACCACCGGCAACGATACTGACGACTCCGATACCCTCATCTGCATCGTCAGCGAATCTGCACAGGGCGCTCCGTTCTCCCAGCAGACTTGGCTTGGCTTCCAGAAGGTTCAGGAAACCTACGGCACCCAGATCAAGTTCGTGGAAGCGCTGGAAGCTTCCGAGTATGAGACCCAGCTGCGCGCGATGGCTGACGCCGGCGCGAAGGTCATTTTCAGCATGTTCGACGCGGTCAACCTTGTTGCCGCTGAGATCGCGCCGGAATATCCCGACGTCCGCTTCGTCCTCATCGACTGCAACCAGACCTTTGAGATCGACAACGTGACCTGCATCGTCGTTGACTCTTGGGAGCCCTCCTTCGTGGCCGGCGTTGTTGCCGCACTGAGCACCGAGTCCGGCACGGTCGGCTGGGTTGGCTGCCTCGACATCCCCGTTATCACCCGTTTCTATGACGGCTTTGCAGCCGGCGTTGACTACGCAAACCAGACCTTCAACCTGAACGTTACCGCTGAAAAGACCTACGTCGGCGACGCGGAAGACACCGTGAAGGCCTACGAGGCGACCAAGATGCTGATCTCCAAGGGCGCTGACGTCGTCTATCAGGCAGCCAATGAGGCCGGCCTCGGCGTCATCAACGCCTGCGCGGACAACAACATCCGCTGCATCGGTGTTGACAAGTGGCAGGGCGACATCAACGACTGCGTGTTCTGGTCCGCTATCATCTGCATTGAGCAGGGCGTCTTCGACACCTACGAGGCCTACCGCGACGGCAAGCTCGTCGGCGGCAGCATCAACTACGGTATTGCAAATGATTTCCCGATCTATGCCGATGTGGACTATGAAAAGCTTCCCGACAACATCAAGGAAGCGGTCGACACCGTCATGGCAGGCGTTAAGGACGGCACGATCGACGTCTTCGCCTACGGCAACAACTGATTTCGCCCTTGGCGCTCTGCGGAGGCTTTCGCCTCCGCAGAGCCTCCGAAAAACGACTGAAAGACGTGGCGAGGCGTTTTTCAGACGCTTTTCGGGAGAAAAAGGAGGAGTACAATGGAGAATTATCTGGAGCTGCGGAAGATTTCCAAGTTTTTTGGTGATTTCGTAGCAAACGACGCCGTGGATCTGTCCGTTGCACGGGGCAGCATCCATGCCATCATTGGCGAAAACGGTGCAGGAAAGAGCACGCTGATGAACGTCCTTTCCGGCATTTACCGCCCGGACGGCGGCACGATTTTGATCGAGGGAAAGCCGGTTCGCTTTGCGAACCCCACGGCAGCAGCGCGCGCGGGCATTGGCATGGTGCACCAGGAGTTCATGCTTTACCCTGAGCTGACAGTGCTTGAGAACATTATCATGGGCTATGAGGTGACCTCGGCGCCCGGCGTGATCAGCCGCAAGCGCTCGCGCAAGGCGGTGGAGGACATCTGCAAGAGCTACAGCTTCAATGTGCCGCTTGACGAAAAGGCAGGCGGTCAGCCGGTGGCAATGCTGCAGCAGATCGAAATTGTTAAGGTGCTCTACCACGGTGCGGAGATCATCATTTTTGATGAGCCGACCTCCGTCCTGACACCGCAGGGCATCGAGGGCCTGTTCCGCGCGTTCCGCGCGCTGACGGAAAAGGGCAAGACCATTCTATTCATTACGCACAAGCTCCAAGAGGTGCTGACGATTGCCGATGCCATTACCGTTCTCAAGGACGGAAAGGTGAGCGCCAACACGACGCCGAAGGAGGCCTCGGAGAAGGATCTGGCGCGCATGATGGTCGGACGCGACGTGCTGCTCGGTGCGGTCAAGCTGCCGAAAACGCCGGGAGCAGATACGCTGGTCGTGGAGAACCTGACCGTCCGCAGTGAGAGCGGGCAGGAGCGGGTCAAGCAGGTGAGCTTCCGCGTCCGTGCGGGTGAAATCGTCGGCATCGCCGGCATTGCCGGCTCCGGCGAAAACGAGCTGATCTCCGCATTGTTCGGACTGACTCCCACGGCAGGCGGCAAGGTGCTGCTCGAGGGGAAGGATATTACGGACATCCCCGTTCGTGAGCGCCGCCGTCTCGGCATCGGCTACGTGCCGCAGGACCGCAATGCCGAGGGCAGCAACCGCGGAGCGACGCTGTGGGAAAACTGCATGATGGGCTACCACATTGCCCACGGAGGAAAGAAGCTGCTGATCGACCGGAAGGATATCTACGGCTTTACGGAGAATGTGGTCGAAAACTACGCCGTGAAGGCCGGGAGTATTTTTGCAAACGTTGGCTCGCTCAGCGGCGGCAACGTGCAAAAGCTGATTGTCGGGCGCGAGTTTTCGCAGGAAAACCGCCTTCTGATCATCGAAGACCCGACGCGCGGCATTGACATCGGCGCGATTGAATTTATTTGGAAGAAAATTGAGGCGATGGCGGCCGCAGGCGTGGCGATTCTGATGGTGAGTCATGAGCTAAATGAGGTCATGGAGGTTTCTGACCGCATCTTGGTCATGAATGACGGCAATCTCTATGACGGCGGCCTTCGCGGCGAAAAGACCGAGGAACAGCTCGGTGTTCTGATGATGGGAGGGCAGGCACAGTGAAACGAAAACTGCAAGCCGGAAACGGCGCAATTTATGACCTGCTGAAATATTTGCTGGCGCTGGTCGCCGTCCTTCTGCTGGGTGTGCTGCTCATCGGCCTTCAGGGCCAGAGCGTTGCCGCCGCAGGCAAGGCCATGCTCACCGGCGCGCTGGGCAGCACCAACCGTATCGGCAATACCATCCGCTGGATCACGCCGTGCCTGCTCACGGGCATTTCGGCAACGGTGGCCTTCCGCTCGGGCATTTGGAACATGGGCGTTGGCGGCCAGCTCTACATGGGCGCGTTTGGCGCGACGGTCACGGCGCTGTTTGTGCCGATGTATCCGGTCATTGGACCGGTGCTGTGTCTGCTGGCCGGCGTGCTGGCGGGCATCATCTGGGCGGCCATTCCGGCACTGCTCAAGCGTTTTTTGAACGTGAACGAAATGATCACCACGCTGATGCTCAACTATATTGCAACGCTCTTGACGACTTACTTTGTCAAGCTCATCAATGGCATCAGTGCCAACAATAACTCCAAGGCGCTTGCTACGCCGCTGATCCCGGACGAGGCGCGGCTGACGAATCTGATTCCGAAGACCAACGCGAGCACGGGCGTGTTTATCGCCATTGTGATGGTCGCGCTGATGTGCTTCATCTACCGCTACACGATCGCGGGCTACGAGATGCGCATGGTCGGCGCAAATCCGCGCTTTGCCCGCACGGGCGGCGTGCGGATCAACAAGGTGTATCTGGCGACGTTCCTGCTGTCCGGCGCGGTAGCGGGACTTGCAGGCGGCATTGAGATCCTGGGCGTTTACGGAAAGTTTACGGCCGATTTTGCCAGCAACATCGGCTGGGATGGCATTATGATTGCGACCATTGCGATGTATCATCCGCTGGCAACGGGCGCCGTCGGCGTGCTTTGGGGCGCGCTGAAATCCGGCTCCCTGTACATGGAAGCGATGACGGACACCAACCGTCTGACGGTCGAGGTGCTGCTGGCATTTTTCGTCCTGTTCGTTACCGTGGACTATCGCAGACTGCTGAAAAAACGTAGCCATGCGCGGAAAGGAGCGGAAAGCCATGCTTGATTTTCTGTTTGATTCGACCACGCTGTCTTCCGCACTGCGGTTGGCGATTCCGCTGATTTTTGCCGCAATTGGCGGCTGCTTCTGCGATCGCGCAGGCGTGTTCAACATTGCGCTGGAATGCTTTATGCTGTGTGCAGCGTTCTTTGCGGCGCTGGGTACCTATCTGACGGTCAACCCCTACATCGGCGTCCTCTGCGGTATCGCTGCGGGCTTGGCATGCGCGGCACTGTTCGGCTTGTTTGTGTTCCACCTTGGCTCAAGCGGCATTGTGGTGTCGATCGCCATGAACCTCGGCGCATGGGGCTTGACGACGCTTCTGATGCTCTACTTCTTCGGCATGCGCGGCTCGTTCGTCAGCGACCGGCTGGTCAGCCTGCCGGTGGTGCATCTGCGGCTGCTGGAAAAGGTGCCGTTTTTGGGCGACATTTTCAGCGGACAGAATCTGCTGATGTATCTTGGCATCGTGATGATTTTTGTGATGTGGTTCGTGATGTACAAGACGACCTTTGGCCTCCGGCTGCGGGGCGTCGGCATGAACCCGACTGCGTCGCAGGCGACGGGCATCAGCACGCTGAAGTACCGTTGGCTCGCAACGCTCATCACCGGTGTGTTCTGCGGCATTGGCGGCGCGGTGCTGCCCATCGGCGGCACGTCGATCTTCTCGGAGAACATGACGGCAGGACGCGGCTTCCTCGCGGTCGCGGCACTGCTGGTGGCCAAGGGCAATCCGCTGTTTGCCGGTCTGTTCTGCCTGCTGTTCGCCTACACCGATGCGGCCTCCCTGCGGCTGCAAAATCTCGGCATTCCCTCGCAGCTGGTCGAGACGCTGCCGTACCTTGCCACGATCCTTGTTCTGGTGGTCGCCGGCATTCGCGTGACCGTGGCCAAGCGCCGCGTGCGCGCAGCAAAATAAGACATCTCTTTTGTTCTTCCTTCCATATTAATGTTCCCCCGCAAAGAAGCGGCAGAGCCCGAAAGGACTCTGCCGCTTCGTATTTTTCGGCGATTACGCTTGTGCAGGAAGCTGCGATCTCAAGAGGGCAGTGGGGACGTAAGGTCGGATTGCCGCGGCGAGCTGCGCCCACCGCGCAATGCCATAGGGAGGCTGTTTGCCATACGGAAGCGGCAGAGTCCGTAAGGGCTCTGCCGCTTGAAGGGTTATTTTGCAGTGAGGTTGATGAAGCGCATCAGGATGGCGGCGGCTTCGGCGCGGGTGGCTTCGTCGCGCGGGGCGTAGCCCTTTTCGCTGCCTTGGATGAGGCCGATGGAGACCGCCCACGACATGGCGTCGGCCGCCCACGCGGAGGCGCCGGTATCGACCGCGGGCGCGGCGGGGGAGCCGAGCTTGCGGTAGAGGATGGTGACCATCTGCTCGCGGGTGATGGCGTCGTGCGGGCCGAACTGCGCGGCGCTGTAGCCCTTGATGATGCCTGCCTGCGCGCCCCATGCAATGGCGTCGGTGAACCAGACATTGTGCGGGACATCGGTGAAGGTGTAGCTGCCGTCGGTGGCGGGCTTGTTCTCCATGCGGTGCAGGACGGTGACGAGCATAGCGCGCGTCATCGTGCCGTTCTGGTCGAACAGGCCGTTGCCGATGCCGTTGAACAGCTCACGGGCGGAGACAAAGTCGATTGCGCCCTTGGCCCAGCCGCCGTCGTCACGGTAATCCTTGGCGTTGTCGACGACCTTGAGTACCGTACCGTTTTCCACGCGGGTCAGCGGGCCGGTCTCGCCCATGGGCGTGGTCGGGAGAATGGCCTCGGTGCCATCCTCACGGATCACGGCAATCACGTCGCCCTCGGAGAAATCACGCACCGGGATTTCGACCTGCAGCGAATCGATCTCTGCGCGGAAGACGAAGGTGATGCGCGGCGCTTCGGACGCCGGGAGGGAATCGACGAGCATCGGCAGCACGGCGGGCTCGGGTACGGGCTCGTTGACGATGACTGTATAGGAGCCGTCCGGGTTTTCGATGACCTCAATCGGCGGGCGCTTATCGGAGATGGTCAGTGTGCCCTCAGTGTAGGCGTCTGTGAGGACGAGGTTGTCGCTCTCGGTCACGCGGGCGCGGACAGGGTAGGTGCCCATTTCCGTCGGAAGCTCTGTTGTCCATGCGCCGTCGACGAAGTATTCGACGACGATGGTAGCGGTCGGATCCTCCGGCGCGAGGGCTGCGGTGACAGCAGAGATCTGCTCGTAGCTCTGGTCGAGGTTGCCGAGGGTCAGTGTGTAGTCACTGCACTTGGCAATTTCGAAGGTCACAGAGGCGACGGCGTCGTCCTTGGCAGCCAACGCGGTGGCCGTTCCGGCGGTGACGTTGTTTTGATAGGTCACAGTCAGTGTGCCGCCGTTCCACCCGTCTGTGTAGGTGATGGAGGCGGTCTCGTTGGCCTTGCCGGAGTAGACGGCAGGCTGGGCGCTGAGCGTTGCTGTGGCGGTATGGTCGCCACGGGAGCAGGCCTCAGTGATGACCGCGCCGCTGGCAGTATAGTGCAGGTCATGGCTCAGAGCGGGGAGCACCCAGCTGTCATTCGTCAGCTGCTGCGTGCCTTGGTCGTCGGCAAAGCGTTGACCGCAGACGGTGCAACGCCAGTGGGCAATATGACCGTCCTTGGTGCAGGTGGCGTCAAGCGCGGCGACCTCAACCAGCGTATGCGTGTGGTCGGCAAAGCGCAGACCGAAGTACAGCTCACGCACGCTGTTGTCGTAGCCGTTGGCCTCGTAAACCTTGAGGTACCACGGCTCGTTCTGGTAGCCGGGGTAGGTGACGGGGGGCGTAGACTGCTCGCCGAGCTGAACACTGTCCTCGCGGCCGTCAACGATGCCGGCAAACGAGCCGTTGTTCACAAGGCGCGCGCCGTCTTCGATCGTCAGAACGGCGGGATCGCGAGAGGGGTACTCGGTGCCGTCTGTATTCTTCACGTCCTCAAACTGGTCGTAGAAGACGAGAATATGCGACGGCGTGACCTCAATCACCGCGCCGCTGCGCAGGGTTACAGATGCGCCGGTCATGAACTTGTAGTCATTGACGAAGCGGTACGTGCCGCCGCGCAGGTCGAAGGTATTGTCGCCGTCGATGGGGTAGACGAAGTAATCCATGCCGGTGGACAGGTCGATGCCGGTGATGCGGAGCGTGCTGTTGGAGAAGTCCGCGCCGCCGTCAATTGCCCAATGCTCGATGCCGTCGGCGTAGGTCTTGGTCAGCACCGCGCCGTCCTTGAGGCGGATGAGGCCGTTGGACTGGTCGACCTGCGGGAAGCGCGTGTAGTAGTACTGCCCCTTGGCGTACATTTTGACCAGGGCGGTGTAGCTCGCGCCGCTGTGTACGATGAGCTTGGCCTCAATGTTGTGCAGGTCGTACTCGTTCATGGGGTAGGCGTAGGGGACGACCGCCATGACCTGCGTGCCGCCGCGCCAGTTGCGGACGATGTACAGGTCGCCGACGGTGGCGCCGTTGTTCGCGGTGATAACGCCGGAGCCACGGACGTAGCCGAAGTTTTCCAGCGTGCCGTTGACGGCGATCGCGCCGTTCAGAACGATCTCGGCGTAGCCGCCGGTGACGTCCTGATCGTAGTGACCTGCGGCCGGGCGGCCGGTAACGGCGTTGACCATGAGCGTACCGTCGACGGTCAGGGTGGTGTTCTCGGCGATTGTGAGCAGGCGGTAGCGCGCTGCGGCGGGGCCGACGCCGGTCTTACCGGCGGTGCTGGTGCCGTCCTGATTGAACAGGAGCGTGCCGCCGCTGGAATCGTCGCGCTCCAGATAGCCGGGATCGTCATCGACGCACGGCAGCAGGAGCGTGACCTCGGCGGGGACGGTCAGATCGTGCGAAAGCGTGAGGTCCTTGTCCAGACGGACGGTTTCGCCGGGCTTGGACTTTTCCAGCGCCAGCTCGAGGGTGCGGTAGGTGGTCTGGCCGATGCTGGCGGTGTAGTCCTTGCGGTACTGCGCGGTGTAGGATGCGTTTTTGACCGCGGTCTCGTCGACGGGGGTGTCCCAACCGGTGAAGGTGTAGGAGCCGAAGTCGTCGTCGGGCTTTGCGGTGTCCGGGGCGACGAGCGGTGCGCCGTAGCGGTAAACCTCCGTGGTCTCCACGCCGTCGACGTTCCAGACGATGGTGTAGACCTCGCGGTCGTAGTAAAGCTTTAGGACGAGCTTCCCATCGGCGGTAACGGTGCCGGAGGTGGTGCTCTTTTCCGTGTTGAGGGTGAAGCCGGTGTAGCTTACCACGACAGCCTCAGCCACGGAATCCGTCGCACCGGTGAGTGGCTGCGTGTCGACCTTGGTGTAGCCGTCGCCGACCAGCTCCTGCTGGTAATACTCCACGGTGTAGGGCGTATCGCCCTTGGCGTTCCAGCGGGCGGTAAGGGTCTGCGGGGCGGTGATGGTGACCGGCGTTTCCGTGGTGATGGCGGTGTTGCCGTCGTACCAGCCGATGAAGGTGTAACCCTCGCGCTCGGGCACCGGCAGCGTGCCGTAGGTCTGGTCATAGGTGACCTCGACGGTCTCCGGGGTGACGGTGCCGCCGTTCGGATCGAGCGTGACGGTGTAGCGGTTGGCCTGCCAGAGTGCGGTGAGGGTCAGGTCCTCAGCGGGCATCTTGGCAGGGAAGGGCTTGTCCCAACCGGTGAAGGTGTAGCCGGTCTTCGTCGGCGCGTCGGGCGCGGTGAGGGCGGTGCCATAGTCCTGCGTGATGGGGGCAATGGGCGTGCCGCCGCCGGTAACGAAGGTGATGGTGTACGGATTGACCTTCCACTTGGCCTTGATGGTCAGATTTTCGGCGGGCATGGTGGTCGGAATCTCCGTGTCCCAGCCGAGGAAGGTGTAGCCGGTCTTCGTCGGCGCCTTGGGTGCGGTGACGGCTGCGCCATAGTCCTTCGTGATGGGGGCGACTGCGGAGCCGCCGTCGGTATCGAAGGTGATGGTGTAGCGATTGACCGTCCAGAGCGCCTTGATGACCATGCTCTTGGCGGGCATGGTGGCCGGGATGGCCGTGTCCCAACCGGCAAAGGTGTAGCCGGTCTTGGTCGGGTTGGCCGGAGCGGTCACGGGCGCGCCGTAGTCGAGGGTGACGGAAGCAATGGGTGTTCCGCCGTCCGTGTCAAAGGTGATGGTGTACTGATTGACCTTCCACAGTGCCGTGATGGTCAGGTTTTCAGCGGGCATGGTGGCGGGAACGTCCATGTCCCAGCCGAGGAAGGTGTAGCCGGTCTTCGTCGGTTTTTCCGGGGCGGCGACGGGCGTTCCGTAGTCCTGCGTGATGGGGGCAATGGCCGTGCCGCCGTCAGTGACGAAGGCGATGGTGTACTGATTGACCGTCCAGAGCGCCTTGATGACCATGCTCTTGGCGGGCATGGTCGCTGGAATTTCCGCATCCCAACCGGCGAAGGTGTAGCCGGTCTTTGTGGGTACTTCGGGCGCGGTGATGGCCGTGCCGTAGTCGATCGTACCGCTGGTGTAGGCGGTGGAGACGGTCGCGCCGCCGTCAAAGTCCCACGTGAGGGTGTACTGATTGATTTTCCAGTGCGCGGTGTAGGTGCGGTCGCCCGTGCTGCCCTTGGGGACGGTAACGGTCAGGTTGTCCTCACCGGTCAGCCCTGTTCCGCTCCAGCCGGTGAACGTCCAGCCCTCGCGGGTGGGGTTAACGAGGGTGAAGGCTTGCTCGACGTTGTACTGCGTCGGGTTCTTTCCGGCCTCCGTGCCGACGTAGGTAATGGTATACGCTTCGCCGACCTCCCAGTGCGCCGTCAGGGTGACGCCGGAGTCGGTCGTCCAGACGGTGTCGGTGGTGACCGGCGTTGTGCCGTTGAACCAACCGGCGAAGGTGTAGCCCTCGCGCTTCGGAGCGGGCAGGGTGCCGAACTTGGCGTCGAAGGTGACGCTCTGGTCGGGAATGCTCGGCGCGCCGGAGTAAGCCGGGTCGAAGTGCACGGTGTAGGTCTTGGCCTGCCACTGCGCGGTGAGGGTCAGATCGTCCGCGGGCATGGTTTCCGGAATCGCCGGGCTCCAGCCTTGGAAGGTGTAGCCGGTGCGCGTGGGCTCGGCAATGGTGGGGAGCTTCGCACCGTAGTTCAGCACGGTTTCCGTGGCCTGCGTGCCGTTGGCCGGGTCGACGGTCAGCTTGTACGAATTGACCGTCCACTTGGCCTTGATGGTCAGGTCACCCGCGGGCATGGTGCCGGGAACCTCCATGCTCCAACCGGCGAAGGTGTAGCCGGTCTTCGTCGGCGCAGCGGGCGGAACGATGGGCGTTGCATAGTCGATCGTGCCGCTGGTGTAGGCCGTGGAGGTGGTCGCGCCGCCGTCGAAGTCCCACGCGAGGGTGTACTGGTTGATGCTCCAAACGGCGTTGAAGCTCAGCGCGGTCTTGCCCATGGTTTCGGGAATTGCCTTATCCCAACCGATGAAGGTGTAACCCTCCTTGGTGGGATTCGCGGGCGCAGAGATCGTGTCGCGATAGCCGAACTTCTGCTCATGATAAACCTTCTC
>CAKTZP010000053.1 GCA_934636045.1 uncultured Oscillospiraceae bacterium
TTGGCGCGGTGACGCTTTCTGGGTTGATAGGTACGCAGCATCTCGTGTACACCTCCTGTTAGATTATGCTCAACGGCGAAGCCGTAGCAATCAAAAAATGTTGCACATAGTCATGCAAATGGTATTATACCGCAAGAACCTATGGAAAGTCAACCGGAAATTTCTTTTTTTCCGCAAACGCGGAAAACTTGTGACTCGACACCCCGCGCGCCACAAGATATGGGCGCGGCACGCGGAAGGCTGCGGCGTACAACTAGACGGGCGGCTGAAAGATCGGCAGCTCCGGCGCGGCGAAGGTGAATAGAATGAGCGCCGCCCCGTAGAGCGCAGCCGGCAGCAGCAGCCATGGCGCCGCGCGCTCCAGCCGACCGCTTTCGCGCAGCCGATACGCAAGGAAAAAGCCGAAAAACATCGCTGCGAAATACAGCGCGATGTCCGCCGCTGTCGATTTGACGCCGAAGCCCGCCGAGAGCAGGTAGTAGACCGCGGTCAGCGCCGCCGGTGCGGCCAGCAGCGCCGCGAAAAAGCCGCTCCAAAGCCGGTGCGGGCGCGGCTCCCGCAGCGACAGCAGCGCCGCCGCGGCTAACGTCGGGAAAAACAGCAGCTTCAGATGCTCCCAAACGCTCTCGTTGATCGGACTGATGAATGCGGTCAGCGGATTGGGCAGCACAACGTAAAGAAAATGCAGCGCGTTGCCCGCAATCGATGCTGCAAGCGCCGCCAGCCAATATCGCCGCCGCGCCGATGTCCTCTTTTTCGCCGTCTGCATCATAAAAATCCCTCCCCGGATATCATATGCCCCGAGGAGGGAAAACAGTACACTATTTTTGCAAGGTGACACGAAGAACGCTTGCGTTTTTCGTGTCACTGTGCTATGATAACCGCGGTGCACTGCACCGGGTGCTGCCACCAACGGCGGACGGATGCCTCCGACAGGAGGTGATGCGCATGGGTTGTGTTACATACGAGGCGCTTTTTGCATTCGTGCTCATGCTCTGTGCCATCATTTCTCTGGTTCAGAACCAAAGAAATCGGTAACTTTTTAGAAAATAAAAAGATTACTCCGTCCCAAGCTTTCCCGAGCAAGACGGAGTAATCTGTCCAAATATGGGAGGCAACCGTTCGTCGGCAGCACTCTTCCTATCGTCAGTATAGCACAGGGAAAGCGCGAATGCAAGCGCTTTCCCTGCTGTTTTTTTACTTCTTTTCGATGATCTCCAGACCGCCGAGATATTTGCGCAGGACCTCGGGGACGACGACGCTGCCGTCGGCGCGCTGGTTCTGCTCGACCATGGCGGGGAAGATGCGGCTGGTGGCCAGACCGGAGCCGTTGAGGGTGTGGACGAACTCGGTCTTGCCGGTGGCCTCGCGGCGGAAGCGGATGTTGCCGCGGCGCGCCTGATAGTCCCGGGCGTTGGAGACGGAGGAGACCTCCTTGTAGCCGTTCATGGACGGGATCTGGATCTCAATATCATACGTCCGCGCCATCGAAGCGGAGCAGTCGCCCGCCGCCAGCTTGACCGTGCGGAAATGGAAGCCGAGGCCGCGCACGAGCGCTTCGGCCTTGCCGACGAGCTCCTCAAAGGCCTCGTCGGACTTCTCCGGCAGGGTGTACTGGAACATTTCGACCTTGTTGAACTGGTGACCGCGCACCATGCCGCGCTCGTCGGCGCGATGGGATCCGGCCTCGCGGCGGAAGCAGGGCGTGTAGGCAAACAGCTTGTGCGGCAGGTCGCTTTCGTTCAGAATTTCGCCGCGGTGGAGGCTGGCCAGTGCGGTTTCGGCCGTCGGGAGCATGAAATGCATGCGGTCGTCGGTGGGGTTGGCAATCTTATAGACCTCGTCGGCGAACTTCGGGAACTGGCCCGCCGTTTCGCCGCACTGGTACTCCAGCATATGTGGCAGGATGACCATCTCGTAGCCGTCGTTCAGGTGGCAGTCGATGAAATAGTTCAGCAGCGCCCATTCCAGACGGCTGCCGAGGCCGCGGTACATCCAGAAGCCGGAGCCGGCCAGCCGCGTGCCGCGTTCGTAGTCGATGAGGCCGAGGTCGGTGCACAGATCGACGTGGTGCTTCGGGGTAAAATCGAACTTGTGCGGCTCGCCGTAGTAGCGCAGCGGTTCGTTATTTTCCTTGCCGCCGGGCTTGAGGTCGGGGTCGGGGAGGTTCGGCAGACTCAGCATGAGCGTGCGGTATTCGGCCTCGACGTCGGCGAGCTTGGCGTCGTTGGCGGCGATCTGCGTCTTGAGCTCCGCCATGCGCGCGAAGATGGGCGCGACATCCTCACCGGCCTTCTTTTTCATCGGGATCTCCTTGGAGACGCGGTTCTGCTCGGCCTTGTCCGTCTCGGTGGAGAGGATGAGGCTGCGGCGCTGCGCGTCGAGCTCCAGAATGCGGTCGACCTGCGCGTCGCAGTCGACCTCCTTTGCGCGAAGGCCGGCCTTGACCGCTTCGGGATCGTCTTTAATCCGTTTGATATCGAGCATAATAGTCACCTCATATAGCAATTACGATTTGGTAAGATGGTTCAGCAGGGTGCGATAGATGGTAAGCGCCGGGGTGCTCAGCGCGTCGCTGTAGCCCTCCAGCTCGGCCATATAGCCGTGGAAGGCGATGCTGTCGCCGCTCTGGTCGGCCTCCTGCGACAAAAGGAGCAGCTCGTTGGCCTTGGCCGCGCGCTGCGCGTCGTCCAGCGCGGTCTGGAGCGCGGAATTCTCTGCGCCGATGCTCTCAACCTGCGCCTCCAGCGCGCTGATGTTGAGCGACGCGCCGGTGTTGGCGGCGTCGAGGTCGTCCTGCATCGCGCTGACCTTTACCAGCAGCGACACCGCCACAAGCAGGAAGGCCACGGCGAACATGATCGCCAGATATTCCAGCATTGCGCGCTTCTTTTTCGGGGTCAGCGGCTCCTCTGCGGGTGTGGTTTCGGTATTTTTCTGTTCAGTCATTGGGTTCCTCCGGGATATTTAGCTGCTGCAGCGCTTCATAGAGCCGCTGCAGGTCGTCTTGACCGTAAAAGTCAAGCTCAAAGCGCCCTCTGCGCTTGCCGCAGACGATGCGCACCTTGCGGCCGAGGCGGCGGGTCAGCAGCTTTTCGCATTCGCCGACATAGTCGACGGGTGCGGGCTGCGGCGGGGTCTCGGCGGGTGGCTGCTCCTGCGCCATGCGCTTGCACATGGCCTCGGCCTGCCGGACGGACAGGCGCAGGGCGATGATACGCTGCGCGGCAGCCTTTTGCAGCCGTTCGTTCGGCAGCGACAGAACGGCGCGCGCATGTCCTGCGGAAAGCGTGCCCTCCACGACGAGCGCCTGCACCTCCTCGGGCAGCGCCAGCAGACGCAGGGCGTTTGCCACGGCGGGACGGGATTTCCCGACCCGGTTGGCCGCCTCCTCCTGCGTCAGGCCATAGTCCTGCATCAGCGAGCGGTAGCCCTCGGCCTCTTCCATTGGGTTCAGATCCTGCCGCTGCAGGTTTTCCACCAGCGCCAGTTCCATGACCGTGCGGTCGTCGGCCTCGACGACGATGACGGGAACCTCCGTCAGCCCGGCCAGCCTTGCGGCGCGCCAGCGGCGCTCGCCGGCGATGATCTGGTAAAAGCCGCCGTCCATTTCGCGGACGGCCAGCGGCTGCAAAAGTCCGTGCGCGGCAATGGAATCCGCGAGCGCCTGCAGCTCCTCTTCGTCAAAATATTTTCTCGGCTGGTTGGGGTTCGGTTCGACCTTTTGCAGGGGCAGGGTCGTGACCGCGCCGGATGCTTCCTCTGCGGAGAAATCATCGATCAGCGCGCCCAGTCCCCGGCCGAGGCCGCGTTGCTTGCTAGCCATGCAATCGCTCCTTTCATCTGCAGGCGTCCGCCTGCTTCCGGGTCATCTCCTGCGCGACGGCGAGGTAGGCCGCTGCGCCGCGCGAGGTCTTGTCGTAGGCCGTGACGGGCAGGCCGTGGCTCGGCGCCTCGGCCAGACGGACGTTGCGCGGGATGGCAGCGGTGAACACCTTTCCCGGGAAATGGCGGCGCACCTCCTGCGCAACCTGGGAGGAAAAGTTCGTCCGGCCGTCGAACATCGTCATCAAAACGCCGAAGATCTCGAGCGAGGGGTTCAGCCGCCGCTTGACTGCTCGCAGCGTCGCCATCAGGTCGGACAGACCCTCGAGGGCGTAGTACTCGCATTGTACGGGGATGAGGATGCCGTCCGCGGCGCACAGGGCGTTGAGCGTCAGCAGCTCAAGCGACGGCGGGCAGTCGATAAAGATCCAGTCAAACTGCGCCTTAAGCTGGTCGAGGCACTGCTTGAGACGGTATTCCCGGCGCTCGAGGCCGATGAGCTCGACCGTTGCGCCGGCGAGCGCCGCGCCGGAGGGAAGGACACTGCCGTATTTCGTCGAAACGACACATTTTTCGGGAGAGATGTCGTTGATGATCATGTCATAGACCGTGTGGCTGACTGCTTTTTTATTGACACCGAGACCGCTGGTGGCGTTGGCCTGCGGGTCAAAGTCGCACAGCAGCACGCGCTGCCCGACCTGCGTCAGAGCAGCGGTCAGATTGACCGCTGTCGTTGTCTTTCCCACGCCGCCCTTTTGGTTGACGACGGCGATGATGCGGCCCATCCAACCGCCTCCTTTCGTTTTCGTTCGTCTATCATACCACGATTGCCCGGATTTTGCAACCGTTTTCCGCGCAAAAAACGCCACTGTTTCACGTGAAACAGTGGCAAAACTTCAAAGCTCGCGGATGACGGTTTTCACCTTTCCCAAAATGACGGCGTTCGTACCGTCGATGGGGTCGTAGTCCGGATTCTCCGGCAGAAGCCAAACCTCTCCGTTCCTGCGGCTCAGGCGCTTGACGGTGGCCTCGTCGCCGAGGAGGGCGACGACGATCTCGCCGTTTTCCGCGGTGGGCTGCGGGCGGACGACGACCTTGTCGCCGCTCAGGATGCCCGCGTTGATCATCGAATCGCCGCGCACGCGCAGCACGAAGCAATCCGGCTCGGCGTCCCAAGGCAGATAGCCCTCAATGTTCTCCGTCGCCAAGATCGGCTGGCCGGCTGTGACAACACCGATGACCGGAAGGCCACGCCCTGCGGGCAGGGAAATGGCGCGGTTTTTCGAGCCGTCGACGGACAGCAGTCCGGCGTCCTGCAAAGCCGAGAGGTGATAGTGCACCGTTGCGGTGGAGCGCAGCCCGACGGCCTGCATGATTTCGCGCACGGACGGCGCGTAGCCGTTTTCGGCGACGAACTCCCGCAGGAATTCGAGAATTTCCTCGCGCTTTCCGCTGGTTCTGCCCATGCTCCGCACTCCTTTGCTTATTTTTAAATAGTATAGCACAGCGCGCACGAAAATGCAAACATTTGTTTTAAATTAAACCCTCAAAATTAAATTCCGGCAGTAGCTCGTCCGTGGCGGCAGCGAGCTCCTGTGTAAAGCCCTGCTCGATGCCGCACAGCTCGAGCCATGAGAGCGCGCCCTCATATTCCTCCGGCGTCAGCCGTCGGTTGAGCGGCGCGGGCAGGTCGGGCGACGGGACGTATTGGCTCATGAGGGAAAAGAGGACGTCGCCTTTCGGAAAAGTCTCTGCGACCCATTCGATGACCCGTAGAGAATTTTCAACTGCGCCCGGCAGGACGAGGTGGCGAATCAAAACCCCGCGCCGCATCTGCTCGTCCTCGATGACCGCGCCGCCGACCTGACGGTACATTTCCTGAATCGCTGCCGCGGCGACCTCAAAATAGTCCGGCGCGCCGGAAAGCCGTGCGGCCAGCGCGTCGTCGGCGTATTTCATGTCCGGCAGATAGATGTCGACGAGTCCCTCCAGCTCCCGCAGCGTCTCGACGCGCTCGTAGCCGCCGCAGTTGTAAACCACCGGGACAGGCAGCTTTGGCGTGAGCGCCGGGAGAATGGACGGCAAAAAATGCGTCGGCGTGACGAGATCGATGCTCTGCGCGCCCTCGTCGATGAGCCGGAGAAAAACCTCCCGCAGCTCGTTGGAGGAGATCGCCTTTCCCTTGCGCGCCAGCGAAATTTCGCGGTTCTGACAAAATCGGCAGCGCAGCGTGCAGCCGCTGAAGAAGACCGCACCCGTGCCGAAGGAGCCGGCAATGACCGGCTCCTCGCCATAGTGCAGCATTGCGCGCGCGGCCGTCAGCTGCGCCGGCATGCCGCAAAAGCCGGTTTGCCCCGCGGCACGGTCGACACCGCACCTGCGCGGGCAGAGCATACAGTTGGAATAGGTCAACATGCAAAATACCTCATTGAGAAATCGCGGAAGCTGTGGTACAATAAGGACGCATCACAAAAACGTTCCGCAGGGAAAATGTTTCACGTGAAACAGGAGAAAACGCCATGCTGAAGAAAAACGAGATCTACCGCGCCGCCGTCACCGGCTTTACCAGCGAGGGACTGGGCGTGTGCCGCGTCGAGGGCTGCGCGGTGTTCGTCCCGAACGCCGCACCCGGCGAGGAATACGACCTGCGCATCGAGCACGTTGGAAAAAACGCGGCGCACGGGAAAATCGTGAATATTATAACAAAATCGCCCGCCCGCGTCAACCGCGACTGCCCCTATGCCAAGCAGTGCGGCGGCTGCGAATTCTGGCACCTGACCTACGAGGCCGAGTGCGAGATCAAGGCGCAGCGCGTCCGCGATGCGCTGAACCGCCTCGGCGGGCAGACGCTCGAGACCGTGCCCATCACCGGCGCGAAGACCTGCGAGGGCTACCGCAACAAGGCGCAGTTTCCGGTCGCGCCGCGCGGCGCAGGGCTGACCGCGGGCTTTTATAAGAAAGGCACGCACGAGGTCATCCCCGTCGAGCGCTGCCGCATCCAGCCCGAGTGCGCCGACCGCGCCAAGGCGCTGGTGCTGCGCTGGGCGCGGGAGTACCGCGTCGCGCCCTACGATGAAACGACGCATACCGGCCTTTTGCGCCACATTTTCGTGCGCCACGCCGCCGCGACGGGAGAAATTCTCGTCTGCCTCGTGGTCAACGGCGCGCGCCTGCCACGGGAAAAGGAGCTCGTTGCGCTGCTGCGCGCCGAGCTGCCCGGTGTGCGCTCCATTGCGCTCAACTGCAACACGC
This sequence comes from uncultured Oscillospiraceae bacterium, assembly GCA_934636045.1. Lineage (GTDB taxonomy): Bacteria > Bacillota > Clostridia > Oscillospirales > Oscillospiraceae > JAZOXB01. The sequence goes on from CAKTZP010000053.1 coordinate 7,078, forward strand.
GCCGGGGCAACAGCGTCCTCGGCGAGACGACGCGCATCCTCTGGGGCGCGGAGGCCATCGAGGATGAGCTGTGCGGTCTGCGCTTTTGCATCTCCCCGCGCTCATTCTATCAGGTCAACCGCGATCAGGCCGAGGTGCTTTACGGCAAGGCGCTCGAGGCCGCCGGGCTGACGGGCGCGGAGACCGTGCTCGACCTCTACTGCGGCACGGGTACCATCACGCTCTGCGCCGCCAAGCGTGCCGCGCAGGTCATCGGCGTCGAAGTCGTCGACGCCGCCATCGTCGACGCGCGGCAAAACGCCCGGAGAAACGGTATCGAAAACGCCCGCTTTTTCTGCGCCGACGCCGGACAGGCGGCGCAGCAGCTCTCCGCTGAGGGCATCCGCCCTGATGTCATCATCGTCGACCCGCCGCGCAAGGGCGTGAGCGCCGACGTCATCGACGCCATCGCGCGTATGGCGCCGCCGCGCGTGGTCTACGTCTCCTGCGACCCCGCCACGCTTGCCCGCGACGTCAAGCTCCTCGCCGCCCAAGGCTACACCCTGAAAACCGCTGAAGCCGTCGACCTCTTCCCCCGCTGCGCGCACGTAGAGACGGTCGTCTTGCTTTCGAGGGAAAGAAAAGAATCGTGAAAGATTTGGTGAAATCATGCGAACAGAACAAGTAGAGCTTACCGTGATCTGTCTGATCCATCAGGAGGACCGCTATTTGCTGCAGGACCGGGTCAAGAAGGATTGGGAAGGCTTCACTTTTCCGGGCGGGCATATCGAGCCGGGAGAGTCGATCGTCGATGCCGTCATCCGAGAAATGAAGGAAGAAACCGGGCTTACGATCAAAGCGCCGCGCCTCTGCGGCGTAAAGCAGTTTCCGATCGACGGCGGCCGCTATCTCGTATTTCTTTTTGAGACGGATCAGTTTGAAGGCGAGGTCAGGGACTCCGAGGAAGGCAAGATGTATTGGGTCAAGCGCTCAGAGCTTTCCAATGTGAATTTGGTGGAGGACTTCGACGAAATGATCGAAGTCATATTAAGCGATACGCTAACGGAATTTCAGTATGTCCTGAAAAACGATGAATGGATCGTTGTGAAAAAATAACTTCCCGCAGCGACGGAAATGGAAACGGCGCACGTCAAACAAAGACGCGCAGACCCGCAGAAAGTGAGGAACACCATGGAAAAAACGAATGCCATGCGGCAATTGGATCGGAAAAAGCTGGAATATACGACGCACACCTATGAGGGCGGCGCGCTGAGCGGCGCGGAGGTCGCGCGGACGATCGGCGTTGCGCCCGAGCGCGTGTTCAAGACCCTCGTCACCACCGGCAAAAGCGGCGGGCACTACGTCTTCATGATTCCGGTCGAGGCCGAGCTGAACCTCAAAAAAGCCGCCGCGGCCGTGGGCGAAAAGGCCGTCGCCATGCTCCATCAGCGCGATCTGCTGCCGCTGACCGGCTACATCCACGGCGGCTGCAGCCCCATCGGGATGAAAAAGCTCTTCCCGACGGTCATCGACCGGAGCGCCGCAAATTTTGAGCGCATCTGCTTCAGCGCCGGCAAGGTCGGCATGATGCTGGAGACCACCCCCGCCGCCCTCGCCGCCGCCGTCCCCATCGAATCGGCGGACATCATCGAATAAAAAACCCCCGACCGGAGGCCTTCCGCGCCCGGTCGGGGGTTATCAATAGAGTTAGAGAGCAAATGCGTCCATTAAACGGTGAAGAACATCGCCTGCGATTGCGAGTTGTTCCGGTGTCAGAGCTTCAAGTTGGGCAGTGAGCGCCTGTACATCATTTTCATGCGAGGGTGCGCGAAGCAGCGCATTGGTAGATACGGCCAAAGTGTCACAAATTTTTAGCAGCGTGGTCAATGAAACGCCGACCGTCCCGCGTTCGATGGCGGAGAGGGATTTTGTTCCAAGGCCAATCATTTCTGAAAATTGCTCTTGCGTATACCCAGCACGAATACGCTCTCGCTTGATATTTCCGCCGACCATGCGGTCAAGTTCTTGTTTTTCCTTCATTATGCACACCACCAATGGATTCTATTACCATTAGTTTAGGGAAAGTTTGCATTGACTTGAACCCATTACTTGCATTATAATTATCGTATTATTAATGCGATAATTATACAAGTGGTGGTGGAGAAAATGGATGAGCGCTGCTTTTTGTTTGGGCACGCAGACACACCGGAAGAAATTGCAGAAGACTTAAAACGCAAGATTGAGGAGGAAATTCGGCAAGGAGCGCGACACTTTTTTGTTGGCTGCCGCGGGTCATTCGATCAAATTGCAATCGGCGTACTGCGCTCGGTTAAAAAGACGCATCCGGAAATACAACCGCTGCTTTTGCTACCGTACCATCCGGAGATTTGGCCTTATAGTGTGCCCGACGGGTTCGACGGAACTTTTTATCCGCCACTTGAAACCGTGCTGAAGCGACTGGCCATTCGATTGGCCAACGAGTACATGATTCATACAGCGGACAGCATCATCTGCTACGTGCGGCACATTGGTAATGCAATGAATTTGTTGCAACGGGCGAAACAGGGAGCAGAGAGGCGAAAGATTCATTTGATCGTACTTTAGAGTAGCGGATTGACAAGCCCGCGGAATCGGGATATAATAAAGAAAAATGCAGCAAGGAGCTGGAATTATGTTGAAGTATAACGTATGTTTTCATGAAGACGGCGAGCATACGCACGTCCATATCCACGCCCACACGCACGACGGCGTGGAGCACACCCATGAGCACGTGCACGCGCATGTCCACGAGGGCGGCGATCACGCGCACACCCATGCCGACGGCGACCTGACCGGCCACGAGCACAGCCACGAGCACAGCCACGACTGCACGCACGAGTGCGGCACCTGCGGCGGCTGCGATCCGATGCAGGAGACGCTTGCGCTGATGCAGTACATGGTCAACCACAACGCCGCGCACGCCAACGAGCTGGCCGGCTTGGCGCAGAAGCTCGAGGAGCTGGGCAATCGCGCCGCTGCCGAGCAGGTGCGGGCCGCCGTGAGTGAGTTTGAAAAGGGCAACCTGCGTCTGGCCACGGTGCTGGCCGCGCTGAAGTAAGGAGGCGAGACAAATGTGTCTCTCTACGGTGTATAAAAACGAGCTGAAAAAGGAAAATGTTGCCATGCAAAACGTCATGAAGATCGAATGTGACGGCGACATGGTCATCCTCACCGACCTCATGGAGCGCCAAATGGCCATCCACGGTACGCTTGTCATGGCAAACCTCGTCGAAGGCTGCGCCGTCGTCAAGGAAGCCGAATAAAGCAGAAGGAATCCCGGCTGCAGTACATGCAGCCGGGATTTTTTGCGCATTGTTCGGGATGATTTACAAATGCCGCCAAGCGTGTTATTGCGAGCCGCAGACGGGTGGGCACTCCCGACCTTGTCATTGCGAAGCCGCAGACCGGTGAGAACTCCCGACCTTGTCATTGCGAGGAGCGCAGCGACGTGGCAATCCGTTCCCCTCCGAACCGGCCTCCCATCACGAGGTTGCCACGGTTTGCTGCGCAAACCTCGCAATGACAAGTGGGGAGGCGGCGTGTTTTTTGCGGTTCGGCCGCGACGGTCGGCGGCGTGCCAAGCGGAAACGCGACCGGAAGGGAACCGCCCGCTCAGCTTGCGGCGTCGACGAGTTTGCCATCGCGCATGTTCAGGCGCACGTCGGCCGCGGCGGCGACCTCGGGGTCGTGCGTGACGACGATGACGCAGCGGTTTTCGTCGTGCGCGAGAGAGCGCAGGATTTCGACGATGTTACGGCTGTTTTCGCTATCGAGGTTGCCCGTCGGCTCGTCCGCAAGGATCAGCTCCGTCCCCGAGGCCAGCGCCCGCGCGATGGCAACGCGCTGCTGCTCGCCGCCAGAGAGCATATTCGGCAGTCGCGTGAGCTGCTCCGGCGTCAGCCCGACGCGCTCTAACATCTGCCGCGCGATCTCGTCCGCCTCTTTTTTCGGCATCTTCTTCACATAGAGCGGATAGGCGGCATTTTCCAGCACTGTAAGATGATAGAAAAGGTTGAAATTCTGATAAATGACCGACACGTGCTCCAGCCGGTACGCGTCGCGGTCAAGGTCGGTGGTGGACTTGCCGTCAAAGTCGATCGAGCCGCCGACCGGCACGTCCAGCCCCGCCAGCAGGGACAAAAATGTCGTCTTACCGCTGCCCGACGCGCCCACGACGGCATAGACCTTGCCCGTTTCGAACGTGCAGCTCACGCCGTTGACGGCGCGGACGACCTGCGTTTTCGTGCGATATTCGTAGCGCACATCCTTTGCTTCCAAGCGTTCCATGCTCAATCCTCCGCTTTCATAAGTTTCATTACATTGACATTTGTGACCACAAAGCACGCCACCGCCGCGCCGAGCAGGAACAGCCCCAGCAGCAGTCCCGCGCTCCTGACAGCGTCAAGCGGGTAGTTGCCCTCGATGGCAAAGGCGACCCCCGCGCCGATGGCAGCACCGAGCAGCGCCAGCAGCAGCTCCTCGCCGAACACCTGCCCGAAAATACCGAGCTGCTTGCGCCCGATGCAGCGCATGACCGCAAATTCGCGTTTGCGCCCGCGCGTGGTCAGGTACGCCGCGAGGAAGCCCACGCCTGCGAACAGCGCCAGCAAAATCGGCAGCAGCAGGCGCAGCGTCTTGAGATTCGACTCAAATTCGCTCACCGACGCGGTGAATTCCTCGTCGTGGACGATCACGCCGTAGGTTTTCCAGTTGAGCTGATTGGTCAGCTTCGGCACGACGAACGTCTTATAAATTTCCGTCTTACATTCCTCTAAACGCGTGTTGTCGCGGATGTCGAACGAGCAGGAATCGACGTAAAAGCTCTCCGACTGACCGTCCTGCATCGTCGCGTAAAACGGGCACCAGATCGTCGTGCCCGTCTGCCCGCGGACTGTGCCGACGATTTTTAATGGAACAGGGTCGCCGATGTAGTCGATCGTGACGGCGGGGTCACCGTCTGCGTCTGTCTGCGCCGTCAGGAGCATACTTTCAGGGACGACGCAGACGCGCTCCGTGCCGCCGAACAGGTCCTCCGACCAGCCGTTGAAGAACGTGACCTCCGCGCCGGAAACTGCGTCGAACGCGCTGTCCGAAGCAAGGCTCAGGATGCGGCAGAGGGTCGTGTCCTTCGGACTTTGCAGGAGCATTGAGGCCTTGGCGCGGACGTTTTTCGCGCCCTCGTCGGCGTAGCAGCCGCGCTCGTGCCGGTAGCCCATCAGCATGTCGACAAAGGCGCTGACCATGTTAAGCTTGTTGCTTGACGCGCCCTGCGCATCGGTGACGACGCAGTGGATCGGCGTGTTTTCGATCATGTCCGCCATCGCGCGTTCCTGCCGCAGCGCAAGGTTCTGTAACAGCGCCGCCGAGAACACACCCAGCGCCGCCAGCAGCAGGAGCAGCAGACTGACCCCCTTCCGCCGCCAAAGCACCGCCAACGTCATCCACCGCAGGGCCGACCCGCTTTTCCTCATGTGATCACTCCTTCTTTCAGCAAAATCAACAGGCCCCCCGGCGGGCTGAGGGCAGCCCACCCTACGCAGGAATCGACAGATGCTGCGCCCAATCCAAAATTCTGCGTAGGGCGGGGCGTCGAGGACGCCGCCCCCTACAAGGTGCACACCTCCGACCCCGGCCTGTAGGGGACGGCGTCCTCGACGTCCCGAGCCTCACGCCGCAGCGCATGTTGCGATACGGTTTGCAGTAAAATCGAAGGTGCGAACAGCGACGGGCTGAGGGCAGCCCGCCCTACGCAGGAATCGACAGATGCTGCGCCTAATCCAAAATTCTGCGTAGGGCGCGATGCCCACATCGCGTCGCGAAGACCGGATGCAGAATCGATCGCCCACGCGGGCCGATGTGGGCCTCGACCCCTGCAACGGCACACCGTCCGATCTCGCAGCCGCAGGAACCTCACTTTCTCTGCATCAAATTCTGCCTTGCCGTT
>CAKTZP010000054.1 GCA_934636045.1 uncultured Oscillospiraceae bacterium
CGCTGCGTCCAGCTCCTTCGTGCCGAAGTCCGGCCAAAGGACGTCCGGAAAATAGTATTCGGCATAGGCAGACTGCCATAACAGAAAATTTGACGTCCGCAGCTCGCCGCCCGGGCGAATGACCAGCTCCGGGTCGGGAACGCCCGCCGAGTACATGAGGTCGGAAAAGTGCTCCTCCGTCAAATCCTCGGGACGACACTTTCCTTCCAGGCAGTCCTTCGCAAAGCGCTGCGCAGCACGGAGAATCTCTGCGCGGCCGCCGTAATTCAGGCAGAAGTTGACCTGCACGCCCTCGTACTGCTTTGATCGCTCGGCAGCGACGCGCGCCTCTTCCTGCAGCTCCGGAGAAAGGCGGGAAAGATCGCCGAAGAAGCAAAAGCGCACCTTGTTTTTCTCCATGTCGCGGATGGCCTCGCTGAGATAGCGCTCCAGAAGCTCCATAATGGCCTCGACCTCCTCGGGTGCGCGCTTCCAGTTCTCTGTGGAAAAGGCGTAGACCGTCAGATATTTCAGGCCAATGGACTTGGCGTAGTTGGCGATGGTGCGAAAGGCCTCCGCGCCGACCTTATGACCGGCTTGACGCGGCAGGCCGCGGCGCTTTGCCCAGCGGCCGTTACCGTCCATCACGATGGCAATATGCGTCGGGAGCGCCCGCTGCGGCGCAGGCTTTGGTTTTCTGAATAGCATAACAAGTCTCCAAATGAAAGAACCGCCGGGTCTGCACCGCGTCGCGGCAGGCCGACCCGGCCGTTCCGGTGGTCAAATAATAATTGGGGATGTTGCGAAAAGCGCAGACGGCTTCCAGCTCTGCGTAGGGCGCGATGCCCACATCGCGCCGCGAATTCCGGACGCAGAACCGATCGTACCTGCACGGGCCGATGTAGGCATCGGCCCCTACGCAAGGACGGGACAGCAAAAAATTTACTGTCTTAAAGTTCCATCAGTTCCTTTTCCTTGACTGCGCAGGCTTCGTCGACCTTCTTGATATACTTATCGGTCAGCTCCTGCAGATCCTTTTCGGCCTTTTTCTGGTCATCCTCGGTAATCTCGGAGTCCTTCTTGAGCTTCTTGATATAGTCCATGGCGTCGCGGCGGATGTTGCGGACGGCAACCTTGCCGTCCTCGCCGTATTTCTTGACCTGCTTGGCCAGCTCCTTGCGGCGCTCCTCGGTCAGCTGCGGGAAGACAAGACGAATCACGCGGCCGTCGTTCTGGGGATTGATGCCGAGATCGGAGGTCTGGATGGCCTTTTCGATCTTCTTGAGCAGGGAGCCGTCCCACGGCTGAATGACGAGGGTACGGGCATCGGGCGAGGAGATGGTGCCGACCTGACCGACGGGAGTATCGACGCCGTAGTATTCCACGACAATGCGGTCGAGCACACGGGCGTTGGCACGGCCGGCGCGGATCGCGCCGAAGTCCTCCTGCAGAATGTCCAGCGTTTTGTCCATCTTTCGGGTGAATTCTTTAAAATCTACTGTCATGTTATTTTTCCTCCTTAACAACTGTTCCGATTTTTTCTCCCATCACGACGCGGTAGATATTTTCCGGGTCGGCCAGCGCGAAGAGAATGATGGGAATGTGGTTGTCCATCGACAGGGATGTTGCCGTGCTGTCCATCACCGACAGGTGCTTTGCAAGCACCTCGTCATAGGTGATCTCGTCAAACTTGACAGCATCGGGGTTCTTGTTGGGGTCGTCGGAATAAACGCCGTCGACATTCTTTGCCAACAGGATGGCGTCGGCATTGATCTCCGCCGCGCGAAGCACCGCGCCGGTGTCCGTGGAGAAGAAGGGATTGCCCGTGCCGCAGCCGAAGATGACAACACGCCCCTTTTCCAGATGGCGAATGGCCTTGCTGCGGATGTAGGGCTCGGCAATGCGATTCATCTCGATCGCGGTCTGCACGCGGACGGGGACATTGCGCTGCTCGAGGCTGTCGGCCAGCGCGAGGCAATTGATCACCGTCGCCAGCATGCCCATATGGTCGGCGCGGGTGCGCTCCATGCGGTCGCCGCCGTCCTTGAGGCCGCGCCAGAAATTGCCGCCGCCGACAACAATGCCGACCTGCACGCCGGCATCCACACATTTTTTTACTACATCGCAGACGCTGCCGATGACATCAAAATTCAATCCGCGGTGCGCATCGCCCGCCAGCGCCTCTCCGCTGATTTTGAGGAGCACGCGGCGGTACTTCGGCTCGTTCATGGGGAACCACTCCTTATGTTCAAAATTTCTCGCATCTATTCTATAATAATTTCGCCCGCTTGACAACCAAAATTTCGTTTTTTCACAGATTGTTTTCAAATTTTTCGCCACAGGAAAGTTTTTTCACCGAAATTGGCACAATTGCGTTGCCAAACCGGGAAAAATGCGCTATAATGTCCGTTGAATATTCTCAGGATTCTCAGGAGGATGACGCTATGGCGGAATCGAAAAACTTTATCGAAGCGTTTGTGGAAGAGGACATCGCGGCCGGCGGCCAGTTTGAGGGCATGACGGTGCACACCCGCTTCCCGCCCGAGCCGAACGGCTACCTGCACATCGGCCACTGCAAGGCGCTGTGCATTGACTTCGGCACGGCGGAAAAATTCGGCGGCATCTGCAACCTCCGCATGGACGACACCAACCCCACCAAGGAGGACGTCGAGTACGTCGACGCCATCCAGCAGGACATCCACTGGCTCGGCTTTGACTGGGGCGACCGCTTCTACTATGCCTCGCAGTATTTTGACAAGATGTACGAATGCGCCGAGGAGCTCATCAAGAAGGGGCTGGCTTACGTCTGCGAGCTGACTCCGGAGCAAATGCGCGAATACCGCGGCGATCTGACCACCCCGGCCAGAAGCCCCTACCGCGACCGCCCGATGGAGGAGTCGCTGGACCTCTTCCGCCGGATGAAGGCGGGCGAGTTCCCGAACGGCGCGATGACGCTGCGCGCGAAGATCGACCTCGCCTCCGGCAACTTCAACATGCGCGATCCTGCCATCTACCGCATCAATCACATGCCGCACCACGCCACCGGCGACAAGTGGTGCATCTACCCGATGTATGACTTTGCCCACCCCATCGAGGACGCGATGGAGCATATCACGCACTCGCTGTGCTCGCTGGAGTTCGAGGCGCACCGCCCGCTGTACAACTGGGTCGTCGAGCACTGCGACCTACCCGCAAAGCCGCGGCAGATCGAATTTGCCCGCCTCGGCATTGACCACACGGTCATGTCCAAGCGTAAGCTGCGCCTGCTGGTCGAGACCGGCCGTGTTTCCGGCTGGGACGACCCGCGCATGCCCACGCTGTGCGGTCTGCGCCGCCGGGGCTATACGTCCCACGCCGTCCGCGAATTCTGCGAGCGCATCGGCGTGGCCAAGGCTGCCTCCACAATTGAATACGGCTTTTTGGAGCACTGCCTGCGCGAGGATCTGAACGAAACTGCCGAGCGCACCATGGCCGTGCTGCATCCCGTCAGGCTCATTTTGACGAACTATCCCGAGGGACAGTCCGAGACCTTTGAGGTAGAAAATAACCCCGTCCACCCCGAGCAGGGCACGCACACCATTACCTTCAGCCGTGAGCTCTGGATTGAGGCGGAGGACTTCCTCGAGACCCCGATTCCGAAGTACAAGCGGATGTATCCGGGCAACGAGGTGCGGCTCAAAGGCGCGTATCTTGTCACCGCAACCGGCTGCAGGAAGGATGAAAACGGCAATGTCGTTGAAGTCTACGCCGAGTATGATCCTCTCTCCCGCGGCGGCAACCCCGCCGACGGCCGCAAGGTCAAGGGCGCGACGATTCACTGGGTCGACGCCGCCTCCTGCGTCGACGCCGAGGTGCGCCTGTACGACAATCTGTTCTCCGACGCACAGCCCGACAGCCCGGACAAGGACTTCCTCGACTGCCTGAATCCGGAATCGCTGGCCGTGCTGCACGGCTGCAAGGTTGAGGCCGCGCTGGTCGAGGATGCCCGCCGCTACGACGCCGAGGGCGAGGGCCGCGCCGCACACAACGCGCCGTCGTACCAGTTCATGCGCGTCGGCTACTTCTGCATGGATAGCAAGGACTGCGCGGCAGACCATCTGGTCTTCAACCGCTCGGTCAGCCTGAAGGATAGCTACAAGCCCGCACAATGACCGCACTTTCCTGCCCCGCCGCCCGTTTTGGGTTCGGCGGGGCGATTACTTTCCGGTTTGTTCCGGTTGACGGGGCTATGATTTTATGATATCATATTTAAAATTTCACCGAAAGAGGGGTAAAATTTATGGCTGAAAATACCGCGGTGGAGCGCCGCATGGCGGAGGTCTTGCCGGATATGCCGCGCTACCGTGCGCTTTCGCGCGTGTTTGCCTCAAAGCTGATGCTCGCTGCGCTGGTGACTGCCATGGTCAACGCCGTGTTTTCCGTAGCGACCACCGTTTTAGAATATCTGGCGGCGCTGCCGGAGTACCGCCAGTCACTGTATGAGATTTCCGGGCTGAGCGGCAATGTTGGCTTGACGGAATACGACGGATTTTTCAATACGATCTTTTACGTGATCATCGGATTTGCCCTGCTGCTTTCGATCGGCGTGTGGCTGCTGCAATTTTTGCCGCAGGTCATGCTGGTCTCCCGCGCGCGACGCGGTAAGCTGCTGGGGCGCAAGCCCTTCACGGTGCTGCGCACGTACTGCATCGTCGTTCTGGTGCTGATGTGCCTGAATCTGTTTTTCGCGGTGATCCTTTACGCTGCGGCACAGTTCAACCTGCTGTCCGTGATCACGCTGGTCATGACTGCGGTGGCCTATGGCGCGATCGTGCGGCTGCTCGGCGTGCAGCGCGAGCTTGCCATGTGGGGCAAGGCCTCACGCGCCGTGTCTTACAAGGCGACGGCCTTTGTGCTTTCGCTGCAGATCATCCCGGTCGCTGCGAGCATGGTTCTGCAGGTGCTGCAATTTGTCAATCCGCAGTATTATCGTCTTGAGGCATATTCCAGCTTCAGCACGGGCGACTTTGTCGCCTCCATTTTCAGCGCCATTCTGCTGTTTGCCGCGACAGCGCTTTACAGTCTCACGATCCTGCGCGCCGGCAAGGAGATCGCCGCCGCCGAGGAGCAAGCCGCCGAGCTGTAAACAGCAGTCCCCGTTCCACGGCACGCCTCCGCATTTGTCATTGCGAGGCCCTGAAAGGGCCGCGGCAATCCGCATCCCCCGTCCCTTCACGCGCCCGGTGCATCCCTGCACCGGGCGCTTTGCCATGCTTTTCCGGCGGCGGCTCGACGAATTTCGCGTTTTTTCATTGACTTCATTTCCCGTTCGCGGTATAATAAAGTGAATTTTTAGAATATTTGCCGCAAGCGCCGCCGTGCGGCGCCTGCCTTTGATAGGAGTCATACACATGAAAAAAGCGTTGATCACTCTGCTCGTTCTCGTTTTGGTCGGAGCACTGCTGTTCGGACTGTACTACTTCCTCTGGACGCCGAAAAACCTTGCCGCCCTCGGCAGCAGCGCCATGGAAAAGGGAAAATACTCCCGCGCCATCTTCTACTACACCCACGCCGCGGAAATGGATCCGTCCAATCCGGAGTATGTGCTTTCACTGGCAGACGCGTGCATTGCCGATGACCGCAACTATACGCAGGCGGAGCGCTCGCTCGTCAACGCCATCAAGGCAGCGCCGTCCGCCGCGCTTTATATGAAGCTCTCGTCCGTCTATATCGCGCAGGACAAGCTGATGGACGCGCAGAAAATGTCCGATTCCATTACGGACGCGGCCGTGCAGGCCGAGCTGGATGCCATGCGTCCGGCCGCGCCGGTGCTCTCGCCGGAGCCGGGTGAGTACGATGAGCTTGTCTCGCTCATCCTGCAAAGCGATGAGGGGCAGGTCTACTACTCCCTGACGGACGAATATCCCAGTCTTTCCACCCCGGCCTATGAAGCGCCGGTCGAGCTGCCCGCAGGACAGACGCACGTTCAGGCGCTGGTCGTCGGAAACAACGGCCTCGTCAGCCCGCTGATTGAGGGAGATTATCTCATTGTCGGCGTGGTGGAGGAGATCACCTTTGCCAGCCCCGAGCTGGAGGCCTATGTCCGCGACACGCTCTATATCCCGCGCACGGAGACCGTCACGACCGAGGATACGTGGAAGATCACCGAGCTGACCATGCCGGAGGACGTGACCGATTACTCTGACCTGCGCTACTTTACCAATCTGCAAACCCTCATCATCAACGACAGTCCGGCAGAGGATTATTCCTTCCTGCAATACATCACCGTGCTGGAGGAGCTGGATCTTTCCGGCTGCATCCTTTCGGCGGACATGCTGTCGCTTATCGGTGATTTGAAGGAGCTGAAGGTGCTCAAGCTGGCAGGCTGCGGCCTGTCGAACATCCAGAGCCTCGGCGGTATTCCGGCGCTGGAAACGCTTGATCTTTCGAACAACAGCATCTCGGACATCACCGTGCTCTCCGGCTTCCAGTCACTGACGGAGCTGAATCTGGAGAGCAATGCCGTGACCGTTCTGAACGCACTGTCCGGCATGCGCTCGCTTGTGACGCTGAACCTGCGCGGCAACAACGTGACGGACCTCTCCCCGCTGACGACCTCGTACAATCTGACGGCGCTGCGGGTGGACAACAATGCGCTTTCCGGCGTGGCCGCGGTGGCGGAGATGAAGCAGCTGCAGGAATTCACCGCCTCGCACAACAGCATTACCGACGTCTCGCCCTTGGCTGTGTGCGACAAAATGACGCGGCTGGAGCTGGCAAATAACCAGCTAACGAGCATCGACGTGATCGCCTCGATGCCGAATCTGGCCTATCTCGACATCAGCCACAACCAGATCACCACCCTGCCGAAGCTGGAGGTCACCTTCCATTTGCAGCAGATCTATGCATCGTACAACCAGCTGGAAAATGTCACCGCCCTCATCGGGCTGCCGGAGCTGACGTATGTGGACGTTGATTATAACGCAAACATCGAGGATGTCGCATGTCTGTCGCCGTGCTACCTGCTGGTGCAGGTCAATGCCTTTGGCACCAAGGTCAAGGACGTCAAGGTGCTGACCGACATGGGCGTCATCGTCAACTACGACCCGACGAATGCAGACGAATAAGCCTGTTCATTGTGGTCGAGCCTTCCCTTCCCGCCGTAGGGGCGGTCATTGACCGCCCGTGGCATGTTGATTTTGCTGCAAAGCAAGCCAGAACGATGCGCTGCGGCGCAGGGGCGGGCGCTCGATGAGCGCCCCTACGGCGTCTATTGTAGCATCCAATCACTATAGTAAAGCCGCAGTATCCTGTCTGGATACTGCGGCTTTGGTTTTTTATTATTGTTCCGAAGAAGCTGTGTCGTCAGGCGTTGCTTCCTCTGCGGGAGCGGCTTGTTCGGCGGGCGTTGCTGCTTCGGCGGGTTTGGGTTCTTCCGTAGCAGTCGGCTCGGCCGGTTTCGCCTCCGGAGCGGGGGCGGCCTGTTCAACCGGCTTGGGTTGCTCGACCGGTGCTGCTTCTGTGGTGGGCTGTGCTTCCGGTGCGGGCTGCGGCGCAGCGGTCAGCTGCTGAACGGGGGGCTGAGTCTGCGGCGAAACCGGATCGCGAACGTACTCGATTGGCGCGTCATACCTCCGGCATGCAAAGAGGAAGAACGGCATTGCAACGTTAAATACGATTGAGAGAACAAGGAACGCCACCGCGCAGTTCGGCTTGGCCGAACGGTAGAGACGGTAAAGGTTGATGCAGGTCAGCACAGCGCCGGCAAGCATCACGCCCTTTGCCACTACCATAATGGCGAATATCGCAAAAAACGAGGAGAGCAGCGACATCGTCTGCGCAGGGTTCAGCTCCATTCCGGAAAGCGGAGCGAAACGAACCATCGTCGAAAACATTACCGTAAATACTACAACGTAAAGCACCAGTGCGCTGCCAACCAAGCCGAGCGCCCACCAGCGGAGGCGCTGCTTTTTCCCGGTGCGGATCGTCTCATATTGGTCGCCGATGGCATTGATCATCCAAGTGTCTCCGAGCGGGACCCACGCAAGACCATAATTTCGCAGGCCACGGCGCTTTCCGATCTGGTACAGCGAAATGCCGGTAAAGACATAACATACAATAAGCACAGCAAAAATCAGTAAGCATACCACCAGATAAACACTGAGGATGCCGAGAGCTACTGCTGCTGCCGAAGAATCCATTTTCTATCCCTCCAATTTTGTTTTGTTTATCATATCACAATTTTCTAAGAAGTCAATGTGTTATTTTGCGCGGCGGCGCAGCTCCCAGAAGGCGACGGCGCTGGCGGCGGCAACATTGAGGGAATCCACACCATGGTACATCGGAATGCGCACGGTAAAGTCGCAGCCGTCAATGGTCGTCGGGCGCAGACCGTCGCCCTCCGCGCCGAGGACGATGGCCAGCCGCTCCTGCGCGGCCAGCTGCGGGTCATCGAGTGGGATGGAGCGGTCGCTCAGCGCCATGGCGGCGGTGGCAAAGCCGAGGCGGCGCAGCAGCGGCAGTCCGGTTTCTGCCCAGTCCGTGCCGCTTTCGCCCAGCTGTGTCCATGGGACTTGCAGCACCGTGCCCATGCTGACACGGACGGCGCGGCGGTTGAGCGGGTCGCAGCAGGTCGGACTGACCAGCACGGCGTCCACGCCCAGCGCCGCCGCCGAGCGGAAAATCGCGCCGACATTGGTCGCGTCGACCACACCCTCTAATACGGCAACGCGGCTTGCCCCCGCGAGCACGGCCTCGGGCGGCGGCAGCGGCTTACGCCGCATGGCGCACAGGACGCCGCGGCTCAGGCGGAAGCCAGTCAGGTTTTCCAGCAGCGCACCTTCGCCGGTATAAACCGGGACGTCACCGCAGCGCGCCAGCAGCGGCGCGGCATCGCCTGTGATATGCCGCCGCTCCATCAAAAAAGCTACCGGCTCATAGCCGCCCTCCAGCGCCGTGCCGATAACCTTGGGGCTTTCAGCGATAAAAATGCCCTTTTCCGGCTCCAAACGATTGCGCAGCTGCGCCTCGGTGAGGCGGGCAAAGAGCGCCAGTTCCGGTGCGTCGAGGGTCGTCACTTCAAAAACCATGGCCCTCTCCCCCTTCCGTTTCGTGGATTGCGCTCATCAGGCCGAGCTGCCAGAACGCCACCGCACTTGCGGCGGCGACATTGAGCGAGTCGACACCGTGCAGCATCGGGATGCGGACGGTAAAATCGCAGTCTTCGATCGTGCGCTGCGCCAAGCCGTCGCCCTCCGTGCCGAGGACAATGGCCAGTTTTCCGGCGCGGGAGAGCGCCGGAGCATACAGCGGCACGGAATCGTCGCACAGCGCCATGGCCGCCGTCTGAAAGCCGAGCGCATGCAGCCGCGCCTGCCAGTCCGTCTCCACATACGTCCACGGGATCTGAAACACCGTGCCCATGCTGACGCGGACGGCGCGACGGTAGAGCGGGTCGCTGCAGCCGGGGGTCAGGAGCACGGCATCCATGCCGAGCGCCGCGGCGGAGCGAAAGATGGCACCGACATTGGTCGGGTTCATGACCTCCTCCAGCACGGCCACGCGGCGGGCGGACGCAGTTGCCGCCTCCAGCGTCGGACGCGGCGGGCGAAGCATGGCGCACAGCATCCCGCGCGTCAGATGGTAGCCCGTGAGCTGCTCCAAAACGTGCAGCGGCGCGGTGTAGACCGGGACATCGGCGCAGCGCGCGAGCAGCACCCTCCCCTGTCCGGCGACATAGCGCGTTTCCATCAGAAACGATATCGGAACGCAGCCGCTGTCCAGCGCGCGCTCGATCACGTTCGGGCTTTCGGCAATGAACAGTCCCTTCTCCGGCTCAGCGCGGTTGACCAGCTGATTTTCCGTCAGGCGCGCGTAGACATCCAGCGCCGGGTCGGAAAAATCTGTAATTTCCACAATTTCTCTCATCGTATGATCCTACTGCAAGCGCTCCGGTTTCCCTTCCGGAGCGCTTGTTACTTTCATTTTTACAGGCAGCACTTGCCGCGCGGGATGTATTGGCCGCCGCGGTCGGCGAGCACCTTGCCATCCTCGACGGAGAGCTTGCCGCGCAGCCAGACCTGCGCGATATGACCGGCGATCTCTGTGCCCTCGTAGGGCGCGTAATCGACGTTGGCCACCTGATCGGCGGCGGTGATCCTCGTGGTGCCCTCGGGGTCATAGACAACGATGTCCGCATCCGCGCCGACGGCGAGATGTCCCTTGCGCGGGAAGGCGCCGTAGAGCTTTGCAGGCGCTTCGGACAGGACCTCGACCATACGCTCGGCGCTGATTCTTCCCGTGGCGACGCCGTAGGTGTACAGCAGCACGCCGCGCGTCTCCACGCCGGGCATACCGCCGGGGATCTTGGTAAAATCGTCGCGTCCGGCGGCCTTCTGTTTCAGCGTAAAGCTGCAATGGTCGGTGGAAACGGTCTGAATTTCGCCGTTCTCCAGTGCCGTCCAGAGCGCTGCGTTGTCGCTTTCCTTGCGCAGCGGAGGCGCGCAGACGTACTTTGCACCCTCAAAGTCGGGCAGGCTGTAGCGCGAATCGTCCAGCAGCAGGTAGTGCGGGCAGGTCTCGACATAGACCTTGCGGCCGCGGGCGCGCGCCGCCTCGATCTCGCGCAGGCCGGCCTCACTGGACAGGTGCACGATGACGACGGGGGTATCTGCGACCTCCGCCATCTTCAGCAGACGGCTGATGGCCTCGGCCTCCAGAATGGCGGGACGGCACTTCGGATGCGCCTCAGGCGAGAGCTCGCCTGCCGCCTTGCTCTCGGAGATCAGCGCGTCAATGACGCCCGCATTTTCGCAATGGACGCCCGCGATGCCGCCGAGCTCCCTGAGCTTTTGCAGCGCCTTGAACATCGACTCGTCGCCGATCATCATGGCGGGATAGGTCATGTACATTTTAAACGAGCTGATTCCCTGCTCGAACATGGCGGGCAGCTCGGCGATAATCTCGTCGTTCCAGTCGTCGATGGTCATGTGGAAGCCGTAGTCGCAGGCTGTGCGGCCGTCGGCCTTTTTATGCCATAGGTCTAGGCCGTATTGCAGCGTTTCGCCCTTGTTCGGGCAGGCAAAGTCAATGACCATCGTCGTGCCGCCGCGCAGTGCGGAGCGGCCGCCGGTATAAAAATCGTCTGCCGTCGTGGTGTTGCAGACGTCAAGGTCAAAGTGCGTGTGCGCGTCGATGAAGCCGGGGAACAGCAGCTTGCCGGTAACGTCAATCACTTCTGCACCGTCACAAGTCAAATCAGGCGCGATCTGCTCGATTATTTCGCCGTTGATGAGCACGTCGGCGCGCCGCCGTTCATGGGCGTTGACGACCGTGCCGCCCTTGAGAAGCTTTTTCATGGAAACACACTCCTTTTTTCATTTGATCATCTTTATTTTATCACGCCGCGCGGCGAAATGGAATAGCAATTTTGCGGCGAAAACAAAAAAGCCGCCCACTTTTGTCATTGCGAGGCTTGCGCAGCAAGCCGTGGCAATCTCGCAGAACAATTCCAAACTTTCGGCAGATTTCGGCGAATTCGGAACATTCCGCAGGAGATTGCCACGTCGCTTTGCTCCTCGCAATGACACAGACGGGTGGCTTTGTTCTATTTTGCAGACAGCTCCGCTTGGCGGCGGAGGATGCTGTAGGGCGGGACGGGACGCGGCAGCTGCATGGTAAACTCCATCTGCGGATTGCGCGGCTCGACAAGCTCGTTTCCGTCCATGTCCCGCATCACCGGGACGGTAAGCGCAAAGGGGCGCAGGTCGGGGCCGACGAGCTCCACGCTGTCCCCCGCAGCGAACTTGTTGCGCAGAGAAAGCGTCGCGCGGCCGGTTGCATCGCAGGCGGTGACGATTGCACAGACCTGCCACTGGCGGATATACCGGGAGCTTTCCGTATACTGTCCCGGCTGGCCGAAGAAGAAGCCGGTCGAATAGCGCCGGTGCGACACATGCTCGACCTCGTCGCGCCAGACCGGGTCGATCGGTCGGCCCGCAGCGACGTCATCGATCACATGACGGTACGCGCCGGTGACGATTGCAGCGTAATAGGCCGATTTCGCGCGGCCCTCGATCTTCAGGCAGCTCACGCCCGCGTCCATGAGCTCCGGGATATGGTCGATCATGCACATATCGCGCGAGTTCATGATGTACGTTCCCTTTTCGTCCTCGAACACAGGGAAGTATTCGCCGGGGCGCTTTTCCTCCATCAGCGCATACTGATAGCGGCAGGGCTGAGCACACGCGCCGCGGTTGCTGTCGCGGCCGGTCATGTAGTTGGATAGCAGGCACCGGCCGGAATAGGACACGCACATGGCCCCGTGGGCAAAGGTCTCCAGCTCCAGCTCCGGCGGGGTGTTGGCGCGGATGGTCTTGACCTCCTCCAGCGACAGCTCGCGCGCCAGCACGACGCGCTTTGCACCGAGCTCGTACCACGCGTTGGCACAGGCGTAGTTTGCAACGCTGACCTGCGTGGAAACGTGGCGCTCGCAGTGCGGCGCATAGCGCTGTGCCATACGGAACACACCGAGGTCTGCAATGATCAGCGCATCGACGCCGCTGCGGTCGAGCAGCTCCAGATGCGCGGGCAGAGCCGCAAGCTCCTCGCTGCGTGGCATGGTATTCACCGTCACGTGCACTCTGACCCCGTGTGCGTGGGCATAGGCGACGGCCTCAGGCAGCTCCTCAGGGGTAAAATTCCCCGCGAAGGAGCGCATGCCGAAGCTTGTTCCGGCCAGATACACAGCGTCCGCGCCATAGAGAACGGCCATTTTCAACCGCTCCATATCCCCCGCGGGCGCCAGAAGCTCCGGCTTACTCGCCATCGGTCTGCGAGGCGAGGAATTGGTTGTGTGCATCGTAGGTCTCCGAGAAGTGGTGGAAGCCGGTGGACTTGTCCAGCGCGTAGAAATAGTAATTCGTGTCCGTCGGATTCAGCGCAGCGGTGATGCTGGAAAGGCCGGGGTTTGCGATCGGGCCCGCGGGCAGACCGGCGTGGGTATAGGTGTTATAGGGGCTGTCGACCTGCTTGTCCTCCTCGGTCAGGGCTCGATCGATCGAGCCGCCGAGGGCGTAA
>CAKTZP010000055.1 GCA_934636045.1 uncultured Oscillospiraceae bacterium
CTTCTCGAAGAAAACAAATAATCCGAACCCATCTCCGATTAAGAAGATTTGGTTCGGATTATATTGGTTTGGTGCGCCTGAAGGGACTCGAACCCACACGCCGGAGGCACGAGAACCTAAATCTCGCATGTCTACCAATTCCATCACAGGCGCATGCTTTGACACGGGCTTATTCTACCATTTCCTTTGCGCGGTGTCAAGCAGGTTGGGGGGATGCAAGGGAGAATTTCCAGAAGGCTCGTTAAATATCAATCTCTCGTATAACGGCTGCGGAAAACGGAGAGCTGTACGAAATTCGCGGCAGGCTCGGGTGCGCCCGCCCCAAATCAGAAAAAGCCCACCGGCTGTGAAATCCGGCCGGTGGGCTTGCGTTATCGGGCGTTGTATTGGTCGATGGCTTGGCGGAGGAGGTCAAGGGCGCGTTCGAGCTCTTCACAAGCAAGGACGTAGGCGATGCGAATTTCGCTTTTCCCTGCGCCGGGCGTGGCGTAGAAGCCGTTGCCGGGGGCGAAGGCGACGGTCTCGCCGTCGACGCTGAAGTCTTGCAGCAGGAAGGTCTGGAAGCGCTCGGCATCGTCGACGGGCAGCTTGGCCATGGTGTAAAATGCGCCCTTGGGCTCGATGGTCACGACGCCGGGGATCTCCTTGAGCTTGCGGTAGCAGACGTCGCGGCGGCGCTGATATTCCTCGCGCGTGGCCTCAAAATACGACGGGTCGACGCCGTAGAGCGCGGCCGCGCCGACCTGATCGAGCGTGGCGACAGACAGGCGTGCCTGCGCAATTTTCAGCGCGGCCTCGATAAAGGCGCGGTTGCGCGAGATGAGCGCGCCGATGCGCGCGCCGCAGGCGCTGAAGCGCTTGGAGACCGAGTCGATGAGGATCAGGTTCTCGTCAATGTCGCGCAGGGAGGCGGCGGTGGTCAGGTGGCCGCCGTCGTAGATAAACTCGCGGTAGACCTCGTCGCAGATGAGGTACAGCCCGTGCTCCTTGGCGATGTCGGCGATCAAGCGCAGCTCCTGCTCGGTCAGCACGGTGCCGGTGGGGTTGCCGGGGTTCGTGACGAGGATGGCGCGGGTCTTTTCGTGGATGAGCGGCTCGATCATGGCGCGGTCGGCGTAGCGATAGCCGCTTTCGGGCGTGGTTTGCAGGGGGCAGATCTTGCCGCCGGCCATGCGGATGAAGGTATTGTAGTTCGGATAGAACGGCTCGGGCACGATCACCTCGCAGCCCTCGTCGAGGATGCACTGCATGGCCATGAGCAGCGCCTCGCTGCCGCCGGTGGTGATGAGAATATCTCCGGCGTCAAGGTGCTCTCCCAAGCGGGCGTAGTAGCCCTGCACGGCCTCAATCAGCTCGGGAATGCCGGGCGAGGGCGCGTAGGCCAGCACATTCTGTCGGTAATTTGCCAGCGCCTCAAAGTAAAGCGCGGGGGTGCGGATGTCCGGCTGACCGATGTTCAGCGAGTGGATGCGGATGCCGCGCTGCTCCGCCGCGACCATGTAGGGATAGAATTTACGGATGGGCGACAGCTCACAGGCGTTGATTTTTTGGGAAAGCTTCATGGAGGGCTCCTCCTTGTTCAGATTCGGAAAAGGGTGGAAACGGGATGGCTCACAGGCCGGCCTTGAGCCGCTCGACGGCGTCGGTCTTTTCCCACGGCAGGTCGAGGTCGGTGCGGCCAAAGTGGCCGTAGGCCGCGGTCTGCCGGTAGATCGGGCGGCGCAGGTCGAGCGCCTTGATGATGGCCGCGGGGCGCAGGTCAAAGCAGCGGCGCACCAGCTCGGCAAGCTCCGGGTCACTCACGACGCCGGTGCCGTAGGTGTCAACGAGGACGGACACGGGGTGCGCCACGCCGATGGCGTAGGCCAGCTCGATCTGGCACTTCTTGGCCAGCCCGGCGGCAACAATGTTCTTTGCAACATAGCGTGCCATATAAGCAGCGCTGCGGTCGACCTTGGTCGGATCCTTGCCGGAGAATGCGCCGCCGCCGTGGGCAGCGTAGCCGCCGTAGGTGTCGACGATGATCTTCCGGCCGGTCAGGCCGGTGTCGCCGACGGGACCGCCGATGACAAAGCGGCCGGTCGGGTTTACATAATATTTTGTGCTGTCGTCGAGCAGGCGCGACGGCAGATTTGGGCGGATGATCTCCTCGATCACGGCCTCGCGCAGGGTCTCAATGGCGATGTCGGCCGAATGCTGCGTGGAGATGACGACGTTATCGATGCGGCTGACCGAGCCGTCGGGGGCATACTCCACGGAGACTTGGCTCTTGCCGTCCGGGCGGAGCCACGGCAGGCGGCCGGACTTGCGCGCGGCGGTCAGCGCCTTGGTCAGATTGTGGGCGAAGGAGATCGGCGCGGGCATGAGCTCCTTGGTCTCGTCGCAGGCAAAGCCGAACATCATGCCTTGATCACCCGCGCCGAGGGTGTCGGCCTCGTCATAGGAGCTGTTGACGCCCATGGCAATGTCGCCGGACTGCTCGTCGATGGCGGTCAGAACGGCGCAGGTGTGGCCGTCAAAGCCGGCGGCAGGGCTGTCGTAGCCGATCTTGCAGAGCGTTTCGCGGGCGACGTGGGGGATGTCGACGTAGCAATGGGTGGAAATCTCGCCCATCACAACGACCATACCGGTCGTGGCGGCGCATTCGCAGGCGACGCGCGCAGTGGGATCCTGCGCAAGGATCGCGTCGAGCACGCCGTCGGAGATCTGGTCGCAGACCTTGTCAGGATGCCCTTCGGTGACGGACTCGGAGGTGAAAATTCTCTTTTGCATGGTAGGTTCCTTTCTTTCTTGGGGAGGTCCCGAATTTCTTTCAAAACCCACCGATACAAAAAATACCCTGCTTCGACAGGGTAAAGGCTTTGTCCTCATCTGTCGATTTCTCGCCGGAATTGGCACCTTGCTTTCGCAGGTTGTCGGGCTTCACAGGGCCGGTCCCTCCGCCACTCTCGATAAGGTTATGAAATTATTGACAATCATAGCACTTTCCGCGCATAAAGTCAAGGGAATCTCTTGCATTTTTATGCAATCCGGGCGAGATACAAAAAGTTTACATTTCCGGGGCGGCTTTGGGTGTTTACACCCGCGTCGTTTTATGCTATACTATGCAGAAGTTACCGGAAAGGAGGCGCGAATTATTAAAACACATGACTTTGACCCCGGTGAATTCCGGGAGGCCCCTGATTTTGAGTCCGAACAGCCAACGGATGCGCCCGCCCGAAAGAAAAAGAAGAAGAAAAAGAAGCAAAATCGCGGCAAGCGCGTGCTGGCCACGCTGCTGGCGATTGTGCTGTTCCTCGAGGCGCTGTATTGCTTTGTTGTTTTTACGGATATTCCCACGATCAAGGATTTGCGCGAGGCCTATATCGAAACCGCGCTGTCCACGCTGAGCCACCGCTGGCTTGCCGACTGGTTCCTGCCGAAGTATATGGTCGAGCAGGTACAGTTTAAGATGGATTATGCGCAGCAGCTGCAGCAAAATATAAACAGCGACGATTCCGACCGCTATAAGCCGACCGAACCGACCTCTGAGCCGACGCAGGGGGCAACCGAGGACACCGCGCCGACCGAGCCGGACGTCAACGCTGACGAGGAAGCATTTTACAAGCTGTTCTGGGAGCTGAGCCGAACCTCCTTTGAGGAATACCTTGATACGCATCCGGAGACGCTGTCCAACGGCTGGAGCAATATTTACATCAACGAGGCCGGGCTGGACGACGAAGGCACCACAATCTACACAACGATGGGCGAGCAGGTACTGGCCATCGACGCGAAGAACAAGGTGCTGCTCGTCCGCGTGACCGGCACGGGCTATCTGGGCGTGCTGGCCATCGCCAAGGATCCGGCGCAGCTGCGCTGCCACGCCTCGGAGGGTCTGGAGGGCTTCCGCTACGGTCAGGTGCTCGGCGATATTGTGGAAAACGCGGGCGCCGTGCTGGGTATGTCGGGCAGTGGCTTTATCGATCCGGAGGGCGACGGCAACGGCGGCGCTCTGGCAGGCTACGCGATGTGCGAGGGTCGTCCCTTCGGCGACCACTACGGCATGGCGGGCTATAAGCGCATTGAGCTGACACAGGCGAACAAGTTCTATGTCGTGGAGACGCAGTCCGCCGTCGGCGACGACGTGACCGACGCAGTAGAATTCTCGCCGGTGCTGATTGTCGACGGTGAGCTGGTCGTCGGCGGCTTTATGGACTGGAATGCCATTAACCCCCGCGCCTGCATCGGCCAGTCCTCAACGGGCGAAATTCTGATGCTCGTCATTGAGGGACGTCAGATCACGCGCTCCATCGGCACGGACGTCGAAACCTGTGCCAATATCCTCATGCGTCACGACACGTATACCGCCATGAACCTTGACGGCGGCACCAGCGCGGTCATGTGGTACGACGGCGAGTACGTCACCCAGTGCTCCAACACCAGAATCAAATCCCGCCTCCTCCCCAATGCGTGGGTATACGGGAATTACGAAGGCTAATCGGCTTGAAAACGCTGCGCCTCGCAGGGCGGAGCTCAAGCAATTGAAGGGCCATCGCAAAGCCCCCGTTTGTCAGACAGTGTCTCTGACAAACGGGGGCTTTCGGCTGTCAATATAACCGAAACCGTCAAAATCAGTTTCCTTAGCGGCAAAAAGGAGGCAGCAGCTGCACACGGTGGCATGCGCCTCTCGCGGCTGCGCTGCCGCGGCTACTTCTCTCCGCGGAGCTCGATGATGCGGTCGCGGAGGACGGCGGCGTATTCGTACTCCATCATCCTCGCAGCGGCCTTCATCTCCTTTTCCAGCCGCGCGATCTCGCGCTCGCGTTCGGCGCGGGTCAGCTTGACGCCGTGCTTGCCGACAGCCTCGGTGTCCGACTGTGTGATCTCCAGCAGGTCGCGCACCTCCTTGATGATCGTCCTCGGGACGATGCCGTGCGCCTTGTTGTAGGCATCCTGAATGCCGCGGCGGCGGTTGGTTTCGTCGATGGCCGCGCGCATGGCCGGCGTGGTTTTGTCCGCATACATGATAACGCGTCCCTCCGCGTTCCGCGCCGCACGGCCGATGGTCTGAATGAGGCTGGTCTCGCTGCGCAAAAAGCCCTCCTTATCCGCATCCAGAATCGCAACCAGCGATACCTCGGGCAGGTCGAGACCCTCGCGCAGCAGGTTGATGCCGACGAGGACGTCGAATTTTGCCATGCGCAGGTCGCGCAGGATCTCCATGCGCTCCAGCGCCGCAACGTCAGAGTGCATATAGCGCACGCGGACGCCCGCCTTTTGCAGATACTCGGTCAGATCCTCCGCCATGCGTTTGGTCAGCGTGGTCACAAGCACGCGCTCGTGCCGCGCGGTGACGCGGTTGCATTCACCGATGAGGTCGTCGATCTGCCCCTCGATGGGGCGGACGAAGATCTCCGGGTCGAGCAGCCCCGTCGGGCGGATGACCTGCTCGGCGATCTGCCCGGCGCGCTCGCGCTCGAACTCGCCCGGCGTCGCCGAGACGTAGATGGCCTGTCCGATCTTGCTTTCAAACTCCGGGAAGGTCAGCGGGCGGTTGTCAAACGCGCTGGGCAGGCGGAAGCCGTAGTCGACAAGGCTCTCCTTGCGGCTGCGGTCGCCGGCGTACATGGCGCGCACCTGCGGCAGCGTGACGTGGCTTTCATCCACGAACAGCAGGAAATCGTCGGGGAAATAGTCGAGCAGCGTCATCGGCGGCGTGCCCGGCGCGCGGCCGGAGATCACGCGGGAATAGTTCTCAATGCCGCTGCAAAAGCCGATCTCCTGCAGCATTTCGATGTCGTACATCGTGCGCTGGCGGATGCGCTGCGCCTCGAGCAGCTTGTCGTGCTCCTTGAACCATTTTTCGCGCTCCTCCATCTCGGCCTCAATTTCAAAGATCGCGCGGTTTAATTTTTCTCGTGACGCAACATAGTGCGAGGCAGGATAGATTGCAACGTGTGCGACCGCGCGCTCCGGAATGCCGGTGACGGCGTTGATCTCGGAGATACGGTCGATCTCGTCGCCGAAGAACTCCACGCGAATGGCGCGGCCGCTCCAATAGGCGGGATAAATTTCCACCGTGTCGCCGCGGACGCGGAAGGTGTTGCGCGAAAAATCAATGTCGTTGCGCTCGTAGCGGATCTCCACAAGCTTTTTCATCAGCTCTTCGCGCTGCTTTTCCATGCCGACGCGCAGGGAGATGACCATGTTCTTGTAATCGATCGGGTCGCCGAGGCCGTAGATGCAGGACACGGACGCGACAACGATCACGTCCCGCCGCTCAAACAGCGATGACGTCGCGCTGTGGCGCAGGCGCTCGATCTCATCGTTGATGGCAGAATCCTTTTCGATATAGGTATCCGTGTGAGGAATGTAAGCCTCCGGCTGATAGTAGTCGTAATAGGATACAAAATATTCCACCGCGTTTTCCGGAAAGAATTCCTTGAATTCGCTGCAAAGCTGCGCGGCGAGGGTCTTGTTGTGCGCCAGAACGAGCGTCGGGCGGTTGAGGTTGGCGATAACGTTGGCCATGGTAAAGGTCTTGCCCGAGCCGGTCACGCCCAGAAGCACCTGCTCGCGCAGGCCGTTTTGCACGCCCTCGGTCAGCGCGGCGATGGCCTGCGGCTGGTCGCCTGTCGCACCATAGGGCGCATGAAGTCGAAAGCCGTCCATCTCAGGCCCCCACACCGAACAGCCTCGTCATACGCCGCGCGAATTCCGTCCGGTCGAGGTCCAGAACGACACGCGCGTTTTTCTGCGGGAATTTGAAGTCGCTGTAAAGGTCGGTGACGGTCTTGCCGAGGGTCAGGGTGCTCTGCGTCTCGACAAAAACGCCCGCCTCGCGCGCGGTAAAGAGCTCCGGCGCGACCAGATGCCACAGCGGCACCGCGTCATGCAGGCACCAGCCGCCCGAACCGGCGGCCACGTTCAGCCGCAGGATGTCCCGGCTGACGTCGCGCAGGAACACACCCGCGGGGTCGCCCGCCGCGGCGATCGTTTCCAGCTCCTGCTCGGTCAGATAGGCCTTGAGCGTCACGTCGAGGCCGCACAGAACGACCTTGACGCCGCTGCGGAAGATCAGCTGCGCCGCCTCGGGGTCGGCGTAAATATTGAACTCCGCGCTGGCCGTGCAGTTGCCGCCGACGGCCGCGCCGCCCATCATGGACACGCGCCGCAGCTTCCCGGGCAGGTCGGGGTACTTGGCAAAGGCCGTGGCAAGGCTCGTCAGCGGGGCGAGGGTCACGACCTCCAGCTCGCCCGCATAGCGGCAGGCGGCGGCGTATAACGCGTCCCACATTGGCTCCGGCTCCGCGGCCTTGACCGGCTGCGGCAGGGTGACGGGGCCGAGCCCCTCCGGGCCGTGATACTCCGACGCATCCTGCGCCGGGCGCATGAGCGGCTGCGCCGCCCCCGCGTAAACCGGGAAGTCCGCGCCCATAAATTCCCGCAGCGCCAGCGCGTTGCGCAGGGTCTTTTCAAGGCAGACGTTGCCCGCGACGGCGCTGACGCCGACAATTTCCAGCTCCGGCAGCCGATGCGCCGTGAGCAGCGCCGCGGCATCATCCGTGCCGGGGTCGCAGTCGATCCAAATCGGAATGCGTTTCATTTATTCACCCTCCCCATAGGCGGCGACAGCCTGCACCAGCAGGTCGGCAAAGCCGTCCCGGTCGATGCCGACGTTGACCAGTGCGTTTGGCGCCTTGCGCGCCGTTCCGACGGTTGCGCCGCGGCAGTATTCTCCCTGCGTCTCGATTTCCACGTGCAGCGGCTTTGTCTCCAGCAGCTCCGGGTGCAGAAGCGCAGCCACGGCCACGGCATCGTGCACCGGCGCGCCCGCATAGCCGAGCTTGCGGTGAAATTCATAGAAAAACTCCAGCCAATCAGCCACAACCTGCGCCACGCGGTTGCCGACAGCGCGAATGCGCTCGAAATCCTCCGGGAAAATGAGCGCCTTGAGCGTCACGTCCAGCCCGCTCATGCGGATCGGCAACCCGCTGCGGAAGACGATGTCCGCCGCCTCGGGGTCGACGAGGATGTTGAATTCCGCCGCCGCCGTCCAGTTGCCGTGGGCGATACCGCCGCCCATGAGGCTGATCTCAGCAATTTTACTTTTCAGCTCCGGGTGCGCCAGCAGCAGCGCTGCGACGTTGGTCAGAGGGCCCGTCGGAACGAGCGTGACCGGCTCGGCGCTCTGGCGCAGCGTGCGCGCCATAAGCTCCACCGCGCCGCAGGAGCACAGCCCCATCGTCGGCTCCGGCAGCGCCGGGCCATCCAGCCCCGTCTGGCCGTGAACGCTGGGCGCGTTCATCGGCTCGGCCAGCAGCGGCCGCGGGCGTCCCATGGCAATGGG
This sequence comes from uncultured Oscillospiraceae bacterium, assembly GCA_934636045.1. Lineage (GTDB taxonomy): Bacteria > Bacillota > Clostridia > Oscillospirales > Oscillospiraceae > JAZOXB01. The sequence goes on from CAKTZP010000055.1 coordinate 8,330, forward strand.
CGCGTCGATGCCGAGCAGCGTGCAGACGCGGCGGGCGTTGTAGGTCGTTTTTTCAATGGTCTGATTTCCGCTGGCCGAGGTGACGGCGCGGATGTCCAGCAGCGGACTCGATTTTGCGAGCATCCATGCGATCGCATCGTCATGGCCGGGGTCGCCGTCGAGAAGAATGGGGCGTTTTATCATGGCAGTGTATCCCTTCTGTAAGAATTTGCCTTGCATTATGGTGCTTTTTGCGGTACAATCTTGGCGAGAGAAGCTCAAAAAACCGTTTGGAGGAAAAAATGAGAGAATTTATGAAGCGGAAGGGCGTTGTCCCTTCATGGAAAACCTATTTTGTCACCGCGATGGGCGCGATGGCGCAGGGCTTGTTCGCCTCGCTGCTGATCGGCACCATCCTCGGCACGCTCGGCGACCGGCTGGGCTTGGCATTTTTGTCCGAGATTGCCGCGTTTGCAAAGAACAACTACGTCGTCGGCGCAGCCATCGGCGTTGCGGTTGCCGCTGCACTGAAGGCGCAGGGGCTGGTGCTGCTGTCGTCCGCCGTCGTCGGCGCGATCGGTTATGTGATGGGCGCGGAGATCCCCGTCGGCAGTGAAGTCGTCGCCTATACCGCCGGCCCTGCGGGCGCCTTCGTCGCCGTTCTGATCGCCACGGAGCTCGGCAAGCTCGTCTCGAAGGAAACCAAGGTCGACATCATCGTGACGCCGATTGTGACCATTCTGGTCGGCTACGGCGTGTCGTGGCTCTGCTGCCCGGCGATTGCCTACGCCATGTACTACCTCGGCGCGTTCATCAACACCGCCACGGAGCTGCAGCCGTTCTTCATGGGCATTGTCGTCTCCGTCGCCGTCGGCATCCTGCTGACGCTGCCGATCAGCTCGGCGGCAATCTGCGCCATGATCGGCATCAGCGGTCTGGCAGGCGGCGCGGCCACGGTGGGCTGCTGCTGCCAGATGGTGGGCTTCGCCGTGATGAGCTTCCGCGAAAACCGCTGGGGCGGCTTGGTCGCGCAGGGTCTGGGCACCTCGATGCTGCAAATGGGCAACATCATCCGCCGCCCGGTCATCTGGCTGCCGACGATTCTGTCCTCTGCAATTCTGGGGCCGGTCTCGACGCTCGTGTTCCGGCTGACCAACGTCGGCGTCTCCGCCGGCATGGGCACCTGCGGCCTTGTCGGCCCGCTGGGCGTCATCGCTGCCGCCGAGAAAACGGACGCAAGGCTTTGGATTGGGCTCGTGCTGCTGTGCGTCGTCCTGCCCGCCGCCGTAACGCTGGCGCTTAGCGAGCTGATGCGCAAGCTCGGCTGGATCCGCCCGGGCGACCTGAAGCTCGATCTGTAAGCGATCGGTACTGCTATTATACCCGTTCTGCCCCGCCGCCGCAAGAGTGCGGCGCGGCGGAACGCAGGTTTTTTTCAGTCTCGACCGAATTCGCGCAAAACCGCTCTTGCTTTTTTCCCTCTGAGGTGCTATAATCACCTCAATGCAGGGTTAGTTCATCGGTAGAACGGTCGCTTCCCAAGCCACAGAGGCGGGTTCGATTCCCGTACCCTGCTCCAAAAAGGCACGTTTGTCAATCGACAAACGTGCCTTTCAGACTGTCAAAAAAGTCCGATTTTGTCATTGCGAGGCCCTGCAAGGGCCGTGGCAATCTCGCAGAATTGTTTTGATTTTCAAATGATTTTCGGCGAATTCGAAACTGCCTGCATGAGATTGCCACGTTGCTTCGCTCCGACCGGCAAGCGGAGAGCCCGCATCCGTAAGGCTCCTTCGTCGCCAACGGCTGCGACATCGCAATGACATGCGGGGTAGTTTTTTGACACGCTCAGGCACGTTTGTCGATTGACAAACGTGCCTTTTCTTGTCATTGACCCTTGCGGGTGTCTCACTCCAACTGGTCGAGGTTTTTGGCGAAGGGCGGGAGGCAGTGCGCAAGGAACCAGTCCAGCTCGGGCCGGTGCATGGCCTCCAGCGCGGCGCGGGTCTGGGCAGCGGCGGATTCGAATTCGGCGTTTCCGGCCTTGAGCTCCTCGATGCATTTGATATGCGCCGAGAGCTTGTCGGCAGCCTTGACGATATCGCGCACGGTCTCGTCGGCCTCGTAGATCAGCGGGGCATAGCTCTCGCGCAGCGCCTCGGGCAGCATTTGCAGCAATCTGGTGCCGCTGACATGCTCGACCTGCTTATAGGCCGTTTTGATCTCCGGGTTAAAATATTTGATGGGCGTCGGCAGATCTCCGGTCAGGATTTCCGACGCGTCATGGAACAGCGCAGCCGTCGCACAGCGCTCGGGATCGGCGGGCAGGCCGAGGATGTCCCGGCGAATGAGCGCCAGCCCGTGCGCCAGCACGGCGACCATGTGGCTGTGCTCCTGAATATTCTCTGAAAAGGTGTTGCGCATAAGCCCCCAGCGGGTAATGTAACGCATTCTGGAAAGGAGTGCAAAAAACTGATATTCCTCCATCAGACTTCCTCCTCGTAGTAGTCCTTCATTGGGGCGCGTCTCCGGCGGCGGCGCTGCGGGGTCTGGCCGGAAAGGCCGGTAAAGCGTCCATAGGGCTCGGCGCGGATGGCGGCGGCCAGCTCGCTGTAGAGCTGATAAAACTCCTTGGCCGTGCGCGGATGGGACAGCGCGTCCGTCAGCCATGCGCAGGGCTCCGGCTTCCAGTCGGCAAAGCGCTTGCAAAATGCCGCGCCGACGCCCAAAATCTCTGCAAAGGGCAGCAGCCGGTAGAACATCTGCCCATCCGAGCGCGACAGGCGCTCCATCGTGCCGAGGTCCATGCGGCGCAGATACGTCCGCAGGCCGAGCAGCTGGCTGACGGTATCGCGGCCGATGGGCGTGCGCTGGCCGCCGAAGGTCGTCACCAGGCCGCAGAAAAGCTGCAAAAGGATGCACAGCAGCGCCGGAGCAGTCATGCTCGCGCCGCCGGCGAAGAACAGCAGCAGCGCTGCTGCGCCAAGGCCAAGGAGCTGGCGGGGCAGCCGGCGTCGGCGCAGGAGCGCGCCGCCCGCATTCTGCACCAGCAGGCATAGTCCCGCGCAGAGCACCGACAGCAGCGGCAGCAGCAGCCACCGCACGCCGACCGCCGGGAGGCGAACATCGAAGACCATCAGGCCGAGCGCGAAGCCTGCGGCCGCCGCAAGGGCGCGCAGAAGATACGGACTGCCGGTCTTTTTGCGGAACATGCGCTGCGTCCAGCCGTTGCGGAGCGTACCGGCCGAGGCCTTATAGGCCGAGCGGAAGCGGATGCTCTGTGCGTCACAGACGGAGTCGTGCGCAAAAATGGCCTGGAAGAGCTTGCGCTCGGCGGGCTTGCGCTCGGTGCTCATGTCCATTTGCTTTTTCAGAATGATGCGGCCGCGCGGATTGCGGTAGATCGTTACGTAACCGAGTGCGCCCCAGCTGGCAAGCATCGCAGCCGCATCGGGGCGCTGGCTGTAAAGCTGGCAGACCAGCTCGCCGGCCGTGGCCTCGGGGGAAAAGGTCTGCTGCTTTTTCGGGAAGATCGGCTTGCTGCGCAGCCGCAGGAACCAATACACCAGCGCCGCGGCCAGTAGCGCGTAGAACGCAATGCGGTCAAAGGCGACGGTCTTGCCCGGTTGGTGGTGCAGATCAAAAAAGCCGCTCGGGCAGAGCATCCGGAACGAGAGCGTCTCATGATCCTTCAAAAAGGTCGTCGCCGTGGCAGTAATGGTATTGTCCTGAATGTTGATATGCAGAAAATTATCGATCACGTCGCCGTAATAAGAGCTGTTCCACGTTGGCTGCACCGTGATCTCCGAGGGGAAGGTCAGGCTGATCTCGATCGCGCGGATGGGATAATCCCAGCCCTTCTCCAGCAGGGCGAGAGAGAACAGCTCGCCGTCGGACTGCTCCGAGGCGCTGCACGGCAGGTCATAGGTGCAGGTGAAGGTCTGTTTCCCGGCAAAGCCCGCGTCGCTGCGGAAGACAACGCATTTCACGCCATCGATCGTCTGCTTTTTATAGTCGCCGCCGGTGGCGGAGATGTTGCCCGCGTCGGAGTGCAGCGGAAAAACAATGCGCGTGGGCGAGGTACCGCAGTCGACCTCCGCAGTGGCTGTCACGCGGCACGAGCCATTGCTCGCCGCGTCGACGCGGATGGTCATGGACGTCACCTCGTCGCCTGCGGCCAGCACGCCGCCGCACAACGCCGCCGCGCATACCAGCACTGCCAGCAGCCGCGCAAGCCATTTCATCCGGCGCATCGCCGCACCCCCTTTCGTCGGAAAGCATCCCGGCCGCACCGGAACGCAAAAATCGTTATTCTTCCGGGTATTATACCATAAAACCGCAAAAAAAGCAACCGCTCCTTGCTGCAGCGGCACAAGAAACCCGCGTCTCCCGCCGAAGAGGCGCAAGCAGCGCCCGGCCCGCAGCGCCGAGCCTTACAAGCGGATGACAACCAAGCTCGGAGCGGTATAAAATGCAGAAATTGCGGTGTTCGTGTCGTATTGTGAGAGATTTTCAAAAATAATCGTGTTGATTAGTGTGAAAATTCAAAGAAATTTCATTGATTTTTACACGAATATCTGCTATACTATGGTCAGTACCTTTAAGGAGGACTGCTTATGTATAGA
>CAKTZP010000056.1 GCA_934636045.1 uncultured Oscillospiraceae bacterium
TGGGAACAACAGGGCTCGAACCTGTGACCCCATGCTTGTAAGGCATGTGCTCTCCCAGCTGAGCTATGCTCCCGAACAACTGATTTGCATCAGCGACGGGTTTTATTATACACATAGACCCCTATTTTGTCAAGCACTAAATTCCATTTTTATAAATATTTTTCGTCCGCCTTTTTGTCCTTGCCTCCGCCCACCCTCTTGCGTATTTTTGCCGCGGATGGTATACTATAAGAGACCATTCTACGCCACCTGAGACAGAAAGAGAGGAGCAACCCATGGAACCACGCTTTGAATTCCACTATGCCCTGCAAAAGAAAGACTGTTACGACTTTGCGCGAGTTCAATCCCAGCGCACCACCCGCTGGGCGTGGATCGTAATGCGCATCTCCGTCCCGCTGCTGATCGTGCTTTACGCGGTGCTTTTGCTGCTGGATGACTCCATGCCCTATCTTCTGATTTGCGCCATGGTCGTCCTGTTCCTACAGGTCTTCTTCCCGGAAATTAACGGCAACGGCACCTATGCTGCTGCGCGCAGCGGCTCGCTTCCGGATACCTTCGTCTTCACTGACGAGCAGATACAGACCTCCTCCCCGATCACCAGCTCCAACGTGACCTACGCCGCCATCGTTGACGCAGCCGAGACCGACCGCATTTTTGCCCTGTACGTAAACCGCCAGAGCGCCCTTGTCCTGCCGAAAAGCAGCTTCGCGCCCGATGAAATCGACCGATTTCGCACTTTCTTAGAAGAAAAGCTCGGCAAGCCCGTCCGCCGCTTCCCCACAAACAACAAAAAACGCTTTTTCTACCTCGGCGCGATGCTGGCCCTTGCGGTCGCGCTCATCGCGGGTGCACTCTTCCTTCGCGACTGGCGCAGCAATCGCCCGCAGACCTTCTCGGCCGGCGCTTACAGCATCGACCTTCCGCAATACTTCACCGAGGAAACGCCGGACACCGAAAACGGTTGGCTGCTCGAGGTCTCGAGCCATTTTGTCTACGTCTCCGTCTTCAACGAGACCGACGGCGAGCTGCTCGACGCGGGCTATTCCCCGGCCATGAGCACGTCGGCCTATCTTGAGGGTATCCTTGAATTCTACGATGTCACGCCGGAAACCATCGTCACGACGGACAGCGGCATAGCCTACTGCTTCGCCACCGGCGAATTCGACGGCACGACCTATTGCTACTGCTACGCCGTCCAGCACGGCGCGGACGCCTTCTGGTGCACCGAGCTCTTCACCACCGCCGCCCTCCGCTCCGAATACGAGCCCCTCTTCCTAGACTGGATTCAAACCATCCGCATCGCCGACTGATTGCAATGGAGGCGCTTATGGAACCACGATTTTCCGCTCTGCGCGTCATTCAGCGGAAGGATGACCTTGATTTTGCCGCCTTTCTGCGGAAGAAAATGACCGGTTTTCGCAAATTTCTGAAGGTTTTTCTCTTTGTGATCATGCCGCTCGCCTTGCCCGCATGCATCTTTGAAAAAGACACCAAAAATCTAATCACGGCGCTGTTGATGATCCCATTCCTTCTCTTTTTCGACCGCTTGTGGGGTCTCCGCTCTTACCGCGCAGAATCCCGCGACGGTGCAGCGATCGAGTTCAATTTCTATGATGATCACTTGCAGCGCATCGACCAACTCGCAAGCACCACGTTTCTTTACACCGGCATTGTTGCCATTCACGAAACGCAGCACCAATTTCTGCTCGAATTCCCGGCAAAGCGCTACCTTCTCGTTCCGAAATCGGCGTTTCCGGCCGGGCGGGTCGACGAATTCCGCGATTTTATCACCCAACGGTGTGAGAAGCCCTGCCAGCCCTGCAAAATCCGTTCGACATGGCGCTGGGTCTGGCTTGGCATCTTCGGCGCATTGCTGCTGGTTTCTCTTGTCGGCAACTATCACCTGCGCCACCGGCCGCAAACCTTCGTCCGCGATAACTATTCCATCACGCTTCCGGAGGACTTCATCGGTCTCCCGGAAAATGCAGGCCTGGCCGACTACTATTTTGCTTCGCAGGATGTTGTTATCATAGCAGACTTTTCCGACGGGCCATCTTTCATAGGTCTGGGCGAAACGCTGGTGCTCTATGACGGCAAAGCAGAAGCATACGAAGGCCCCCTGTATGCCCCGGACGCGCCGCACACCTATCTGCTGGACAATGGTGTCTGCTGCACCTTTGCCGACTTCCCGGATTTTGCGGAATCCTATTACTGCTACGCCATTCTCCCGGTCACGGATACAACGAATTGCATTACCACCTTCGTTTTCCCAAAAACGAACGAAGCGTTCCAAAAATATGAGCCTCTGATCCTAAAATGGGCATCAACCATCCAAGTCACCCCGAAAAATTGATCTGTCACAAAAAAGAGCCGACTCTTTCGAGTCGGCTCTATCGAGCGTGTCAAAAAAGCACCCCACACGTCATTGCGAAGACGCAGCCGTTGGCAACGAAGGAGCCTTACGGATGCGGCCTCCCCGCTTGCCGGTCGGAGCGAAGCGACGTGGCGATCCGTTTCCCCTCGCGGAAAACTCCCCATCTTTGTCATTGCGAGGAGGGCGCAGCCCGACGTGGCAATCCGTAACCTGCTTTTCTCAGCCTTCCCCTATCGCCACTACCAAAGGAGAACGGATTGCCACGGCCCTTGCAGGGCCTCGCAATGACAAAATCGGACTTTTTTGACAGTCTGAGAGCCGACTCGAAAGAGTCGGCTCTTTACTATTGTTCAGTCCAGCGAATCGAGCAGGGCTTTGACGTCCTCCGGTGTGAAGGTATAGGTCTTGTCACAGAACTGACATTCGATGGTAATGGGCTTGCCGTCGTCTACGATCTCCTGCAGATCCTTCTTGCCGATGGTGATGAGCGTTGCAGAAACGCGCTCGCGGCTGCAATAGCAGCGGTATTCGACCGGCTCCTCCTCGAAAAATTCCAGCTCAAATTCGCACAGCACCTTGCGCAAAATCTCCTCCGGCGTCAGCCCCGCCTCGAGCATCGGCGTAACCGCGCCCGCGCAGGCAATGCCGGTCTCGATCTTCATGATCACGTCGTCCGGCGCGCCGGGCAGCAGCTGGATGAGATAGCCCCCCGCCACGCGCACGCTCTGGTCGGTGTTGATCAGCACGCCCAGCGCGCAGGCCGTCGGGGTCTGCTCGCTCTGCGCAAAATACGCCGTCACGTCGTCGGCGATCTCACCGCTGACGAGCGCGACCGAGCCGATGTACGGCTCCTTCATTTGCAGGTCGCGGATCACCGTCAGCGTTCCATCCGTGCCGACTGCCGCACCGACATCGAGCTTTCCAGCATACTTTTCCAGCAGCGTGATCGACGGATTGTGCACATAGCCGCGCACATTTCCCGCCGCGTCCGAGGTCGCCAGCAGCGTGCCCAGCGGGCCGCCGCCCTTGACCTGCAAGGTCAGCGCGCCGTTTTCCACCTTTTGCAGGTTGCCCATCATGGAGCACGCCGTCAAAAGCCGCCCGAGCGCCGCCGTCGCCGTCGGTGTCGTTTTATGAATTGTTCTCGCCCGCTCGACAAGGTCGGTCGAGCGAATGGCCATGGCCTTGACGAATCCGTCCTTTGTGATCGCACGGATGATATAGTCTCCGTTCATGTCGTCTCCTCCGTTTCCGGCTTGATCGCGCAGAAATAAATGCGCTGCTCATCCGCCCGCGGCGGCTCCATGCGGCAGTCGGCAAATTGCCGCACCTGCACAAAGCCCGCCGCCTCCAGCCATGCCGTCAGCTCGGCCGGGTCGTAGGCATACTCGCAGTGCTGCTCAAAGCTCCGCTCCCACAGGGCTCCGCGCCGCCGGAACAGGTCGATGCCGTAGTAGCAGCGGTTTTCCGCCTCATCGAACTCCGCGCGCCAGACGCAGTAGCTCTCCTTGTTCTCGTCCAGAAAGACCTGCCCGTCCAGCCCGCGCAGCTTTTGCGGCGTGTTGATGTCAAAGAAAAACACGCCGCCCGGCCGCAGCGCGCGGAAGACCCGCTCGAACGTCCGTTTGCAATCCTCCGGCTCGTCCAGATAGTTCAGGCTGTCCAGCAGGCACACAACCGCGTCCACCGGCTGCGGCAGACGCAGGCGCTGCATCGGCTGGCAGATGAAATACGGCGCGCTTTGCCCCAGCGCCGCCGCCTTCTGCGCAGCCACGGTCAGCATATCCTCCGAAAGATCCGCCCCGAGCACGCGGTAGCCGCGCTGCGCCAGCAGGATCGCCATTGAGCCGGTACCGCACGCCAGATCGAGCACATCGCAAGGCCGCTTGCCGCAAGCTGCGAGCACCGTTTCCAAAAACGTGCAGACCGCGCCGTAGTCGATGTCTCGCGTCAGTCCGTCATATGCGCCTGCGAGCGACTCGTAGGCGCTCATTCCTCGTCCTTCAGGCGCGCAAAGACCATTTCATATGCGCCGGTGCCGTTGACCAGGCTGCGATTGACGCGGCTGATGGTCGCCGAGCTGGCCTTCGTTTCCGCAAGAATATCGTTATAGATCATGCCCGCGTCCAGCATCCGCGCGACCTCGTAGCGCTGCTCGATCGCATTGAGCTCCGCCTGCGTGCACAGGTCGCACAAAAAACGGTAAACCTCCTCCTGCGTCTTCAGCGTTAAAATCGCGCGATACATTTCGCATTCCGGGTTGGAACGCTTGTTGCGATTGTTCATCCGAATGCATCCTCCAATTCTGTTTTTGCAAGTCCTGCGCCTTGTATTTCCGTAAAATAGTATAACACTTTTATCAAAGAAAGTAAACCCACATTTTCTGCCCGGGCATAAAACTTCATGCATGCGTACCGCACCGCGAAAATACGCAAATGCCGGTGCAGGAAGCTTTTGTGCAGCATTTCCTCACCCCGGTGATATCCTTCACGGCTTTTCTTCCGGCTGCGGTTCTTTTTCAGCCTTGCAGATGGTTTTTCGGATATGGCCGGCGAAGGCGTCCAGCTCGGCCTCGATGCCCTCGGAGGCGCGGAGCGTCGCCAAGTCGTTGGCCGTTCGCAGAAGGCAAAACTCCGGAGGCAGCATGGCGGTCTTATTCAGGCACATTGCGCCCAACAGCTGACGCGCGACGAGGTCGCCGCCGGAATAGCCGGAGACAACGATGCCAAAAAGATACTTGTCACTCAGCGTGCTTTGCAGGAGCAAACTGGTCAGCCGGTTGAACAGCGCCGAAATATTTGCGCTCACGGCATCATTATAATTCGGGCAGAGGAACAGCATCGCGTCGCAGTCGCGAATGGCAGGCAGGACGGTCTCGGCAATCGCGCCGCCGTAGAAGCAGTCACCGTTTTCAGCAAAATGAAGGCAGGTTTTGTAGGAGCAGCCGCGGCAGTCGTGGATGGTGCCGTTCTGCAGTGAGACGGTGGTAATGTCACACGTATCGGCGAGGCGGCGGCAAACCTCCTGCCCCATCCAGAGCGTGCCGGAGCGTCCCTGCTCCGACGAGTGCAGCACCAGCAGCCGCGGGCGGCGGAAGGTCGGCGGGGTGAAGCGCTCCAGCCGTTCGGAAAGCTCTCGCGCGCGGACAAAATAGGTCTCTTCCAAGGATAGGCCGCGCCTTTGGGCGAGAATGTGCTGATTGTAAAGCGAGCCGGTCCCCTCCAAAAGCGGCTTGCCCGGAAAGGCGCAGCCGGCCAGATTGGCGGCAAAGACCATGTCCTGCGCCAACTGCTTGGTGTATAGCTCGCCCGCGCCGTCGGCGATCACCGCGCCGACGCTCCCGGTCATTGCGCCGCGCTCCGTCCGCAGGCGGCGCAGCAGCGCCAGCGTGGATGCGTCCATGCCGCCCCCATCCGCAGCCAGCGCAAACAGGACACGGCGGTTTTTCAGGTCGGCGTCCGGTGTAAGATAGCGATGCTCCAAATTTTGCAGTGCAAATTCCGTCACGGCGCGCAGCCGCGGCCGTCCGGTCGGCAGAAGAACGTCAATCATAGCAAAACGCCTCCAAACGCCGGTAGGCCTCGGCAATGCGGGCGGCCAGCGCCGGATGCAGCAGCTCGCGCTCGGTGCAGACGCCCTGCGCCGTGGTGCGGCTGGTGCAGCCGAAGTACGCGCCGCCGAGGCTGACCGCGCTGTAGCACGGCTCGCCGCGCAGCAGCCGCAGGATGCTCACCGCCGCAGAGGACAGCGCAGGCGCGATGTAAGGCTTGAAGCCAAGCTCGCGCACGCGCAGATTCGCCGTGACGGTCTGCTCGGTCAGGCGCTGCGACAGCGCCGCGTCATACTGCTGCGGATGATTGGCCACGATCAGATCGGCGCCGTGTGGGCCGTAGACGCGGCCGCAGGTAAAGTCCACGTTAGTTTTTTCCGCGTAATACGCTGCGCGAGCCGCCATCACGCCAAGCCCGAAGCCGCGCACCTGCTCAGGCAGCAGCCCGCCCGCGTCAAACTCGCCGTCAGCATTGCGGTTGCTCTCCAAAAACACCGCGCGGCAGAGCTGGTCGACCGGGTCGGAAATTTGGCAGAACAGGCCGCCGAAGCTCTCCTCCCGCGCGCGGCGGGCATAGGCGTTCAGCATGGCACGGTTGCGTGCGAACTGCTCCATGCGCACATCCTGCACGCCCGAGCCGACCGGCGGCACGCCGCGCGAGGCCGCAAACAGGAACAGTTCACAATCGAACAGCTCCTCTGCCGGGCAGATCGTAACGCGCGGCAGCGGCGCGCCGTCGGGCGAGAGGATCTGGTTGAGCTCCAGCTCGTAGCGGCGGCAGAGCGCCTCGTTCGGATCAAAAATGCGCAGCTCGCGGAAGCGCCCGCAGAGCTTGAGCACCGTCAGCAGCGTCCCGCCGACGTCGCCGAGACCGACGAGCGTCAGGCGCAAGCCGTCGGTTCTGCGCGGCGCGGCGAGGTAGGAAAACGCACGGGAAAAAGCGGTGTTCAGCACCGTCGCGCCCCATCGGTCGACTGCCGCGCGCAGCGACTCCGGCGCAGCGGTGCAGACGGCGGGCTGAAGGGCACAGACGCCCTCCGGCTCCAGCGCCTCGTCGATTGAGCGGACAGCAAAGCAGCCGCGCGACCGCTCCGGCGGCCGGTCGACCAGCAGCACCAGCGGAGAAAACAGCGTTTCCGTCGGTGCGGCCTCCGGCGGAAATGCGCCGCCGAGGCTGCACAGGCAGAAGTCCTTCCAGCGTCTAAGCTCCATTCATGCCACCTCCCACAGGTCGAATTCTGTCCAGCAGCAGCAGATCATCCTCGAGATATGCCGAGGCCGGAATGGAAAAATCATATTCCAGTGCGTTGCCGCGGTCGGGCAGGCGCGGATGCTCCACCGCCTCGCCGAGCCGCCGCAGGGTCAGGACGGTGTTGAAGGTCTCCTGATGCGCCTTTTCCAGTACACGCAGCAGGTCGCGGGCGTTGGTCAGCGCCGCGCGGCTCAGATTGCGCACCGCCGGTTCCGTCGCGTCGGCATAGTGCCGCGGATAAAAATATGGCAAAATCAGGTTGATGGACGTCAGCATGCGTCCCATGTCGGAGCGCTCGCTGATGGAGTCGCCGCCGATGAAGGGATACAGCAGGCTTTCGGTCACCCAATAATGCAGATTCGGGATAAAATATTCGCAGTCGACCTGGCGGCGCTGCTCGCGCATCAGGTCGCGGCCGCGGCCGGAGAGAATGCCGACGATGATGCGGCTGATTTCCAGCCCCTCGTGCTCAAACAGCGGATTGAGCTTTTTGATGCGGTAGCCCTTGTGCAGCAGGTCGTCGACGAGGATGACCGGGCGGCGGAAGGACTTAAGCGTTCGCACCTGGTTGGGCAAGGAGCTGTAGCCGGGATATTCCACAACGGAAAAGCCGCTGCCGTCGGGCTTGAAGCATTTTTCCGCATGCAGCGTTTTGGTCACCGTCTCGGGCACGACCGCGCCGGAAAGAATCTTGCCGTAGGGCACGCACATGAAGCGGCCGAGGCTCCCGTTCTCCGCACCGTTTTGTCGCCGGACGCGGTACATCAGCGCCTGATTCAGCAGCTCCGCGTCAAAGCAGAGCAAGAGCTTGCCCGGATAGAGCGCCGTGAGCGCCGCGCGCAGGCGCAGGCGGGTCTGCGCGATCGCGTCACGCACGGCGGCGTTGTCCCGGTGCGGCGGCTTGATGGCAAGCAGCAGATCTTGAATGAGCACCATCGGCGCGCGCATATCCACATAGTATAGCCCCGCCACATTCTCCACAGGCACAAACCCGAGCTCCCGCAAAATTTCGAGCCGCTCCGCCTCCGCCGCGTTGCAGCGGCAGAGGGCGTAGGTATGATCCGCCGTCAGGCTGCGCGCCAGAAGCTCCGTCAGCAGCGCGCGCAGCTGCTCCGGCGGCAGACCGGGCGTCATGCGGTCGACCATCAGGAGCTTACCCGACGTGCAGCGCCGCACGCTCGAGCAGGCCTCCACGTCGCCCAGCTCGTCATACAGCCCGGCGATGTGGATGGTGTGTGCAAAGGCGCTGCCCAAGGGACGCTCAAGGCTGCGCGAGCGCAGCTCCACGCCGGTCTCGGCGGGCGACTGCCCCTGCAATGGCGCAAAATACAGCTCCTGCGGCGCAAGCACCTGCTTACAGATCGGCGCGCGGAGATACAGACCGAATTCGTAAATGTACGCCTGTACAATGGGGTCGACCAGCGCGGAAATGTCCAGATTCTGGTCAATTGCGGCGCGGATGCGCGTGGAGCTGATGTCCTCCAGCTGCGGCGGAAGGGCAAGCTCGACCACCTCGCCGCGCAGGATTGTGCTGACCGGCGGCTGGCCGTGCTCCTCTGCGGGTACGCGGCGGATGATGATATGCGGCATCGATGCTGCGCCGTCCGGGCGCTCGACGCGGTAGGCCGAGGCGTTGCGGATCACGTCGCTGCCCGCGACGAGACAGACCTCCCGGCCGGGGAAGCACTCGCGGAGGGTTTTCAGATCCTCCGGCATGGCAATGTTGATCGGAATTTCATCCGGGAACAGATAGGTATCCCACTGGTCGGCGACTGACATGCGGACGATCTTGCGCCGCAGGAGCTTGGCCAGCGTGTGCTTGCTCCACGAGAACTCGTCCACAGCCAGGTAGACCTCATAGCCCCGCGCGCGGATCTCCTCAACGATGCACTTGTGCCCGGCGGAGAAGGGGTCGAACGTGCCGGGAAAGAAGGCCACCGGCTTTGCGGCGGCAAAGCGGAACTCCCCGACCTCGACGGAATAATGCACGAAGAAGCGGTACAGATGGTTGAGCATCGCTGCGCGGTTAAAGAACGTCAGCTGCCCGCGCAGCGCCTCTGTCAGAAGGGTCAAAAGCTTTTTGCCGGTTTTTTCAAAGCAGTAGCGCCGCAGCTCAACCGGCAGCGAGGCATCTGCAATAATATCATGGCACAGGACGCACAGCGCATTGCGGTGGATCTCAGATTTGTAGTGCGCCACCCCGGCAAGGAGCAGGCCGAGGCAGCGGTCGACGATCGGCCGCGCCGACTCCGGCAGGGCAGCAATGAGACTGCCCAGCGTGCGCAGCGCAGGGCTGGCCGGGCGCACCGTGCCCGAACGCAGAAGCCCCTCCAGATGCTCCACCGCCTCGGAAATCTCCTTTTCCGGCAGCGTACAGATCAGCTTGCCGAGATAGGCGGGAATGAAGCGCGCAACCTGTTCCTGCCCATTTTCCAGCTCACGCAGGAGGTCGACGGCAATTTCGTTGCGCTGGTCGACCGTCAGGTACGGCGCGAGGGTCAGCATCGCCTCGCCCGCGTGCTCGCGCACTGGCAGGTGCTCGCTGACGGACAGAAGGTTTGACAGGTGCATCGCCGTGTGGAATGCGTTTTCCGGATGGCGCGCCGCATCGTCGCAGAGAATGTCGATCTGTACGAGCTTGACCGTCCAGTGCACGGCGTTTTTCAGGTTACTCAGATAAAGATACGAGACATCCGGAAGTGCATCCGGCGTCTGCCCCAGCAGCAGGCGCTGGCGGAGGTAGGTGACCGCCGTTTCCTCGCCCGGCAGCGGCTGCGCCGCCCGCTGCAAAAGCTCCGGCGACGCGCTCTCGCGCAGGTGCGCCGTGCAGCGCAGGGCGACGATCTGCCAGCGCGCCGTGCCGCTGTGCAGCATCCGCGTCAGCGGTTCCTCCGCCGCGTGGAACAGCGCCGGGCTGACCGCCGCGGGCGGAGCATGGCACAGCGCGTCGAGCAGAACGAAGCAGTCCGTCTCCGGCAGGCCGTCAAAGTGGGCAAACAGCGGCTGCGCCATGTCCTTGGCCAGCGGCCCGTCGCAGCAGGCAAACAGGCTCTCGCAGATGGCCTTGAGAGAGTTGGAGATGCGCAGCGCGTGCTTGCGCGCAATCTTGTGATCCGGGTGGAGACACTGGACGATGTAGCTGTCCCAAAGGGCGACCGACTCGTCCAGCAGCTCGAGCATCGTGGGCGCCATGGCCGTCTTGGGCGCGGCCTCGGGCAGCTCCTTGCGGTACTTCGGGCCACTGTTGGCCAGAATTTTGCCCATAATGTTGCCCGCCACGCGGCGCACGTCGCCCTCCGGATACATCAGCAGCTCATAGAGGAAGGCCAGCAGCTTCTGCTTGCTCGTGCGCGTCATGTACGTGTTATATTCATCGAACAGCCGCAGATAGGTGCGGATGCGCTGGTGGTCCTTCTCGCCGCGCGCCTGCTCGAGCAGCAGGTCGAATGAGGCCTCCGTGCTGATGGTGTTCATCAGGCGGATGTTGTTGTCAAAGGTCAGATCGCGCAGCGCGTCCAGCGACTCGGCCGGCAGCAGCAGCGCCGTGTCCCGCCGCGCGGGCGCGGTCAGCGTGCCGTCGTCCTGCACGCCGCAGCTGCGCAGGAAGGCCTCAAAATCCCGCAGCTTGCAGTAGACGAGCTGGTAGCGCCGCGTCTTTTCCGGCGTCACGTTGGAAAGCTTCGAGCGGATGATGCCGTAGGCCTCGGCCAGCGAGCAGATGCGCATGATCTCCCGCCCGTTTTCCCGGTTGCCGCGCACGCGGAAGTCGGCATAGATCAGCAGCAGCGATTCGATAGAGAGGTTTTCAAACTCCAAGTCCCACGTCGAGTGGTTCGCCGAAATGTGCGCGATGCCCTCCATCGAGCGCTCGGTCAGCCACTGCCACGTATAGTAATAGTGCAAATATGGCACGCGCGCCGCATCGCTGCCGCGGCAGGCGAATTTCCCGATGTCGTGGCAGAGCGCCGCGGCGGCCACGAGCGGCACGTCCACGGGCAGCCCCGCCGCCTTTGCGGCCATCGCTGTGCGCACGGCGATGTTGCGCACGCCGATCGTGTGTGACGCCGCGTCAAACGGCATCAGTTCCCGGCTCACGCGCAGCGTCAGCAAAAAATGCGACTCCGCCACCGCCACACGGAAGCGGGCATACTCCTCCGCCACGCGCGTCGGAAGCGTCTCGTCAAAGGGCAACAGATCGGTCAGCGGGTCAAACGGCGCGTCCTCCGCCGCCAGCAGCGCCTCCAGCGCGGCGATCAGCACGTCCAGCGCATGGCGCACGGGCTCCTCCGGCGGGCGATAGTTCTTGTCCGGAAACAGGCCGTCGGTCAGCGCGGCGTAGGCCGCCTTGAGCCAGCCCCCCTCCGGCTCCGGCGCAAGGCGCGCCAAGGCCGGCCGCAGCCGCTCCACCGCGTCGGCGCAGAGCGTTTTTCGGTCGAATTCCTCGTAACCGAACAGCGTCGCCAGTTCCGGCGCCTCCGGCAGCGGCGCCGTGATGAGCTTTTCCTGCAAAAATCGCATAGCAGTCGCTCCTTTTTCAAGTCTTTTCCTATATTATAACGAACCACACGCCGCAGTACAACCTAAAATTCCGCCGTTCGTACAAAAAAGCGCCCATCCGCCGCCGTTTCCGGCAGGGACAGGCGCTTTTTTCAAGCGTGCTCCCGCTGCCACGCCTCGGCGTTGGCCTTGGAGACCGCCTTGATGCGCGCGGCGGGATAGGGCGAGGCCGCACCGCCGTTGCAATATAGGAACAGCCATCCGTTCGGCATCCGGTACAGGCTCTCCTCGTAGCCCGCCGCGTCGCCGTAGCAGCCGCTGGTGAATTTTTGAACCAGCTCCGCCGCCTCAGTGTCATATTCTCGCTTGCTGATGATTTTTTTCATTTCAAGCTCGCTCCTTTCCGAAATGATTCTGTATTTTACCACACTTCCCCCATTTTGTCATGCAAATCTGCAGGCTTTTTGTCGCCCGTACTCCTGCCGCTCCGCCTCCGCCGAAAAATCGCGCCGGCCGCCTGACTTTTCTCTTGATTTTTCCGCGACTGCCTGTTATAATGGTTACGCTGATTTCCGTCGGCATGCTTTGTGGCGGTATGATTCGGATTGACATGATGCGGATCGGCCTCGACTCGGATCGGCATTGATTTGGAGTGGTATCGAAGTGGTTATAACGGCCCTGACTCGAAAACCAAAGACCACTTTGGAAAGCCATCCTTGAAAGCCCTTGATTTATCGGGGTTTTCGCAGTACAATTAAATATATCAATCAGTTTTCTCTCCAACTTTTCTCTCCATTTTCCAAGGTTGAGATTTGAGAAGTTGGTTTGAAATATAGCACGGAGAGTTGTCCGAGAGGTCGAAGGTGCATCACTCGAAATGATGTGTTCCCTTAAAAGGAACCTAGGGTTCGAATCCCTAACTCTCCGCCAGACCGTTAGCCTGCAAGCGTTTTAGCCGCTTGCAGGCTTAATTTTTTACCCCACGGTAATCAACGCAGCACTCATACCGGTCATCATCGCCTGAGCCGAGTTCAGCTTGGAATTGTAATCCAAGTGAGCATAAATATTTGCCGTCGTACTGAAATCCGAGTGACCGAGCCATTCCTGGATTTGTTTCATCGGTACGCCGTTCTTCAGCAGTAACGATGCACAGGTATGCCGTTACGGTATAATAACGACAAACGGAAAAAGCCTTTATTTTCAAGGGGTTCACGCGTTTGCCGTCAT
>CAKTZP010000057.1 GCA_934636045.1 uncultured Oscillospiraceae bacterium
TATTGATGGTGAACAGCGTCTCCTGATCGAGCGAGTCGATGGAGCTCTTTTTGAAGACCTCGGAGAGGAAGATCTCGCACAGGGTCGTCGGCAGCTGATAGATCAGGCGGCCGATGCCGAGGCTTTCATAGTTGATGACGGTTTTTTCCGTATCGAAGACCTTGCCGACCTCAATGGCGACCTGCGCTTCCTTATAGGAATCGGCAAGCTCACGCAGATGCTCGGACACCGTGCCGATGCCGACGGTCGTGCGCACAAAGAGCTCGGCCTTGAGGCGCTCCTCGATATTTTTGGCCATGCGGGTCAGCTCCTCGCCGGTGATATCCGGCGCGACCTGCCGCACGACGGCAATATCCGTCTCGTTGACGCTGATGACAAAATCCTGCTGCGGGTCGGGGAACATGGACTGCAGCAGCTCGACCACGGCCACGTCCGCGCGGCCGCGCTGGCGCACCAGAAATACCGCGCGCGGCAGCTCCGTCTGGAAATGCAGCTCCTTGGCACGGATATAAATGTCGCCGGGAAGGATATTGTCGGTAATGATGTTTTTGACAAAGGTACCTTTGTCATGCTTTTCTTCGTAGTAGGTTTTTGTGCTGGTCAGGGAGACCTGCGCCATCCGGCACACCGACATGGCAGCCTCATCCGTGCCGACGACGAACGCCGCAAAACCGAAGGTAGGATTCCACCCCTTCAGTGCATAGAATATTTTGCCCTCGAACGTTACCGGAGCCTCCTGCGAGCCCTCGATAATCGCCGGCACCTCCGGCCAGCGTTCGCCGAGCAAATTCTTTTCGCCCGCAGCGATTACGGTACCCTCCGCGTCGATCACGCCGAGACTGGTCTGAGCTGCCTCGGTGAGCTGCTCGGTGATGCTCTGAAATACACGACTGGACATAAGCCGTCCTCCTTCGCTTTTCGGGAAAATGCCGGGATTCGGCAAATTTCTAGCTTCTATGATACTCTATTTTTCTGTAGATTGCAAGAGTTTTTAGACATTTTATTTCAAAACGACGGTCGATTTTTATGGAATATTGATAGTTTTTCGTCAATATGGACAAACCGGAGGCCTATTTTTTATGGAAATAATTCAGCTTTGGCTCGAAAATTTTTCGTCAAAATTCACAGCTTCCAATGATGCGATCTCATCTTCTGTCAGCTCACGAGTCTTTCCGATCGGAAGGGCTCCCAGCGTGAGGCCGCCCTCGGCGATGCGGCGGAGGTAGGTGACGGTCAAGCCGCGGCTGGCCATCATGCGGCGCACCTGATGATACTTTCCCTCGCAGACGCGCACGAGGCTTTTTCCCTCGCCGAGCGGCTCAAGCACCGCGGGCAGGCACTGCGTTCCGTCGCGCAGCTCGCAGCCGGTGCGGAAGGCGGCCACGTCGGCCTCCCCTGCCGTGCCGGTGTGCTCGGCGTAGTAGGTTTTTTCAATGCGGCGCTTGGGCGCGAGGAGGCGGTGGGCAAGATCGCCGTCGTTGGTGAACAGCAGCAGTCCCTCTGTGTCCATATCGAGTCGGCCGATCGGCATGAGCTTGCGGTACTCCGGCGGCAGATGCTCCATTACGGTGGCGTGCAGGTCATCCTTGGCCGCGGTAACGCATCCGGCGGGCTTGTGCAGCATCAGCACGATGCGCCGGTCGCCGCGCGCCACGGGCTGACCGTCCAGACAGACGACCGCCGTTTTCTCGTTAATGTGCTGCTCCGGCGAGCGCACCGTCACGCCGTCGACCGTCACGCGGCCCGCGCGCACCATATCGCGCAGCTTGCGCCGGGAATCCATCCCCGCCTCCGCCAAATACTTATCCAGTCGCTGCATTCGCCGCTCCTCCTTTGGAATATTTGTCCCCCCGCGGACATAGAGTTTACCACAACATCATTACATTCTGGGGGGATCCTATGTTTGTTTTCACTGCAAAGCTTTCCAAGCCGAAGCTGTTTGCCGCCGGAATCCTGCTGCTGGCCGCCGTCCTGCTGATCGTTCTGCTTGCCGTTTCGGGAGGCGGGACACCCACCGCACCCGCAGGGGCGACGAACGACGAGCGCGTGGCATATCTTGCGACCTTTGGCTGGAGCGTCAACGCCGAACCGACCGAGGCGCAGCAGGTACGCATCCCGGACACGGCCGACAACAAGGTCTTCGCGCGTTACAACGATCTGCAGCTCAGTCAGGGCTTCGACCTGACGCAATACGCCGGAAAAGAGGTCATGCGCTACGTCTATGAGGTGCTGAACCATCCGGATGCCACCGAGCCGGTCTATGCCAGCGTGCTGGTCTATGACGGGCGAATCATCGGCGGCGACATTACCGACACCTCGCCGAACGGGCGCATTCACGGCTTTGCCATGCCCGGCAGCCCGCAGGCGACCGAGCCGAGCGAGGCCACCGAGGCGCCGTCAGAGGGCGCGCTGACCGAGGGTGCTGCGCCGATGCCTACGGAGAGCGGCGCAGCCACGGAGGCACCGTCGGCCTCTGCGGAATAGTATAGCACACCGGCGGCCGAAAAAAAAGAGTTGCATCTCGGCGCTTGCGGTGGTATAATGGCGCGGTAAAAATGCGGCTGCAACCACCACGGCAGCGCGCCATATACTTCAGGGCAGGGTGAGATTCCCGATCGGCGGTAAAGTCCGCGAGCGCTTCGGCGCAGGATTCGGTGTGATTCCGAAACCGACTGTAAGGAGCCCTTCGGCTGAGGCTGAGGCGTTCTAAGTCAGGATGGAAGAAGTTGCATTTTTGTATGTTTTTATGCCCGGAGTAGTGTTCTCCGGGTATTTTTTTATTTGGAAAGCGCCGTTTTTGCGGCGCAGTGAAAGGAGACCTTACCAATGAAGCAAGGAAAAACAAAAAAGCTGGCCGTTCTGGCGATGCTGACCGCGCTGGCCTATGTGGCCGTGGCTCTGCTGCGCGTGCCGGTGTTCGCATTTTTGAAGTATGAGCCGAAGGACGTCGTAATCGTGCTCGGCGGCTTTTTGTACGGCCCGGCAGCGGCGGCCGTGATCGCCGCGCTGACATCGTTCATCGAAATGCTGACCATCAGCGACACCGGGCTGATCGGCTTTGTGATGAATTTTCTCAGCAGCGCCGCCTTTGCCTGCGTCGCAGCACTGGTCTACAAGAAAAGGCACACCCTCAGCGGCGCGGTGCTCGGGTTGGCCGGCGGCGTGGTTTCGATGACGGTGGTAATGCTGCTGTGGAACCTGATCCTGACGCCGCTTTACATGGGCACGCCGCGTGCGGACGTTGCAGCCATGCTGATCCCGGTCTTTTTGCCGTTCAATCTGCTCAAGAGCATGCTCAACAGTGCCCTTGCCCTGCTGCTGTACCGTCCGACGGTGCAGGGTCTGCGCCGCGCAAACCTCTTCCCGCAAAGCAGCGCCGCCCCGGCAGGAAAATATAAGCTCTGGGTCTGGCTCGCCGCCGCAGTCGTCCTTGTCGCAGGGATCGTGCTCCTCATCGTCCTATAACCATCGCAGACACACTCCGTAGGGCGGGGTGCCCTCACCCCGCCGCGTTCTTGTACTGGCTACGTCCAACGCCGTAGGGGCAGTCATCGACCGCCCGTGCTGGCACTTCTGTTTTGCTGTAAACCGCACCGAAACGCGCTGCAGCTTGGTCACCTCGCGGCTCTGGCATGCCGGAGGCATGTCAGAGCCGCGAGGCCGCTTCGCTCCTCGCAATGACAAGATCGAGAGCTTCATCGCGGGGAGCGGGACGTCGGGGACGGCGTCCCCTACAGTCGAAAGCCGAAGCCGCGCACCCTGCAGTGGGGCGGCGTCCCGACACCCCATTGCCGGCACTGTGAGCTCCGCAATCCTTATCCCAAACTCACAGGAAAAAGCCCAAAGTCACGGTCATGACTTTGGGCTTTCGTTTTGCTGAAAATTACAGGCGAATGCGGCCGCCGATGAGTCTGCCGGTGGCGGCAAGACGCTCTGCGTCGCGGCCTCTGGGCTCGAGGACACCGTGTGCGCCGAGAACCATGAGGATGGCCAGATAGGTATCCCAGCCGAGAGGCGCAGCGCCGCGCTCCATCTCGGAGATCTTCTGGCGGGACTTGCCGACGGCTTCGCCAAGCTCAGCCTGAGACATTCTCATCTTCTTGCGGTATGCGGGAAGATCCTGCACCAGAGATTCGATCAATTCCTTCTGCTGTTCTGTCTGTACAAACTGCGGCATAATTACGACCTACTTTCTTTTGATGTTTTTTAAGGGGGGGATTTGCGTGACATTAGTGTTGAATCCACGCGGGGCTGCGTTAGATTCCCTGTCACGATATGAGTATACCATACCGTAAATTTTTTGTAAACCTTTTTTTCGAAAAAAGTTGAAATTTTTCAAAAAATTTTACCGGACATGCTTCCAGACGCAAAGCGCGGCAACCGCAGCGATGGCTGCGAGGGCCAAGGCGCCAAGCAGGAAGAACAGAAATGTCAGCCAACGCGGCACAGGCTGCGGCGCATCGGGCTCGGTATCGTCCGGCTCCCAGTCGTCGTCGGACTCAGGGTCGAAGAATGTCGCATCCTGCGGCTCCGCAGAAAGTGAATCCGGCGCGCTTGCAGCCGCGTCCGGCGGGCACAGCGTTACAGTGCCGTCGTCTTGCGCTGTCACAGAATTTGCAGCAGGTGCTCCGGGGAACGTCCCTCCGCAAAACGGGCACCGCGCCGTATCCGGCGGAACAGGCAAGCCGCACAGGCAGCGCTGCCAGCCGGCCTCCGCTACCGTCACCGGGCGCTGCTCCGGCGGGCGCTTCCAGCACAGGCCGCCGGAAAAGGCGATGCGCTCGACCGTGACGGTCAGGTGCTGCGGAGTCTGCCTGCCCAGCGGCAGCAGCCGCTCCTCGGCAAAGACCGCGCCCGGCGCGGCGGCAAGGCCGGTCAGCAGCTCCGGGCAGGAGAAGCTCGTCTGCCCTGCCGCGTCCGTGCCGTCGATGCGCAGCCAGACGCTCTCAACCGGCCAGTCGGCGCGGTTGAGCAGCCGTACCTGCGCAAACACGGCGCCGGTTTTTTGCTCTGTGCACAGGCACGCGCAGTGCGCATAGACCGGGCAGCCCGGCTGGAAGCGCTCCAGCCGCTGCGATGCGGTGCGTGCGAAGCGTTCGGTTGCAAGCATGGCGCAGCTCCTTTCAGATTTTTATCGCTTCATCAGCCAGACCGTCAGGATTTTTGCGATCTCGGCGCGCGTGGCCGTGCCGGTGGGGTCAAGGAGCTGGGCGCTCTTGCCGTTGAGGATGCCCTCCCCGACCGCCCAGCGCAGCGGCGTTACCGCGTAGCCGGAAATCCGGTTCGCGTCGTTAAAGATGCTCACGTCGCCGGCGGCAGCGGGCTGACCGGCGAAGCGGTAGAGCATGGCCGCTGCCTGCTCGCGGGTCACGTTGGTCTCAGGGCTGAAGGTCGTGGTGCTTGTGCCGGTCACGACGCCGGTCTCATACGCCCACGCGACGGCCTCGCTGTACCACCGTCCGTCGGGAACATCCGTAAAGGGATGGCTGCGCGCGGCGGTGTCGCCGCTGACGCGGTAGAGGATCGTGGCCAGCATCGCGCGGGTGAGATGCTTGTTCGGTGCAAAGGCCGTGGACGATTCGCCGTTCATCAGGCCGTTGAATACCATGAAATCGACCGGCTGATGGTACCACGCGGCCTTATCCACATCGGCAAAGGCTGTGCTCGGGCAGGGAGCAAGCGCGGGAAGCCACTCCGTTTCGGTCTCGCCGCAAACGGTGCAGGCACGCGTACGGGCACCGCTGGCCTCGCAGGTGGCGGCCGTCACCGTCCACGCGCCGAAGGTGTGCGCGTCGGTCTTGGGCGTGGTGCTGTCGGTGTAGCTCACGCCGCAAACAGTACAGGTATGGGTCGTATAGCCCTCGGCCGCGCAGGTCGGCGGGGTCACAACGTCCTGATAGCTGTGCGTTGTGGTCTTGGGCAGGATGACCGGGAAGGTCAGCGTGCCGTAATCGGTGTTTTTCCACGTATAGCTCGCGCTGCCCTCGACCGCGCAGGTGGCGGCAGACGTTACGGTATAGGTATAATTCTCCGCGTCCAGCTTCGGCAGCGTTACCGTCGTTTTTTCACTGCATTTCGAGCAGGTTCCGGTCAGCACTCCGGAAGCGGAAACGGTCGGCGCAGTCGTTACGGCGTAGGCATAGGTGTGCTCGCAAGCCGCCGCCTTGAGCTTCCACGTGGACTTCACGGTCTGGACGGTGTCCGCGCCGTATTGCTTCGGCGTGCCGCCGGAGCGAACCGAGCGCTGGCCGGGATGCGCGTCCTCAGAGGAGACGACGACCGGGAAGGCGACGAAATAATACTGCGCCTTGGCCTCGGTATTATAGTAGGTGCCCGCCTTGAAATAGCCCGGGTCCCAGCTGCCGTGCTGCTTTTTCATCTCAGCGGCGGCCTCAGCCACGGTCTTTCCGGCAAGCATGCTGCTCCAGAAGGGCTCCTCGTATTCATAGTCACCGCTGAAGGTGACGGACTCCGAGTAGCCGTAGACGGTCTCCACGCCCTTTGCGCGCAGCGGCGTGCAAAGGCCCTCCGTGGCCATGCCGAGGCAGATGGGCATCCAAAGCATGCTGTTCGGCGCGTTCTTGGTCATATGGTTGGCGATGACGGTGCCGTCAACGCAGTAGGCGCCTTTGCTATAGTAGGCATGGTAGTAGGACTTGCCGTCGCTGGCGGTGACGCGCGCCTTGTCGGCGGCGGTCAGGCCGGTGCCGGTCGTCAGCGTGAGGTAGGAGGTATGTGCGCCGGTAACGCTGTCATAAACGTATTCCGTGTCCTCATCGGGATATGTATAGCTCAGCTTTTGGTCATAGTCGGTGACGCCGTGAGAGTCGAAGATCACGACCGCGCCGTTTTCCATGGCCTTGGCCACGCTGCCAATGGTCGCCTTGGTGCCGGAATAGACGGTGCAGGTGCCGCCGGTGGCCTTGGCAATGCGCTGGCCCTCGGTTTTATACTGGTTGGTAAAGGAATTGTCCGAGCCGTACCACGGGCCGATGACGTAGACGTCCTTGCCGGTGGTCGTGCCGCCGCGGGCGGCGTAGGACGCGGTCTCGATTTCGCCGACCGTCGCGAGGTCAACGCCGGTCGCACCGTTTTCAAGGCGTGCATTCAGGGACGGCGAATAGCCCTGCGGCTCGCCGTCGGCATTCTCCCAGAAGAACATGGCGTTTGTCCCGTCATAGGTACAGGTGCCCTCGGTGTAATCCTCCGAGGCCATGACGAGCTCGGCAATATCGCCGGAGAGCGCCGCATAATCGGCAGCAGTCAGCTCGCCGCCGAGGCTGCGGGTTTTGCGCAGGTGCTTGGCCTCATAGGCGAGGATCTGCGCCCAGAGGTCTTTCTCCTCCGCTGCCCCGGCAAAGCCGGTCAGCAGCGACAAAAGCATGGCGAGGGCAAGCAGCAGGGTTAAAAATCGTTTCATGTTTGGTCCTCCCGTCATAGTTTTAGTTTTTTCCGCAGCTTCGCATGGTAGAGGATCTCCAGCCGGTCGACCAGCGCGTCATAGACCACAAAGGTCACGTTGGCCAGCGCCACAAGTGCAGCAAGCATCCACTTGCCCGTCGCGGCGAATTCCTCCACCAGCGCGGCCATCTGGAAAACGAACAGCATCAGGCCATAGGCGGCAAAAATCGCCGCGTTGACATACACGAGCTTGCAAAGCCAGCGCAGGAGCTTGCTGCGCAGGTGGCCAAACCAGTGGCGAAGCATTGGATAGTACCCGAAGAAAATAAAGAGAATCGCGCTTTCCTTTTCCGGTGCAAGCAGCACGGACAGCGCCGCCACGGCAAGAAACCACAGTCCGCCCCAGCGGCTGCC
This sequence comes from uncultured Oscillospiraceae bacterium, assembly GCA_934636045.1. GTDB lineage: Bacteria > Bacillota > Clostridia > Oscillospirales > Oscillospiraceae > JAZOXB01. The sequence continues at coordinate 7,816 of CAKTZP010000057.1, forward strand.
GCACTCGGCATACACCGGGATGAGCACCAGCGAGGCCAGCACCGGGCAGGCGATCGTGGCAAAGGCCACCGTGCCGCCGAGGAACATCAGCGCCACGGCCAGCGCCGCCAGCATGCCGCACAGGGCAAGGCGGCGGGTGTTAGTTCTTCTCATGCTTGCCACCGGCAGAGTTTTTCAGCAGGGCATATTTGATGTCCCAGAGCTTCTGAGACAGGTCGACGTAGTAGCTGTGCGGGTTATCAAAGCGCTTGACCTCGTCCCAGAGGGTGTCGACCTGCTCGCGGCAGTAGGTGCGGATCTGCTCGAGCGTGGGCTGCGAATAGACCAGCTTGCCGCCGCGGAAGATGGGCACCTGAAGCTCGCGGGCGGTAAAATTATAGACCGTTTTCTGCTTCCATGTGGCCTCGGGGTCAAAGATCGTCAGGTCCTTGCTGTCATCGACGGTCTCGTCATAGACGCACATATAGTCGGCAATGGCCTTGCCGGTGTCGTTGCCGTAGAAGCGGTAGAGCTTTTTAAAGTGGGGGTTGGTGATCTTACCGACATTTTCGGAAATTTTGATCTTCGGCTCGACCGTGCCGTCCTCGTGCTCGACGGCGACAAGCTTATAAACACCGCCGAAGACCGGCTCGGAGCGCGCGGTGATCAGCCGCTCGCCGACGCCGAACATGTCGATCTGCGCGCCTTGGCGCAGGAGGTCTTGGATAAGGTATTCATCCAGCGCGTTTGAGACGGAGATCCTGCAGTCTGTCCAGCCGGCCTCGTCAAGCATCTTGCGCGCCTTGCGGGTCAGGTAGGCCATGTCGCCGGAGTCGAGGCGGATGCCGCACTTGGTGATGCCGAGGGGCTTGAGCACCTCGTTGAAGGCGCGGATGGCGTTCGGCACGCCGCTTTTCAGCGTGTTATAGGTATCGACCAGCAGCGTGGCGTTGTGGGGATAAATTTTGCAGTAGGACACGAAGGCTTCATACTCGCTGTCGAACATCTGTACCCACGAGTGGGCCATCGTTCCGCCTGCGGGAACGCGGTAGATCTGGTCGGAGATGGTGCAGGCAGTGCCGTCGCAGCCGCCGATGTAGGCTGCGCGCGCGCCGAGGATTGCGCCCTGCGCGCCCTGCGCCCGGCGGGAGCCGAACTCAAGGACGGTTCTGCCCTGCGCGGCGCGGACGATGCGGTTGGACTTGGTTGCAATCAGGCTCTGGTGGTTGAGCATCAGGAGAATGTAGGTTTCGACAAGCTGCGCCTCAATGGCAGGCGCGCGCACCGTCAAAAGCGGTTCCTTGGGGAACACCGGCGTGCCCTCCGGCACGGCGTAGATGTCGCCCGTGAAGCGGAAATCGCGCAGATAGCTCAGGAATTCCTCGGAAAACTGCTTGCGGCTGCGGAGATAGGCAAGGTCGTCCTCGCTGAAGTGGAGGTCTTGGATGTAGGAGATCACCTGCTCCAAGCCCGCGGCAATAGCGAAGCCGCCGCCGTCTGGCACACTGCGAAAGAATACGTCAAAATAGCAAACGCGATCCTTCATGCCGTTATTAAAATAGCCGTTGCCCATGGTCAGCTCATAAAAGTCGCAGAGCATGGTCATGTTCAAATGGTCGTCATGCAGCATAGTTGCACACCTCATTCGATAATTTTTTACTATTATAATGGATTTCTTCGCGTTCTGCAATCCCCCGCAGGCTTTCTTTTTTCCGCTGCGGGCGGGAAATTGGGCATTGACCGGCGGAGAAAGGTTTGATATGATAGAGAAAACGAAACCCCGGGAGGTAACACGATATGATGGAAGTCGGAATCAAGGGACAGGCTGAGGCGCTGGTCGAGCAGGAGGACACGGCAAAGGTCGTTGGCTCGGGCGATCTTCTGGTGTATGCCACGCCGTGCATGGTTGCCTTGATGGAGGGCGCGGCGTGGCAGTCCGTCGCGCCGTTTTTAGCCGAGGGCGAAAGCACCGTCGGCACGCGCATGGACGTCAAGCACCTTTCCGCCACGCCGGTGGGCATGGAGGTGCGCGCCGAATCCGTGCTGACTGCCGTAGACGGCCGGAAGCTCACCTTCGAAATTCACGCCTTTGACGAGGCAGGCGAGATCGGCAGCGCCGTGCATGAGCGCGTGATCATCCGCGCGGAGCGGTTCTTGGAAAAAACCTATGACAAGCTGTAAGGAGAGGTTGCTCTGGTGCAGAAGAAATTTTTAGAGGCGGGCGAGATCGTCGGCACACACGGAATCCACGGCGAGGTCAAGATCCTCCCTTGGGCAGACAGTCCGGACTTTCTGCTGAGCTTTGATACTTATTATATAAAGGGCACTCCGCGGCGGGTGCTTTCCGCGCGGGTGCACAAAACCTGCGTGCTGGCAAAGCTCGAGGGCGTGGAAACGCCGGAGCAGGCCAGTCTGCTGCGCAGGCAGGTCATCTGCATCGACCGCGAGGTCATTTCCCTTCCCGAGGGCAGCGTCTATATCGCCGACCTTCTCGACTGCAGGGTGCTCGACGAGGATGGGCAGGAGCTGGGCACGATTTATGACGTGCTGTCGCTCCCGGCCAACGATGTTTACGTCGTCAGGGGTGCAAAGCGGCAGTACATGATCCCCGTGGTACGGGAATTCGTACGGGAGATCAACGTCGCCGAGGGCTACGTGCGCGTGCATGTCATCGAAGGGATGGCGACCGATGCGGATTGACATTCTGACGCTCTTTCCGGATACCGTAGGGGACATGATGAACGAGTCCATCCTCGGCCGCGCGCAGGAGCGCGACCTCATCCGCATTGAGGCACACCAGATCCGTGATTATACCGCCAACCGCCAGAATCAGGTGGATGACTACCCCTACGGCGGTGGGCGCGGCGCAGTGATGCAGGCAGACCCCCTGTACCGCTGCTGGTGTCATGTTTGTGACGAGGCCGCCGCGCCGGTGCATACGATCTATCTGTCCCCCTGCGGGCATGTGTTCAAGCAAGAGGACGCTAAGCGGCTGTCCAAAATGGACAATCTCGTGCTCGTCTGCGGGCACTATGAGGGCATTGACCAGCGGTTCATCGACGAATGCGTGGACGAGGAGCTGTCCATCGGCGATTTTGTGCTGACGGGCGGAGAAATCCCCGCCATGGCGATTGCCGATGCAGTGTGCCGCCTTGTGCCGGGCGTGCTGTCTGACGCAGAGTGCTTTGAGGACGAGAGCCACTGGGACGGGCTGCTGGAGTATCCGCAGTACAGCCGTCCCGCAGTCTGGCACGGGCGCGAGGTACCGCCGGTCCTGCTCTCCGGCGATCACGCAAAGGTCGCCCGCTGGCGGCGGAAGCAGTCGATCCTGCGCACCCTTCACCGCCGGCCGGACATGTTCCGCAAACTGACGTTTCCGAGCAAAACCAAGGCCGAAAAGAAATTTTTGGCTGAATTGGAGGAGGAAGACGATGCGTTCCGCAATCGAAACACTGAAAAGCTGGATCCTTGAGGCGCACAGCGCCGTCTTTTTCGGCGGAGCAGGTGTGTCGACGGAGAGCGGCATTCCCGATTTTCGCAGTGAGGATGGCTTATATCATCAAAAATTCGATTATCCTCCGGAAACAATCATTTCGCACAGCTTTTACGAGCGAAATCCGTCGTATTTTTTCCGGTTTTACCGCGAAAAAATGCTGCCGCTGGGCTTTGAGCCGAATGTAACGCACCGAGCTCTGGCGCGGCTGGAGCAAGAGGGACATCTTGCCGCCGTGGTCACGCAGAACATCGACGGGCTGCATCAGAAGGCGGGCAGCCGGACGGTCTACGAGCTGCACGGCAGCGTGCTGCGCAACTACTGCACCCGCTGCGGCAGGTTCTACCCTGCGGAGTTTGTCCGCGACGCGAAGGACATTCCCCTGTGCAGCTGCGGCGGCATCGTCAAGCCGGATGTCGTCCTGTACGAGGAGGCGCTGAACGAAAAAACGCTGGCCGGTGCCATCGGCGCGATCCGGCATGCCGACCTTCTCATCGTCGGCGGAACGAGCCTGACGGTCTATCCGGCAGCGGGACTGCTGCGTTACTATCGCGGCAGCCGCCTTGTGCTCATCAACCGCGACGAAACGCCCTACGATGACAGTGCCGACCTTGTGCTGCACTGCCCGCTGGGCGAGGTTTTTTCGCAGCTTTGAGGGAGGTGCCTATGGAGCATCCCATGCAGGTCATTGCGCGCATTCGCAGCGACTTCCCGACAAAATTCGGCATTCCGCGCCAAAGTGGGCTGGTCGAGGCACTGCATGCAGCGATTGTGTTCGAGCCGGAATACCGCAATCCGGACGCGCTGCGCGGGCTGGAGGGCTTTTCGCACCTGTGGCTGATCTGGGAGTTTTCCGAATCGGTCGGGCATACGTGGTCGCCGACGGTGCGGCCGCCGCGGCTGGGCGGCAACACGCGGCTGGGCGTTTTTGCCACGCGCTCACCCTTCCGCCCGAATCCCATCGGCCTTTCCTGCGTCCGCCTGCTCGGAACGGAAAAGCGCGCCGCAGACGGCACGGTGCTGCTCGTTTCCGGCGCGGACTTAATGGACGGTACGCCGATCTTTGACATCAAGCCGTATCTTCCCTACGCCGACGCCCATCCCGAGGCGCGCGGCGGCTTTACCGACGGCGCCTCCGCCTTTTTATTGGAGGTCGACTTCCCTGCCCCGCTGCTTGAGCGCGTACCGCAGACACTGCGTCCGGCGCTGCTGGGCGTTCTAGAGCACGACCCGCGGCCATCATATCAGCAGGATGCCGGCCGCATTTACGGCATGCGCTTCGGAAATTTGGACATCCGTTTCACCGTTGACGGCACTCGCCTCACCGTATGCGAGGTCCTGCCGCAATAGCAAAACCCCACCCGTACCGGATCGGCACGGGTGGGGCCAGACTGTCAAAAAAGTCCGCAATCATCAAAATCGGTTCCCATTTTAATGGATTTTTGTTCTCTGTGTTTTGTTTTGCAAAAACAGAGTATCCTGAACTTTAT
>CAKTZP010000058.1 GCA_934636045.1 uncultured Oscillospiraceae bacterium
TATATATCTGCTTGTGAGGAAATGCTAGCAACACGAGCGGCTGGAACAATTTATGAGTCTGAGGTAAATGATTCAAGAGATTCTGCCACTCTTACATACAATGATTATGATAGTTATGGGCGAATCTCATCATCAAGCGATGTTGATTGGTGGGTTGTTCAATTTAACTTTAGTGGATATGCCAATTTTTGGCTTGGAGAAATTCCCGCCGGCTGTGATTACGACATGAAACTGTATGCTAGTGACGGGACGCTTCTTACCTCTTCGATGCAACCAGGCAATACGAACGAATTAATCGGTGAATATTGGGTCACAGCAAATAGATATTACTTCATCCGCATTAACTCATATTCTGGCTATTCAACATCGGCATACTATAAATTCAGGACAAAGAATTATGCATATCATCAGTATGTAGGTTTTGTGAACACTGGTGCAAACAAGGGAATTACTGCAACCATTACAACTCCATCAAGCTTTCCAAACGTTTCCGATAGCGGAGAATCTGCATGGGTTTCAACAAATGTAGATTCTCAAGGTTTCTGGGTTCAATCTGGAATTAGATACTATTCAGGATTTTCAGCATTTCAAACTTATACGGAGCACTACCAAAATGGTGCCTATAGGCTTTCCGTGGCCGGGGTACACCCGTTGAATACGTCAATTACTTACAAAGTTGAATTCAGTAGTGCTGATAGAAAATGGCACGCATATATTTCCGGGGTGGATAAGTTCAGCACAGCACTCTCAACAGCAAATATGGGAGTACAATGTCATGCCGAGATACATAAAAAGCTGATTCAAATCGGTCCGTTTAACTTTTCCAATGTACAAACAAAAACAGCGAGTGGAATATGGACATACAATACAATATATCCAACGGCGTCAGCACCTTATTCTGTTTCCGGCAGTGCAAGTAACTTCACAGTGTCCGGTCCATGAAACAGCTTTCGTTCATGATATTGCTTTATTTGTATCCAAGGAGGAATTGTTATGAAGAAGAAAAGCATTCTGATTTGCTGCGTCGTTCTTGTGGTGGCTGCTGCGGCTGCATTTGTTGGAATCGCTGCGTTTGGCTCAAGGGCAGCAGAGGACGGCGCAAAAACCTTCTCGGCGTTTCTGAGCGAGAAAAAGATTTCTTATTCCGATTGCAACGTAAAGGATGGCGTGCTGACGGTAGCCTTGTGCTCCTCCGGTGAGGGACGCTGTACGCAGGAGGACATCAAGGCAATTGCGTCCATTTATGATGCGGTTCGTGCGCAGGGCATATCGGAAAAGGTCAACAGCGTCAATATTACGATTCGCGATATTCACGGAACCGTGATATTCAACGAGTGCAGGAACGACGTCACCACGCCGCTTGAGGGTAAGACGCTGGTGCGCGCCGAGGCTGCGCAAATGACCATGCAGGAGAAAAGCACGGTTACGGACTATGCCCGAAGCCTTGCAGCGGCGTATCCCGTCTCCATTGATGCGGCAGCCGTCGAGCAGGTGGAAGGCCGTCCCGGCAGCAAAATCGCGTTGGAAATTTCCTCGAGCAATGGCGATCCGAGCCTTGTAAACGCAATTTACAGCGCGCTGGCGGAATATGCGCGCACGAACGAGAAAGTAACGCAATGTGAAATTACTCTCTGCGATGCCGACGGAAGCTGCGCAATTTATGCGTCAGGCGATTTCCAATACGGCGACTACATTGCTTGGGTGAGCCCCGAAATGGAGGACTCGTTTGTCGCAGCCGAAGGGCCAATGCCGATTAACGAATAAGGCGAGGAGCAGGAAAGCAGCCGCTTTCCCGCCCCTGTTGAGAATCCGTCGTCAGTATAATATACACGCCCCGCGCCGGAGCAACCGGCGCGGGGCGTCATAATTTCGTAGATCAGGCTTCGCCGTGGGCCAAGCGGGCGATGGCCATTTCGGCGGCGGCTTGCTCGGCGCGTTTTTTGCTGGTACCGGTGCCCTCGCCGACGGGCGCGCCGTTGAGCAGGACGCGCATGGCAAACTGCTTGCAGTGGTCGGGGCCGCTCTCGCTGATGAGCTCGTAGGTCAGAAGCTGATTTTTCTTTTGCTGCACCAGCTCCTGCAGCTCGGTCTTGAAATCATGGGTCTTCACGACCTCGGTCAGGCGCGTCAGGATCAGGCGGTCGACGATGCCCTTGGCCGCCGCGAAGCCGCCGTCAAGGTAGGCCGCGGCGATTAGGGATTCCATTACATCGCACAAAATGCCGCTGCGGTCGCGGCCGCCGGTCTGCATTTCGCCATGGCCGAGCAAAAGATGGTCGCCCAGATGCAGACTGCGCGCAACCTGCGCCAGATTTTTTTCACACACCAGCTCGGCGCGAATGCGGGTCAGCTCCCCCTCGGGCTTGGTCGGGAAAGTTCTGTAAAGATACTCCGCTGTGACAAAGCCGAGAATGGAGTCGCCCAGAAATTCCAGCCGCTCATAGCTGGCCAGCGGCTGCTGGTAGCGCTCGTTGGCGTAGGACGAGTGCGACAGCGCCGTTTCCATCAGGCTGCGATCCTGGTAGACATAGCCGAGCGCCTGTTCAAGTTGCGTCATGGCATTCCTCCTGCAGCACCGCCATAGCGGCGACGTTTGCACGGATGTCCTCGCAGAAGCCGCTCTCGACAGCCGCGATTGCCTGCTTGATCGCCCCGCGGATGGCGCGGGCGTCAGACGAGCCGTGCGCCTTGATGACGGGCTTGGAGATGCCGATGAGCACCGAGCCGCCAACCTCGCGGTAGTCCATGGACTGCTTCATCTTTCGAATTCCGCCCTTGCACAACAGGTAGCCGAGCGGGCTTTTTTTGAAAACCTCACGCAGCAGGCCGGACATATAAAGTGCCGTTCCCTCCATGCTCTTGAGCAGCACATTGCCGGAAAATCCGTCTGCGACCACCACATCCGCACCGCCGCCCGGAACATCACGCGCCTCGATGTTTCCGATAAAATGAATCAGGCCGTCCGTATCCGCCTTTTGCAGCAGGCGGTAGGCCTCGCGGTGCAGCTCGTCGCCCTTGGTGTCCTCCGCGCCGTTGTTCAGCAGCGCGACGCAGGGATCGGGACGCTTCATGGCCTTTTTCGCATAGAACGAGCCCATGCAGCCGAATTGCAGCAGCAGCTCCGGCGTGCATTCGGTGTTTGCGCCCGCGTCAACCAGCACTGAGCCGCCGCCAATGGGCAGCAGCGGCGCCAGCGCCGCGCGGCGCACGCCGCGGATGCGCTTGACCACAAGCGTCGCGCCGACAAGCAGCGCGCCGGTGCTGCCGGCGGAGATGAACGCGTCGCCCGCGCCGTCGGCCAGCATTTTCAGGCCGAGCACCATAGACGAGCCCTTGTGCTTTTTGACTACCTCGGCAGGATCGTCGTGCATGTCCACGACATCCTCCGCGTTGGCGACCTCCACCCCGTCGGGCAGGGTATCCCAGCCGTGTGCGCGCATGCTGGCGAGGATCTCCTCTCCCCGGCCGACAAGCACGATCTGAACGCCGAATTCCTTTGCCGACTGCAGCGCACCCAGAACGATCTGCTCCGGCGCGTTGTCGCCGCCCATGGCATCGATAATGATCCTCATCTGGTGGCCTCGCTTTCCATTGCCGCAAGATGCGCCAGAGCGCGCTCGGCAATTGCTAGATTTTTATTTGCTTTTCCCTTGACCCGCTGCTCCAGCGGAGCGATGATGCCAAAATTGACATTCATCGGCTGGAAGCTGGTCACGGAGGGGTCGCTGATGTAGTGAGCCAGCGCGCCGATGGCCGTTCGATCGGTAAATTCCGGAAGCGGCTCGCCCTTGAGGCGCGCAGCCATACTGACCGCAGCCAGATAGCCCGAGGCGCAGGACTCGACATAGCCCTCCACACCCGTCATCTGCCCGGCAAAGGCCACAAGCGGGTCGCGCCGGTCGGCATAGGTCGCGTCGAGCAGGCGCGGGGAATTTAAGAAGGTGTTGCGGTGCATCACGCCATAGCGGACGAACTGTGCCTCCCGCAGCGCCGGGATCATGGAAAAGACGCGCTTCTGCTCCGGAAACTTCAGGTGCGTCTGGAAGCCGACGATGTTGTAGATGTTGCCCGCAGCATTGTCCTGCCGCAGCTGGACGACGGCGTAGGGCTCCTTGCCCGTGTGCGGATCCGTCAGACCAACGGGCTTGAGCGGTCCGTAGCGCAGGGTATCGACCCCGCGGCGCGCCATGACCTCGACCGGCATGCAGCCCTCGAAGACGTTCTTATCCTCAAAGCCGTGCACCTCCGCCTCCTGCGCAGAGGCCAGCTCCTGTACAAAGGTGAGGTATTCCTCCTTCGACATGCCGCAGTTGATATAGTCCGCGGTGCCGCGGTCATAGCGCGAGGCAAACCACGCCTGCTCCATATCGATGGAGTCCTTTGTGATCAGCGGAGCGGCGGCATCAAAGAAATGCAGATAATCCGCGTCGCCGAAGTAGGCGGCGATGGCGTCGCTCATGGCGTCCGAGGTCAGCGGACCCGTGGCCACGATGACCGGCCCCTCCGGCACCTGCGTGACCTCCTCAGAAACGACGGTAACGTTCGGGTGGGCGCGCAGCCTTTGCGTGACCATGGCTGAAAAGCCGTAGCGGTCGACCGCAAGGCAGCCGCCGGCCTCCACCCGCGTCGCGTCGGCGCAGGAGAGGATCAGGCTGCCCAGCCGCCGCAGTTCCTCCTTGAGCAGACCGACGGCATTTTCCAGCCGGTCGCCGCGCAGGGAGTTGGAGCACACCAGCTCGGCAAAATCCTCGCAGTGGTGCGCGGGGCTCATTTTCTTCGGCTTCATTTCATACAGCCGCACGGCAAAGCCGCGCTCTGCAAGCTGCCACGCGGCCTCGCTTCCGGCGAGACCCGCGCCGATCACCTTCACTTCCGTCATTTCTTCGTTTCCTTTGCGGTTTTCGTTGTTTTCTTGGTTTTCGTTGTCTTTGCCGCGGCTTTTGTTGCTTTGGCGGTCTTTTTGGTCTCTTCCGCCGGAGCTTCCACGATCTCCTCGGCGGTGTCGACCGTTTCGGCCGTGGCCTTGGGCATCCGGCGCTGATAGCCGCGCTTATCCTCCGGCAAAAATTGCGGGCAGCTTTCGTTAATGCAGAAGGGCTTCATGTGCCCTCTGCCGGATTTTTTAAAGAGCGTCTGGCCGCAGGACGGGCAGTCGTTCGCCGTCGGAACATCCCACGTCATAAAGCCGCAGTCCGCGCCGCGCTCACAGGCGTAAAAGACGTAGCCCTTGCGAGATTTGCGCTTTAAGATGCCGCTTCCGCACTTCGGGCAGCGGCCGGGCATGCGCTCGACCAGCGGCTTGGTGTTCTTGCACTCCGGGAAGCCGGGGCAGGCCAAAAAGCGCCCGAAGCGGCCGCTCTTGATGACCATTTTCCTGCCGCAGAGCTCGCAGACCTCGTCGGTCTCCTCCTCGGGCACCTTGATGCGCTTGCCCTCCAGCGCAGTCTCGGCGGCAAGCATTTCCTCGTGGAAGCCCTTGTAGAAATCGCGCAGGACGGTCTTCCATGCGGTCTTGCCCTCCTCGACCTCGTCGAGCTTGTGCTCCATGTTCGCGGTGAACTCGACGTCGATCACGTCGTTAAAGCGCTCGATCATCAGGTCGGTCACGACATTGCCCAGCGGTGTCGGGAAAAGGCGTTTTTCTTTCTTAATGACATATTCGCGATCCTGAATGGTCGCGACGGTCGCGGCGTAGGTCGAGGGACGGCCGACGCCGCGCTCCTCCATGGCCTTGACCAGCGTCGCCTCGGTATAGCGCGCGGGCGGCAGGGTGAAGTGCTGCTCCTGCTTGGTGCTGTCGGCGCGCAGCTGCTCCGAGCCGTCCAGCTCCGGCAGTGTGCAGGTCTTTTCCTCCTCCTCGTCGTCCTTGCCCTCCTCATAGACGGCGGTAAAGCCGGCAAAGCGGAGCACCTGCTCCGTGGCGCGGAAGACATGGCCGGCGCACTGGGCGTCGATCTGCACGGCGTCATAGCGTGCCTCAGCCATCTGGCAGGCAACAAAGCGGCTCCAAATCAGCTTATACAGCCGGTACTGCTCGCGCGTCAGGTCGTCCTTGACGGACTCCGGGTCAAGGCGGACGTTGCTGGGGCGGATGGCCTCGTGCGCGTCCTGGGCGCCCTCCTTTTTGCGGAAGCGTCGAGGTGAGCCGGCGTAGTAATTCTCGCCGTAGCGTGCACAGATAAAGTCCTTTGCAGCGGCCAGCGCCTCCTCGGACAGGCGCAGCGAATCGGTACGCATATAGGTAATCAGGCCGACCGTGCCCTCGCCGGTGATGTCCACGCCCTCGTAAAGCTGCTGGGCAATGGCCATGGTGCGGCGCGGGGTCATGTTGAGCTTGCGCGAGGCCTCCTGCTGCAGGGTCGAGGTGATGAACGGCGGCGTCGGGGAGCGGCGCTTTTCCGAACGCTTGATGCCCGCAACGGTGAAATTCTTGCCGTCAATATCATGCAGGATTTCCTCTACCTCGGCCAGCGAGTGAAGCTCGCGCTTCTTCTCCTCGCCGAAATAGCGGGCGGTGAAGCTGCCGGGCTTGTCCAGACAGCGCAGCAGCGCGTCGAGCGTCCAGTATTCCTTCGGCTCAAAGGCCTCAATTTCCCGCTCGCGCTCGACGACCAGCCGCGTCGCGACCGACTGCACCCGTCCGGCAGACAGGCCGCGGCGAATTTTTTTCCACAGCAGCGGGCTGAGCTGATAACCGACAATGCGGTCAAGGATGCGCCGCGCCTGCTGCGCGTCGACTAAGTCCATGTCGATCTCTCGCGGAGCGCGGATACTTGAGGTCACGACGGATTTCGTGATTTCATTAAACGTAACGCGCTTCGTTTTCTCGTCCGGCAGCTGAAACAGCTCCTTCAGATGCCACGAAATGGCCTCTCCCTCACGGTCCGGGTCGGTTGCGAGATAAACGGTCTCGGCCTTTTTTGATGCGCTGCGCAGCTCGGAGATCAGCGTCTCCTTGCCCTTCATCGGCACGTACTCCGGCGTGAAATCATGCTCGATATCCACGCCCATCGTGCTCTTGGGCAGATCGCGCAGGTGGCCCATGCACGCCTCGACGCGATACTCCGGGCCGAGGTATTTTCCGATGGTTTTCGCCTTGGACGGCGACTCAACGATTACAAGATTTGTTCCCTTTGCCATGCAGGAACCTCCAACAATATTCTTTCAACAATATTCTTTGGGAAGCCTTGCGCCCTTGCTCAGGACTTCCTTTGATAATAATTTCCGCTCAGCTTTTGGATCAGCCCGCGAATTTGAAGCATAGTCAGCGCGGCAGCGGTCTGCTGCGCCGGGAGACCCGAGGCCGCGACGATCTCGTCGGCATGAATCGGCTGCGCGGTCACGCAGTTGAGGACGGTTTCCTCCTCCTGCTTGAGCTCGGCTCTCTTTTCGTCACTATACGCGCGCGGCGCGGGATTGTCAACGCTTATTTTGTCGTCCAGCTCCGGAATCGGCGAATAAACCGGCAGCGCGCGGCCAAACCGCGCCTGATAAATGCGCGCCATGGATTCCTTCGTCCGCCCGTCGGCCAGCTTGTCCGGATAGAGGGCGAGATAGGTCGAAACGACGTCCCATCCGTCCATGGCCATGATCGCGCCCTCGCGCAGGAGCTGGTTTGTGCCCTCGTTGTTCTTCACGCCGATGTTACCGGGCACGGCAAAGACGTCCCTGCCCTGCTCCAGCGCGAGCGAGGCGGTAATGAGCGCGCCGCTCTTTTCCGGCGCTTCCACGACCAGAATGCCGAGCGACAGGCCGCTGATGATCCGATTTCGAACCGGGAAATGGCCGCGGTCAGGCTTCGTCCCCGGCGGGTATTCGCTGATAACGCAGCCGTGGAGCATAATGTCACGGAAGAGAAAGCGATTTTCCGGAGGATAGGGCACATCCACGCCGCAGCCGAGCACGCAGATGACCGGCATGGCCGAGTCCAGCGCGCCGCGCAAGGCCATCGTATCAATGCCGCGGGCGCCGCCGGAGACGACGATCCCGCCGCTGGCGGCAATGAGCTTTGCAAACTGCTTGGCATGCAGCAGGCCGTAGGCGCTGCACTTTCTCGTGCCGACGATGCCGATGACGGCTTCGGAATCGATCTCCGGCAGGTTGCCGCGGTAATACAGCACCGCCGGCGGGTCGGGGATGTTGCGCAGCCGGTCGGGATAGGCGGCATCGCCGTAGGTCAGAATGGAAATGTCTTTATTGTCGCAGGCCTCGAGAATTTCCAGCGCGGAATCAAGGGACTTATCCAGCACGCCCTCGAGCCAGCGCTGCTCAAAGCCCTCGGTCTCGCGGCACTCGCGCTCCGTCAGGGCATAGATGCGCTCCGCCGAGCCGAACAGGCGCAGCAGCTGCGCCCGGCCGACGGTGCCGATGCCCTTACGGGTGGTGAGCCAAATCCAATGCTTGAGCATAGTTCTCTCTCTTTCGCTCCGTTTGGATCAGCCGCGCATCTGCCACAGGACGATCGCCGCAGCGACCGCCGCATTCAGAGATTCGCAGCGCGGCTGCATGGGAATGATGATCTGCTTCTGTGAAGCGCGAAGCAGGGTGTCGCAAATGCCCTGCCCCTCGCTGCCGATGACAACGAGATAATCGCGCAGGTTCAGCTGCGTCAGCTCCTGCGCCGTTTGGGTCAGCGCCGTGGCGGCAATGGGGAGCTTCTTTTCCGCGCACTGCGCCAGCACCTGCTCCAGCGGCAGGCTGACCGGCGGCGTGCGCAGCACCGCGCCCATAGACGCGCGGACGGTCTTTTCGGAAAACGCATCCGCACAGGAATTGGTCATGACGACCGGGATCGTAAAGGCATCCGCCGTGCGCAGGATCGTGCCCAGATTGCCGGGGTCCTGAATGCGGTCAAGCAGGAGCATGCCGGGGCGCAGCACGGGCGGTGCAGCCTCCGGCAGGGCGCAGGTGAATACCACGCCCTGCGGCGAGCGCATGCTCGAAAGGCTCTGCATCAGCCCCGCCGGGACGCACACCACGCGGCAGGTCTCCGGCAGCGGCGGGCAGTGCATGCCCTCGGTCAGAACAACCGTGCGCAGCGCGGGATACCACGCCAGTGCCTCGTTGAGCAGCTTCCAGCCGTCGCAGACGAATTCACCCTGTGCCTCGCGGTAGCCCCGGTCGGTCTGCAGCCGGCGGATATGCGAAATCAAGGGGTTTTTGCTGCTCGTGATCCGTTCCATGGCATGTCCTCTAATCCACATCGTTTTGCGCGCCGTTGCGGGACAGCGCACACCAATACAAGTTTATTTTAGCAGATGAATTTCAAAAAATCAACCTCTGCCGCCGGCTTGATCGGATAAGGAGCAGTATTTTCTTGTGTTTTCCCGGCTTTTTGCTTCACGGGCGGTAAATTTCGCCCGAATCCGACCGTATCCCACGCCGCCGTCTTGACAGGCATGTAAACATGCAGTATACTAGTGCTATCAATTGCAGCCTATTTTAAAGGAGGTGCCGCCATGGACAGCCATTTTCACACGCCCAGCCCAAAAGCGACTCGCTTCGCCGTCGGCGTGGACATGATGCTGCACGGCAAGGGCTACCGCATGTTCGAGGCCCCCACTCTCGCCCGCTGCGCCAAATGCGGCCGCGTGATCGAAGAGCCGAAGTCGGCAAAGCGTCTTCACGTTCTTCTTACGCTGCTTTGGCTGCTCCTTTATGCCGCGATCGTTCTTCTGGTCGTTCTGAAGCCGACGCTCTCGCACCTGCTGCTTTATAGCATTCTTCTTGTGTATCTCCTGCTCACCCCGGTCATCCTGCTCTTTCCGTATCTGCTGGTATGCTTCGGCAATTGGCTGCTCGTTCCCTGTCGCGACCGGGAGGAGCTGGCGCAGTACATCCGCCGGCACACAGAAAAGCATACCGTCCCTCGCTACCCCCACTTCTGCGTTGTCCCCCTGATCTGTTGGCTGTCTCAAATCGCCCTTTTCATCGCCGCGATTGTGCTTGAGGCTTCCTGAGGCAGGCTTCATAGAACGCGTTCTGCTTCTCCCTGAGGCTTTCGTGTACCTTCCCGACATCAACACACCAAGTATACGTCAGGCGATTCTTGAAATACTAAGGAGGCGCACGGATACCGAAGGCTCGCTGCGAGGCATGTGACAGCGCGTCCCGCTGAGGCCGCAGCTTCTCTCCGCCGTATGCGGCAGGGAATGACGAAAATGCCGGAGAATTGACGCGAAACGACGCACAAGATGGGGATTATTGCTAATTGCCTTTTTGCTGCGTTTTCGATACAATGAATTCATATTTATTTGATTGGAGGCTGAGCCCATTGAACAAACTCAAGGAGCGCATCCGCCGCGAGGGTCGTGTCCTGCCCGGGAACATCGTCAAGGTGGATGGATTTTTGAACCATCGTGTTGACGTCGCCTTTATGGAGGAGCTGGCGGACGAGTTTGCCAGGATTTTCCCCGTGAAGGATGCGACGCTCATTCTGACTGCGGAAGCCAGCGGTATCGCTTTGGCCACGATCTGCGCCCAAAAGTACGGTGTTCCTGTGCTGTTTGCCAAGAAGGCGAAGAGCGACAACATCGAGGGCGGATTGTACCAGAGCGATATTTTTTCTTACACTTACAAGAAAAAAGTCACGCTGCTTGTCGCCAAGGATTGGATCACCTCCGATGACCGCGTGCTGATCATCGACGATTTTATGGCGCGCGGCGAAGCCATGCGCGGCCTGTGTGAGATCGTTGAGGCCTCCGGCGCGGAGCTTCTGGGCATCGGCGTTGCGGTGGAAAAGGGCTTTCAGGGCGGCGGCGACGCGCTGCGCGCCGCGGGCTACCCGCTGCACAGCCTCGCCATCATCGACAAGGCCGAGCCGGGCAACATCGTCTTCCGTGGGGATGACGCGTAATGGAAAAGGTACTTGTGCTTGATTTCGGCGGGCAGTACAATCTGCTTGTCGCGCGGCGCGTGCGTGAATGTGGGGTATACTGTGAGATTCGCCCCTATCGCATCTCGATGGACGAGATTCGCGCCTTTCAGCCGGACAGTATCATTCTGACCGGTGGCCCGGCAACGGTCTTTGACGAGAATGCGCCGACGCTCGATCCGGAAATCTTCTCGCTGGGCGTGCCCGTGCTGGGCATCTGCTATGGCATGCAGCTGATGATGCACCTGCTCGGCGGCCGCTGTCGGCGCGCCGAGGCGCGCGAATACGGCAAGGTCGAGCTGACGCACATTGGCGGCAGTCCCCTCTTTGACGGCGTGGCCAAAACCGCCGTCTACTGGATGAGCCACGGTGTCGAGGTCGAGCAGCTCGCCCCCGGCTTCCGCGTCTGCGCCAGCTCCGAAAACTGCCGTCACGCCGCAGTAGAAAACGTCGCCGCGCGCCTGTACGGCGTGCAGTTCCACCCCGAGGTGCTGCACACAGCCTTCGGTACGCGCATCATTGAAAATTTCCTGCTCGGCGTCTGCGGTCTGCACTCCACGTGGACGATGGCATCGTATCTGGACGAGGCCGTTGCCGAATGCCGCGCAAAAATCGGCTCCGGCCGCGTGCTGCTGGCGCTCTCCGGCGGTGTGGACAGCTCCGTCGTCGCCGCGCTGCTGCAAAAGGCTGTTGGCAGCCAGCTTACCTGCATCTTTGTGGATCACGGCCTGCTGCGCAAGGACGAGGGCGATCAGGTCGAGCAGATCATGAAATCGCAGTTCCACGTGGATGTCCGCCGCGTTAACGCAGGCGAGCAGTTCCTTTCCAAGCTTGCCGGCGTGACCGAGCCGGAAAAAAAGCGCAAAATCATCGGCGAGGAATTCATTCGCACCTTCGAGGCCGAGGCCAAGAAGATCGGCGCGGTCGATTTCCTCGCGCAGGGCACGATTTATCCCGACGTCGTTGAGTCCGGCATGGGCGGCGAGTCGGTCGTCATCAAGAGCCACCACAACGTCGGCGGTCTGCCCGACTGCGTGGATTTCAAGGACATCATCGAGCCGCTGCGCCGCCTGTTCAAGGACGAGGTACGCCAGCTCGGCCTCGAGCTCGGCCTGCCCGAGGCGCTCGTGTGGCGGCAGCCCTTCCCCGGCCCCGGCTTGGCTATCCGGGTCATCGGCGAAATCACCAAGGAAAAGCTGGACATCCTGCGCGAGGCCGACGCGATCTTCCGCGAAGAAATGGCCCTCGCCGGCCTCGACCGCACGACGAGCCAGTATTTCGCCGTCCTGACGGATCTGCGCAGCGTCGGCGTCATGGGCGACGAGCGGACGTATGACTACACCCTCGCCCTCCGCGCCGTCCAGTCGCAGGACTTCATGACCGCCCAATGGTCCCGCCTGCCCTACGACCTCCTGGAAAAAACCTCCGCCCGCATCATCAACGAAGTCCACCACATCAACCGCATCGTCTACGACATCACCTCCAAGCCCCCCGCAACAGTAGAGTGGGAATAATCCCGCCCGGCTTACAGCCGTATTTGAAAACTGTATAAAATTTAAGGCTTCTGTCCAAAATGGGCAGAAGCCTTTT
>CAKTZP010000059.1 GCA_934636045.1 uncultured Oscillospiraceae bacterium
CCCTATAAGTCCTCCGACGGCAAGTTTGAGATCGGCTCTGTGGCGCGCATCAAGACCGTCATGGACGAGGTTCGGACTGCGATTGGCAAGGACAACGTGATCTATGTTGACGGCGGCGACTCCCCGTACAACACCACGCTGGCCAACGTTACCCTGGGCAAGGTCTCCATCGACGCGCTTAACGCGCTCGGCCTGGACGCCACCGTCCTCGGCAACCACGACTTTGACTACTCCCTCAAAAATCTCCTCAGCCTCCGCGACCGGGCGTCCTACGCCATGCTCTCGGCCAACACCAAGTTCCGCGAGGGCAAGGCCTATGAGGGCGAAAAGACCTATCCGTTCGGCGATTATATCACCATCGAGGCCGCCGGCCTGAAGTTCGGCATCTTCGGCGTGACCGATGACAAGAGCGCCGAGACCACCCTCTATACCAACACCCGCGACATCGAATGGGACGACGACCTGACCAAGGCCACGGAGCTGGTCACCAAGCTCAAGGGCGAGGAAAAGTGCGACGTCGTTGTTGCCCTGTCCCACCTGCACAGCAAGAACACCAAGCTCGTCACCGACAACAAGGCCGTTGACATCTCCATCGGCGGCGGCAACGACATTGCAGGCCGCCCGACCATCGTCAACGACACCCAGTATCTGATCAACCCCAGCAAGCACGGCGAGGCGCTCAACCAGATCAACGTCGTGGTCTACGGCGGTAAGATGACCGGTGTCGTCTACAACCAGATCTTCCTGACCGACGCATACCAGGAAGATGCCGGCGTGAAGAAGATCATCGACGGTTATAACGCCGAGGTCGGCAAGGCGCTGGAGCGGGTCGTCGGCTACAGCGCGCAGAATCTTGAATGGTCGACTCAGCTTGTCCGCGCCCAGAACTCCCCGATCGCGAATCTGGTCACCGACGCGCTGCTGGACTACTTTGCTGACTATGAGCCCGACATCTGCCTCGTCAACGGCGGCGGCATGCGCTCCTCCATCCCCGAGGGCGAGGTCACGCTCAAGGTCTGCAACTCCGTTCTCCCGTTTGACAACGACATGATGCTTGTGGAGGCTCCGGGCTCTGCCATCCTTGCCGCACTGGAAAACGGCGTCAGCGCGCTGCCCAGCCTGCACGGAAAGTTTGCCCAGCCCGCCGGCATCACCTACACTGCCGACCTGACCAAGGAGCCCGGCAAGCGTGTTTCCGATGTGAAGTTCAAGGACGGCACTAAGCTCGACCCGGCAAAGCGCTATAAGGTCGTCATCAACAGCTTCATCGGCGGCGGCGGCGACGGCTACTCGATGCTCAACGTGCTCAACGAGGAAGCCGGTCTTGCCAAAGACGTGAAGATTATCACCCACGTCAATAAGACCTATATGCGCCACGCGCTGCAGGCCTACTTTGAAAAGTCCACCAAGGAAAAGCCCATCAAGGTCGATCTGACCGAAGTCCGTATCAAGCTCATTGAGCATCCCTTTACCGACATTCAGACATCGCAGTGGTTCTATTCCGAGGTACTTAGCGTTTATCACCTCGGCGTTATCAAGGGCATGACTGAGACCACCTTCGTGCCGGACGGCAAGGTCACCCGCGCGCAGTTCATCACCATGCTCTACCGTCTCGACGGCGAGAAGAAGATCGAAGACGGCAAGAACACCTTTACCGATCTGGCGAAGGATGCCTACTACACCGACGCCGTCAACTGGGGCGTCAAGAACGAGATCATCAAGGGCATGAGCGACAAGGAGTTTGCTCCCGAGGCCAACATCACCCGCGAGCAGATTGCCACCATTCTGTACCGCTACGCAGCGTTTGCGAAGAAGGACGGCATGGACAAGAAGGTCGATCTGACCGAAAAGTTCAAGGACGCCGGCACGGTTTCCGCCTATGCGAAGGATGCCCTCCAGTGGGCCGCCGCGCACGAGATCGTCAAGGGCGACGAGACGGGCATCCGTCCGCTCGATAACGCCACCCGCGCCGAAGCCGCTGCACTCATGGTTCGCATCAATGCCCTCGCTACCGAGGCGAAAAAGTAAGCTTTCTCAAAAAAACGGAGCCGCAATCGGCTCCGTTTTTTCACGCCCTGCGCCCGTATTTTTTGCAGCAGCCTCCGTTTCAAGCCGTAGGGGCGGTCATTGACCGTCCGCGTTGGCACGATGTTGAAGTAATCGGTGTGGTGGGCCTGACGGTACGATGAAAAATCCGCTGCGGCGGGGTTCGGGACGTCCGGAGGCCGTCCCCTACAAGCCGTGGTCGGAAGCGTGCTCCTTGTAGGGGGCGGCGTCGTTAGCGCAGCCGTTGGCGGCTCTGCCGCCTTACGGATGCGGCATACCCCCTGCGGGTGCGACGCCCCGCTGCTGGCATCATCGTTTTTCTGCACGTCGCTTCGTGCTATGCGTAGGGCGGGCTCACCCGAGCCCGCCATGCTGGCATTCTCGTATTCATGCACACTACTTCGTGATCTGCGTAGGGGCGGATGCCCACATCCGCCCGTGCAGGCACCTTCGATTTTGGCGCAAACCATATCGATCCACGCGCTGCGGCGCAGGGGGCGGGCGCTCAATGAGCGCCCCTAAGGCGCGAATTCCAATATGTGCCGAAGGCACACCATATTCATTATTCATTATTCACTATTCACCATTCACCATCCGCGCGCTCCCCACTCTTCTTTACCACGTCTCCTCTTCTTCCGGCAGGAATGTGGCGGTGATGGCGGAGATCTCATAGGCCGTGCGCTCCTCAGAGACCCCATCGAGCATTTTGATGTAGGTACGGCTTTGCAGGCGGCCGGTCAGACGCAGACTCGCGCCGACGTGCTGCTCCGCCGCCTCCTGCGCACAGCGTCCCCAGAGGATGCAGGGCAAATAATCCGCGCGGCGGTAGGGGCGGTTGACCGCGAGCATGACGTCGCAGATCTCGCGCCCGAGCGGCGTGCGCCGGTAGACCGGCTCCTTGCAGAGTATGCCCTGCAGCATGACCTGATTGTCATGCGGCGCGACCGTGACCTCCATCGTCTCGGCCAGCACGGAGATGATGAGCCGCCGCCCGGTATTCTGGCGATTGTTAAATGACCGAATTTGTCCCGTGATATGAATCCCGTCGCCCTCATCCGCCGCCGTTTGCCGCAGCAGCTCCTCGGGCGCCAAAATTTGCAGCCGGTCGACCGCGCCGGACAGCCGCGTGACCTCCAGCGGAAATGAGAAAAAGCTTCGGCCGTGGTTGCTGTGCGAATATTGCGGACTTCCGGCCAGCGCGCCGGTCAGCACGATCTGGTTTGCGTTTTGTTCCATTGTCCCACCTCGTTCAACGTCTTATGGGAGAGTATATTCTCCCCGCGGAACGAATATGCCCGCTGTATACTCCGCGGCAAATTGGGAAAAATAGCCCAAACGGAACGATGGGAGAGAAAAACCATGCGGAAAAATTACGGCGCGGCGCTGGCCGGGGCGGCGGCAGGGCTGGCCAACGGGCTGTTCGGCGCGGGCGGCGGGATGCTGCTGCTGCCGCTTTTGGAGCGGCTGACCGAGCTGGGCCCGCGCGAGCGCTTTGCGACCTCGGTGTGCATCATTCTGCCGCTGAGCCTTGTTTCGGCGGCGGTGTACTGGCTGCGCGGCGGCGCATTTTCCGGCGAGGCCGTGCCGTATCTCATCGGCGGGGCACTCGGCGGACTGGCGGCCGGGCTGCTGCTCCGGCGGCTGCCGACGAAGCTCCTGCACCGCGTGATGGGCGTACTCATCCTCTGGGGCGGGCTGCGCCTGCTGCTGCAGTGACCGCGGTTTTGGCCGGGCTGGTATGCGGCGTGCTGTCCGGCCTCGGCATCGGCGGCGGCACAGCGCTGATGGTCTGGATGACAGCCGTGCAGGGCATTGAGCAGGTGCAGGCACAGGGCATCAATCTGCTATATTTTATCCCGACCGCCCTGACTGCCCTCCTGCTACACGCAAAGCACCGCCTCATCCGCTGGAGCGCCGTGCTCTGGGCGGCGCTGCCCGGCTGCGCGACCGCTGCGCTCACGGCATGGCTCGCCGCCGCTCTGGACACCACGCTCCTTTCCCGCCTGTTTGGTGGCTTTTTGCTCCTTGTCGGCCTGCGGGAGCTCTTCGGCAAGCACGACCGCCCGAAAAAATGACCGCCCCACGCGGCGCGGTCGCTTTTTGTGTCATCACGCAAAATCCCCCGGCGCCGTGCGGCGCCGGGGGCTGGGTTTATTCGTCTTGCAGCGTCTTGGCATATTCCGAGGGGGAGATGCCGAAATTGTCTTTGAACTGGCGGGAGAAGTGGTGGATGGTGGAATAATTCAGCATCGCGGCGATCTGGGAGAGGTTGTGCTTGCCCTCGCGGATGAGAGATTTGCTCTCCTCGAGCTTGACGCGGCGGATGTATTCGCCGGGGGAGATGTTCATCTGGCGGCGGAAGAGCGCGGTCAAGTGCGAGGTGCTCACGCCCGCCTCCTTGGCCACAAGCTCCACGGAAAGCTTGTCGTAGACGTGATTTGCAATGTATTGCAGCGTGCGGCTGATGATGACGTTTTCGTTGTGCAGCGCCAGCGGGGTCTTCAGGCGCTTTTTGCGGCCGCCCGCGCGCAGGAGCGACAGCATCAGCAGCTTCAGGTCGCAGCGGATAAAGTCGCCGCTGTAGGCGTCGTTGCGCTCGACCTCGCGGAGGAGGTTTTTCAGCAGCGCCGCCTCCTCGGACGACAGGTCGAACACGCGGTCGGTCAGCGCAAGGCGCAGGTCGCTCTCGAGATCAAAGGAGATCGTCAGAAAGCGGACGGTGGTGTCCAGCTCGGTGTACTGCATGTGCCACTGGTCCGGGCCGAAGAACATAAGCTGCCCCTGCTTGAGCGGGTAGCTCGTGCCGCCCACGACGCAGTGCAGCAGCCCATGGTCGACATAGGTCAGCTCATACATCGGGTGCGATTCGCCCTTGAATAAAAAGCCGCTCTCAGCCTCGCGATAAAACAGCGTGTAGATCTCGCCCAGCCGCAGCCGGTCGCCGATCTTCAGATCGTCGGCGGCGTTGAGCTCCTGCGTCCGGGTCAGGACGGCGTCCTTCGGCCGCACGAGGCGCACGGTGCACTCCTGCTGGTAGGGCACGATGGCAAATTCCGTGTTCGGCGCGAGGCTGATGGGCTTATCCAAGTAGAAAAAGGTCGTCTTTTTCCCGCTGCGAATGGCCAGAACGGTCATGCCCAGCTCAAAATCCAGATACACCGTCTCCGGACAGCGCTGGAAAAAGCGCTCCTCGGCAGTAAAGCGGCAGAATTCCTCCGTCCATTCCTCGCCCTGCGGGAAGCCGCGGTTCGGCAGGCGGTCGCGCAGGACGCGCCCGAACCCGGCAAAGGTCTGACGGTTCAGATTTTCGATCAAGGCTACGTCCTCCTTTCGGTTTCGGTGCTGCGGTCAGTCGAACAGGCGATCGGGATAGTGCCCCTGCGCATGCAGCGCAGCAATGGCAGCCTGCACGTCGGGAAGGTCTGCGCGGTAGGTCACGCCGTACCATGCCTCGTCTGTGTGCAGCATGTGCACGCGGCCGAGCCCCTCGTGGATCTGCGCATTGGCGACAGTCGGGAGGAAAAATTCACATTTTTCCGGGTTTTTTGGCAGATTTTCGCGCAAAAAATCCGGGAAACGGCGCTCCAGCTCCGCCAAAATGCGCGGCGTGAAGCCCCAGAAGTTCATCGACACCACGCTGTCGCCGGACAGGGCGACCCAGTGCGTGCCGTCCTCGGTATAGGCCGCGTCGTCGCCGCGCTTTTCGATGCAGGTGCGCTCGACCACGTTCGTGAGCATGCCGTTTGCTGTCTCGCACACGCCGCGCGCCATGGTGCCGTTGGCAGTCATGGCATTGCGCAGGCAGTAGCCGACCATGGCGTAGTCGTTATCGGCATGCGGCGTGCGGAAAAACTCCGCCAGCGCGGTATAGGCGCCCCGGCCATAGAAATCGTCGGCGTTAATCACGGCAAAATCGCCCGCGATCTCGTCCTTGGCGCACAAAAGCGCGTGCCCCGTGCCCCACGGCTTCGTCCGCCCCGCAGGCACGGAAAAGCCCGTGGGCAGGCAGTCAAGCTCCTGATAGACATACGCCACGTCAATGTGCCGCTCGACCGGGCGCAGGATGCGGCGGAAATCCTCATCGATGGCGTGCTTGATAATAAAGACCACCTTGCCGAAGCCGGCGGTGATCGCGTCATAAACAGAATAATGGATGATGCTGTTTCCCTCGTTATCGACGGGCGTGATCTGCTTCAGTCCGCCGAAGCGGCTGCCCATGCCCGCCGCCATAATGACCAGAGTCGGTTTGCTCATGAATCTGCTTCCTTCCTTGCTTGCCCCGTCAAAAGTCATCTCGCAGTGGGGCAAAGAATCCGGTAGCTGTTATTATAGCAGATATGAGGAAAAACCGCAAACAATTTTACATTTTCTTCTGTAAAAATGTTGACACTACCTCAAAAAACGGGTACGATGAAGAGAGAAAAAAAGAGAGGGCTCTGTTTTATTGAAAAGGAGGGCACAAGCATGGATACTATTTATGTAATCGGGCACCGGAACCCGGATACCGACTCGATTGTCTCGGCCATGGCCTACACGGCGCTGCGCAACGCGCTGGGCGACCGGGAATATCAGGCCGCACGGCTCGGCCACGTCAGCGATGAAACGCAGATGGTGCTCGACCGCTTCGGCTTTGCCGCCCCGGTGTGGGTCAAAACCATGCGCACGCAGGTGCGCGACCTCGCCTACGACACGCCGCCGGCGCTGTCCTCGGCGGTGACGGTCAGTCATGCGTGGTCGATTCTGACCTCCGATCATTCCATTGCCGCGCTGCCGATTACGAACGAAGACGGCACGCTCTACGGCATGCTGTCCACCGGCGACATCGCCGCCAGCGACATGAGCTCCATCGAGCGGCCGCACATCGACGAGATCCCCGTGTTCAACCTTCTGAGCGTGCTCGAGGGGCGCATCCTCAACGAGGCAGGCAATCTGATCGACACCATCGGCGGCGACATCAGCATCGCCCTGCCGCAAAGCTGCGAAAACCTGCTCTTTTCCGGTAAGGACAGCATCGTTGTCGTCGGCCAGCAGCCGGACATGATCCGCCGCGCGCTGGAGCTCGGCGTGCGCTGCATCATCATCTGCCAGGCCGAGCTGCCCGAGGAGCTGCGCTCCCACCCGGCGGACACCTGCATCATCTCCACGCCCTTTGACGCCTACCGCGCGGTGCGGCTGATCTATCAGTCCGTCCCCGTTTCCCGCATCTGCCACAATGACGGGATCATCTGCTTCCATCTGGACGATTATGTCGACGACGTACGGGAGGCCATGCTGAAAAGCCGCTACCGCTGCTATCCCATTCTGGACGAAAACGAGCGCGTCGTCGGCACGCTCTCGCGGTACCATCTGATCCGCCCGCGCCGCAAGCGCGTGGTGCTCGTCGACCACAACGAGGCGGCGCAGTCCGTCCCCGGCCTTGCGCAGGCCGAGATTTTGGAAATCATCGACCACCACCGCCTCGCCGACATTCAGACCGGCAACCCCATCTATTTCCGCAACGAGCCCGTCGGCAGCACGACGACCATCATCGCCGCGATGTATCAGGAAAAGGGGCTCATGCCGTCGGAAAAACTCGCCGGCATGATGGCCGCGGCGATCGTCTCGGATACTGTCATGTTCAAGTCCCCCACCTGCACCCAGCGCGACCGCAACATGGCCGAGCGCATGGCGCGCATCGCTAACGTTTCGCTCGACGAGCTTGGGCAGCAGATCTTCTCGGCCTCGTGGTCGGACGACAAGTCCGCGCGCGAGCTGATGATGGCAGACTTTAAGGACTTCCACATCGCCGGGCACAACCTCGGCGTCGGGCAGATCACGTGCGTCAACTCCGCACACATTCTCGAGCGCAAGGAGGAATTCCTCGCGGAGATGGAAATGACGATGAAGGAAAAGCACTATGACATGATGCTTCTGATGCTGACGGACGTGCTGCTGGAGGGCACGCAGCTCATCTACCTCGGCGGAGAGGACACCATTCGCATGGCCTTCTCGCAAGACGCCAAGCACAACACCGTCTTCCTTCCGGGCGTGATGTCCCGAAAAAAGCAGATCATTCCCGCGCTCACCGCCATGTGGGGCTGAGCCGCAGGCAAAAACGCCGAGCAGGTTGTCTCCTGCCCGGCGTTTTTTCCATTTTCGCAGAAAATTTTTTGCGTTTTTCCCCGCGGTGTGCTATAATAAAAGCACCGCAGGGGGCTGCCCCTGTGGGCTACCGCATCATGATTGTAAGGAGGCAGCGGTTATGAAATCTATCATCACCATCAGTCGGGAATTCGGCAGCGGCGGACGTACCGTCGGCAGACTGGTCGCCGAACAGCTCGGTTATTCCTTTTATGACCACGAGCTGGTCAACGAGGTCGCAAAGCGCTGCGGCTTCTCCCCGCGCTTTATTGAGGAGCACGGCGAGTATGCAAGCGCAAGAAGCAGTCTGCTGTTTTCGCTTGCCACCGCCGCCCAGACGCCGGATACGCTTTCCATGTTCGACCGGCTGTATATCGAGCAGATGAAGTTCATCGAGGAGCTGGCCGAAAAGGGCAAGTGCGTCATCGTCGGCCGCTGCGCGGACTACATTCTGCGCGACCGCAAGGACTGCCTGCATGTGTTCATCCACGCCGACATGGAAAGCCGCGCCAAGCGCATCGTCGAGCAGTACGGTCAGAGCGACAAATCTCCCGAAAAGCGCCTCGCCGAAAAGGATCAGAAGCGGAAGGTGTATTATAAAAACTATACCGGCCGCGCATGGGCGCAGGCTAAGAACTACGACATCTGCCTCAACAGCGGCGTGCTGGGTCTGCAGACCTGCGCCGAGCTTATTGTGGATGCCGCAAAGAAGTAAAAAAATGCGCCTTGCCTCACGCCGAGGCAAGGCGCATTCTATATTCATCATTCATCATTCCCTATTTCTCGCCCCTCGGTATCGCCCCCCCTCGCGGTGATTGCCGCAAAAAATCTCCCTGCCGGCCGCGCGTGGCGGGCAGGGAGACGTGTGCGCCCGCTTCAGCGCTGCTTTTGCAGCAGGGGGCGAATGCGGAGAGCGAGGAGGGCGGCCAGAACCATCTTCATCAGGTCAAAGGGCAGGAAGATGAGGCAGCCGGAGACGACGGTTTTTTGGAACGTCCACGCGCCGTGCATGAAAATGTAGAGATACGGCAGACCGATCGCGTAAAGCACGACGAGTCCGACGAGCTGCGCCAGCAGCAGCCACAAAAACTGCATCGGGCGGGACAGCGGCGCGCCGGCCTTCGTGCGCTTGGAGGCAAGGCCGCGCGTGAGCATACCGACGAGGAAGGCCATCGGTATCAGGCCGATCAGGAAGCCGAAGGTCGGCTTGACCACGTACATCAGGCCGCCGCCCTCGGTGAAGATCGGCAGGCCGATGAGGCCGAGCAGGACGTAGATCAGCTGCGACAGGCTGCCCCAGTACGGGCCGAGGAGCAGGCCGGCCATACAAGTGAAAAACACCTGCATCGTGAACGAGATCGTTCCGAAGGGGATGCGCAGGAAGCCGCCAACGGCGGTCAGCGCGGCGAAAACGGCGGTCAGGATCATTGCTTGGGTTTTTTTCATAGGGGGTTCTCCTTTCTGTGCGGCGGGTCAAAAAAAACGGTATCAGCATAGCACATTTTTCGCCCCTTGTCCAGCGGTATCCCGGAATTTTTTGGCTTGCATCGAGGCAAAGCTGTGGTATAATATTTGTAAGAATTCACGCGCGGAGGGACTGGCATGACCGCATGGAACGTAGAATGGCTCGACGAGATCGACTCGACAAATAATGAGCTCAAGCGCCGCATGGACGCGCCGCACGGGACGGTGCTCGCCGCGCGGCGGCAGACCGGCGGCAAGGGGCGGCTCGGTCGGAGCTTCTGCTCGCCGGAGGGCGGCGTGTATCTCTCCGCCCTGCTGCGGCCGGAGGTCTCGCCCGAGCACCTGCTGCATCTGACGGCCATGGCCGGCGTGGCCGCGCGCCGCGCCATTGCGGCGGTCAGCGGGATCGAGGCCGGGATCAAATGGGTCAACGACCTCGTTTATGACGGCAAAAAGCTCTGCGGCATTCTGGTCGAGTGGTGCGGCAGTGCTGCGATCATCGGCATCGGCATCAACTGCAGCACCGTGGACTTCCCTGCCGAGCTGCGCGCGAGCGCGACCTCGCTGCGCCTTCTGACCGGGCGGGATATTTCCCCCGGCGCGCTGGCCGAACAGCTGGCGCAGGAGCTGCGCGCCATGGACGCCGCGCTTTTGACCGGCCGCGACGCGTGGCTGGCTGAATATGCCGCGCACTGCGTCACGCTCGGAAAGCCCGTCCGGCTGCTGCGCGGCGGCGAGGACATCGGCGGCGCCCTTGCCCTCGGCATCGACGCACAGGGCGGTCTCCGGGTGCGCCGCGACGACGGCACACAGGACGTCATCCGCACCGGCGAGGTCTCCGTCCGCGCTGCAAACGGCTATGTGTAATGTATCATCGGAATATATCATCAGGAGGTATTTTTATGAACGACTTCATTCAGACCCTTTGCGACCGCAAGAGCTGCCGGAGCTACCGTCCGGAGCAGATCACGGAGGCCGAGCTTTCCGATATCCTGCGCGCCGGCACCTACGCCGCCAGCGCCATGGGGCGCCAGCCGTCCAAGATCGTTGTGCTGCAGGACCCGGAGGAAATCGCAAATCTGGAGCGCATGAACGCCGAGGTGATGGGCAAGCCCGGCTCGCACCCGTTCTACGGTGCGCCGACGGTCTGCCTTGTGCTGGCGCGGGCGGACGTGCCCACGGCCGTGGAGGACGGCTCGCTGGTGATGGGCAACCTGATGGCGGCGGCCTACAGCCTCGGCATCGGCAGCTGCTGGATCAACCGCGCGCATGAGGAATTTGACAGCCCCGAGGGCAAGGCGCTGCTGAAAAAATGGGGCATCGAGGGTTCGTGGCGCGGCATCGGCCACTGCATTCTCGGCTATCCGCAGGGCCAGCTGCATCCGCCGGTTGAGCGCAAGCCGGATTACATTGTCCGCATTGGGTAACGGGTAACAGGCTGTCAAAAAGCTGCCCTACGAGCAGCTTGCTGGAAAAGTCCGTGAGGACTTTTTTGACAAGCTGAAATTGTAAATTTTTTTAGACTGGGGAAAAAGCCTCTTGCCAAACGGTAATTTTGCGGTATACTATTAGGCAGAAGCCTAAATTCAAAACTTTCAATGGAGGTAGAAGAACTATGAAAAAAAGCAATCTTGGCCTGATCTGCTCCATCGTCGGTGGCGTTGTGATCGCTGCAGCTACCGCTGTTGCGCTGATTCACTTCTGGGACGATATTAAGGGACTCCTTCCCTGCTGCAAGTGCAAGGACGGAGAAGAGACCGAAGCCTTCGCCGATCTCGATGAGTAAGCTTCCGATTTTCCGAAAGAAGAACCGCCCGCGCGGTTCTTCTTTTTTTGTCTGCGCAGGCTTGCAGTCCTTCCCGCTCCGCGGCGAGAGCGGCGTGCGCATCAGCTTGTGCAATTTTCCACACTTTTTGGGGCTTGCAAAATATAATTTTGTAGGATTGCGGCTTGAAATTTGCGCTATTGTGTGATACGATAAATTTGTATCGGAATGTCCGTTCCGTACGGACGAACGAAAGAAAGAATAGGAGGCAAATTCACAATGACTGTAGCGGAAATTCTGGAACAGCGCAACGCGTTCTCCTTTGAGGTATTCCCTCCCAAGACCGACGTCGGCATGGAAAAGCTCTGCGGCGAGGGCGGCGTGCTGGAAAAGCTGTATACGCTCAACCCCGACTATATTTCCTGCACCTACGGCGCAGGCGGCACGAACGTCGGCAAGAACCTTGAGGTTCTGAAGAAGATCAAGGACGACGGCAAGTGCACCCCCGTGACCCACTTCACCTGCATCGGCAACACCAAGGAAGGCATCAAGGAGCAGCTGCAGACCTATCTGGACAACGGCATCAACCACATGCTCGCCCTGCGCGGCGACCTTCCCTTCGGATGGAAGGGCACCGGCGGCGATCTGCACTACGCCACCGAGCTTGTCAAGTTCGTCCGTCAGGAATTCGGCGATCAGTTCACCATCGCTGTCGCCGGCTCCCCCGAGGGTCATATCGCCTGCCGTTCGCTTGAGGCGGACATCGCCTTCCTGAAGCAGAAGCAGGACAACGGTGCGGACTACATCATGACGCAGCTTTGCTGGGACATGGATCAGTTCCGCTACTGGCTCGACGCCATCCGCGCCGCCGGCATCTGGATGCCCGTCGATGTGGGCATCATGCCGATCCTTGACCAGGCTGCAACCATCAACATGGCGCTCTCCCGCAACGGCTGCGTCATGCCCAGAGAGCTCTGCGAGCTGATCTCCAAGAACTGGATCTTCCCGAACCCGTTCTCCGTCGGTCTCAAGACCGCCAAGGGCGACGAGGCCTGCTTCGACGC
>CAKTZP010000060.1 GCA_934636045.1 uncultured Oscillospiraceae bacterium
GCGGGCGAGCACAGCGTGCTGTTCTTCGGCGAGGACGAGTCGCTTGAGCTGACGCATAAGGCGCAGAGCCGCCGCGTGTTTGCCGCCGGGGCCATCCGCGCGGCGCAGGCGCTGGCCGAAAAGCCCGCCGGGTATTATACCTTAGAAGAATTGATTTTTTAAGCAAAAAAGGGAAATATTGACCATGGAAAAACTGAAACCAAGAACTTTATCCGGCTTTATGGAGCTGCTTCCCGCGCCGCAGCAGAAGCTGGAGCGGATGCTGGAAATTCTGCGCAGAACCTTCGCGCTTTACGGCTTCACGCCCATCGACACGCCGACCATCGAGGCCGCCGAGGTGCTGCTGGCCAAGGGCGGCGGCGAGACGGAAAAGCAGATCTACCGTTTCCGGAAGGGCGATTCCGATCTGGCCCTCCGCTTTGACCAGACCGTCCCGCTGGCGAAATATGTCGCCCTGCACGAAAACGAGCTGGCCTTCCCCTTCCGCCGCTACGCCATCGGCAAGGTCTACCGCGGCGAACGCGCCCAGCGCGGCCGCTTCCGCGAATTTTATCAGGCCGATATCGACATCATCGGCGACGGCAAGCTGAGCATCATCAACGAGGCCGAAATTCCGTCGATCATCTATAAGGTCTTTTCCGCGTTCGGCATGAAGCGCTTCTGCATCAGCGTCAATAACCGGAAAATTC
The DNA here is from genome assembly GCA_934636045.1 of uncultured Oscillospiraceae bacterium. Taxonomy (GTDB): domain Bacteria; phylum Bacillota; class Clostridia; order Oscillospirales; family Oscillospiraceae; genus JAZOXB01. The sequence continues at coordinate 690 of CAKTZP010000060.1, forward strand.
TGAACGGTTTTTACGCCATCCTCGGCCTGACCGCGCAGTCTGCCGACATCATGCGCACCGTGGACAAGCTCGACAAGATCGGCCCCGAGAAGGTCAAGGCTACGCTGGTCGAGACGATCGGCGTCCCGGCGGACAAGGCCGACGAAATTCTCCGCTTCATCTCCGCCACCGGCACGAACGAGGCCGTCCTCGCGTCGCTGGAGCAGTATCGCGGCCGCGACGAGCAGTTCGATACCGGCCTCGACGAGCTGACGACGGTGGTGCGTTACCTTGCCGCCTTCGGCGTGCCGGAGGAGAACTTCGCCGTCGATCTGACCATCGCGCGCGGGCTGGATTACTACACCGGCACGGTCTATGAAACCCGGATGCTCGACCATCCGGAGATCGGCGCGATCTGCGCGGGCGGCCGGTACGACAATCTGGCCGCGTATTACACCGACCGCAGCCTGCCCGGCGTGGGCGTGGCCATCGGCCTGACGCGCCTGTTCTTCGTGCTGGACGATCAGGGACTTCTGAACCCCGACCTGCCCACTGCGCCCGCCGACTGCATGATCGTTCCCATGAGCGAGGAGCTTGCGCCCGCCATCGAGCTGGCGACGTATCTGCGCAGCCGCGACCTGCGCACGCAGCTTTACTGCGAGCAGAAGAAATTTAAAGCGAAGATTCAATACGCCGACAAGCTCGGCATCCGCTACGTCATCTTCCTCGGTGAGGACGAGATCGCGCAGCAAAAGTGCGCCGTCAAGGACCTCACCACCGGCGAACAGCAGCTCCTAACCCCCGAAGAAGCCGCCACCCTCATCTCCGCCGCCGTCGCCGCCGGAAAAGACCTCCCCGTCATCCGCGAGTGACCTCCAAGGTACGCACCCGCAAGGCTCCCTTGTGCAAAGGGAGCTGTCAGCCGGAGGCTGACTGAGGGGGCGCTCCGCGCAGAGCGCGATTTTATCTGCGCCAAGGGCGCACACGATACAAGAAAACCATTCCACAAAGAGAGGTAATGTTATATGTTCCAATCCCGCACCCATACCTGCGGAGAGCTGCGGCTGACCGATGCTGGGAAGTCCGTAAAGCTCGTCGGCTGGATGGAAAACGTCCGTACCGTCGGCAGCAATTTTGCCTTCGTCGTCCTCCGCGATTTTTACGGCACGACCCAGATCGTCGTCGAGACCGAGGAGATGATGCAGATCGTCAAGGGGCTGAACAAGGAGTCCACGATCTCCGTCGAGGGCACCGTCCGCGAGCGCGCATCGAAGAACGCCAAGCTCCCCACCGGTGACATCGAGGTCGTCCCCGAAAGGATCGAGATCCTCGGCCGCTGCCGCTATAACGAGCTGCCCTTCGAGATCAACCGCAGCCGCGACGCCGACGAGAGCGTGCGCCTGAAGTACCGCTATCTCGACCTGCGCAACCCGGCGGTCAAGGCGAACATCGTCCTGCGCTGCAAGGTCGTCGCCGCCCTGCGTCAGGCGATGACCGAGCACGGCTTTTTGGAGATCACGACGCCGATTCTGACCGTCTCCTCCCCCGAGGGCGCGCGCGACTATCTCGTCCCCGCCCGCAAGCACCCCGGCAAGTTCTATGCTTTGCCGCAGGCGCCGCAGCAGTTCAAGCAGCTGCTGATGACCTCGGGCTTCGACCGCTATTTCCAGATCGCGCCGTGCTTCCGCGATGAGGACGCCCGCGGCGACCGCAGCCCCGGCGAGTTCTATCAGCTCGATATGGAGATGGCCTTTGCCGATCAGGACGACGTTTTTGCCGTGCTGGAGGACGTGCTGCCCCCGATCTTTGCAAAATACGGCAAATATAACGTTGCCTCTACCGCACCGTTCCGCCGCATTCCGTATCTGGAAGCGATGGAAAAATACGGCTCGGACAAGCCCGACCTGCGCATCGACCTCGTCGTGGACGACATCACCGCACTCGTGCAGGGCATCGACTTTGCGCCCTTCGCCGAGGGCAACACCGTCAAGGCGATCGTCGTGGAAAACTGCGACCTGGCGCGTAAGGCGATCGATAAGCTCGTCGCCGAGACCGAGGTCATCTCCGGCAGCAAGCCCATGTGGTTCAAGCTGGGCGCGGACGGCGAGCTGAGCGGCGGCATCGCGAAGTTCCTCGCCGACCGCAAGGACGCTGTCGTTGACGCGCTGAAGCTCAAGCCCGGCTGCCTCGTCGGCGTCACCGCGGGCAAGAAGGCCGCGGCGCAGAAGACCGCGGGCGTTCTGCGCAAGCTGCTCGGCGCGGCAGCTCCCGGCCATATGGACACCGAGCGCTACGAATTCTGCTGGATCGTCGACTTCCCGATGTACGAGATCGGCGAGGAGTCCGGCGAGCTGGAATTCTGCCACAATCCGTTCTCCATGCCCAACGGCGGCCTCGAGATTCTGGAAAAGGCGGAGCGCGGCGAGGTCGACCCGCTGACCATCAACGCCTTCCAGTATGACCTCGTGTGCAACGGCGTGGAGCTCTCCTCCGGCGCGGTGCGGAACCACGATCCGGAGATCATGATCAAGGCCTTCGAGCTCGTGCGGCTCGGCGAGGACGACGTCAAGGCGAAGTTCCCCGCCATGTATAACGCCTTCTGCTACGGCGCGCCGCCCCATGCCGGCATCGCGCCGGGCGTCGACCGCATGGTGATGCTGCTGGCCGGCGAGGATTCCATCCGCGAGATCATCCCCTTCCCCATGAACAAAAACGCGCAGGATGTCATGATGGGCGCGCCCTCCGTCGTCGACCAAAAGCAGCTCGACGAGGTGCATATCGCACTTGTGACCGAATAACCGATACGGCAGCGACAGAAAAGACTCTGTCGCTGCCGTGATGCTTTTTCGGAGCACTGCGCCCTACGCGGAGCCTCCGGAGCATAAAAATCGATAGGCCTTCCGGATGCCGGAAAGCCTATCGATTGGTATTCTTATGAAATGCGATCGGGACTATAAGCCGGGTTCTGTAATCGACAGCCATCTATCTAGACGCGGCGTTGCCGCCGCGTTCCAGCCACCTCCTCGGAGACGGTCGGGCCGACCTTGCCTCCTCCACGGTGTTGCTCCGAATAGAGTTTACAGCGCTGCGATGTTCCCATGCAGCGGGTGAGCTCTTACCTCGCCTTTCCACCCTTACCTTGCGAAAATTCCGCAAGGCGGTATATCTCTGTTGCACTTTTCCTGAAGTCGCCTTCGGCGGGCGTTACCCGTTATTCTTGCCCTGTGGAGCCCGGACTTTCCTCATGAAAGGGCTTTTCAGCCCAATCCCGCGGCTGCCCGTCCCGGTCGCGGATTCATTATACTTTATTTGCGCCGCCTTGTCAAACAGATTGCAAAAAATCGCCGCATGGGGTATAATGATATAATACCGGAGCGAGCATTGCGAAAAGGAGTAATGATTTTGGAACTGGCGGAGTATTTTCATCGTCTAAAGGATAAAACGGCGCTGGTGCTGGGGCTGGGCGTGAGCAACCGGCCGCTGGTGCGGCTGCTGCTGCGTTACGGTATTCGCGTGATCGGCTGCGACCGGACAGAGCGCGAAAAGCTCGACCCGGAGGTGCTGGAGCTTGAGCGGATGGGCGCGGAGCTGCACCTCGGCGAGGGCTATCTGCGCGGAATCTCTGGCGACGTCGCCTTTCGCACGCCCGGGCTGCACCCGCTGACGCCGGAGCTTCAGGCGCTTCGCGCGGCGGGCACGGAGATCACCAGCGAGATGGAGGCGTTTTTCACGGTCTGCCCCTGCCCGATCATCGGCGTGACCGGCTCGGACGGCAAGACCACGACCACGACGCTGATTGCAGAAATTCTGCGCCATGCGGCAAAAACCGTCTGGCTCGGCGGCAACATCGGTACGCCCCTGCTGGACAAGGCCGAGCAGATGAAGCCGACAGACTGCGTCGTGCTGGAGCTCAGCTCGTTCCAGCTGATGGATCTGCATTACAGCTGTCACATTGCGGTGGTGACGAACCTTGCGCCGAACCATTTGGATATGCACAAGGATATGCAGGAGTATATTGACGCGAAAAAGAATATTTTCCTGCGACAGACGGCGAAGGACACGCTGATCATCAATTTGGATAACGAGATCACCGCGGGCTTCGCCGCGCTGGCGAAGGGGACGGTCAGAGGCTTTTCGCGGCGCATCGTGCCGAAAAACGGCGTGTGCTTCCGCGACGGCGCGATCTATCGCGGCGACACGCTCGTCGTCCGCCAGGAGGACATTCTGATCCCCGGACTGCACAATGTGGAAAATTACATGGCGGCGATCCTTGCCGTTGAGGGACTGGCCGCAGACGATGATATTCGTTATGTTGCAAGCCATTTCGGCGGCGTCGAGCACCGCATTGAGCTCGTGCGCGTCAAGGACGGCGTGCGGTTTTACAACGATTCCATCGCCTCGTCGCCCAGCCGTACCATCGCGGGGCTGCGCAGCTTCCGCGAAAAAGTCATTTTAATTGCCGGAGGCTACGACAAGCACATTCCCTACGACGTGCTGGGCCCGGAGCTCGCGGCGCATGTGCGCCTGCTGGTCTGCACCGGAGCGACCGGCGGAAAAATTGCCGCCGCCGCCCGCACGCAGCCCGGCGCACCGGAGATCGTGGAGATCGACGATTTTTACGAGGCGGTGCGCTATGCCGCGTCCCGCGCCGTCCCGGGCGATGTGGTGCTGCTCTCGCCTGCGAGCGCGGCGTTTGATCGGTTTCGGAACTTCATGGTGCGCGGCGCGGAATTTAAAAAGACGGTGATGGAACTGTGACGAAACAAAATTCAGCCTGCACCGCTGTCGTCGTTGCGGCGGGAACGGCCAGCCGGATGCAGGGCATCGACAAAATGCTTGCGCCGCTCGGCGGCGAACCGCTGCTGTGGCGGACGGTGCGCGCGCTGGAGGCCAGCGGGCGGATCGACGCTATCGTGATTGTGGCGCGCAACGACCTCGCCGAGCACGCGAAGGCGCTCTTCGGCGATGACGAGCGCGTGTGCGAGATCCTCCCCGGTGGGGCGACGCGCGCGGAATCCGTGCTGCGCGGCCTGCGCTGCGTCAAAACGCCGCTCGTCGCCATCCATGACGGCGCGCGGCCGCTGGTCACGCCGGAGGTCATCGATGCGGCAATCGCGGCGGCGGAGCGCGGCGGCGCGGCAGCACCGGCAATCCCGGTACATGACACTATAAAAATCGCGTCAGACGGCGTTGTGACAGCGACGCCCGACCGGCGTACGCTCTTTGCCGTGCAGACGCCGCAGGTGTTCGACACGGCGCGCATCCTTGCGGCGCTGACGGACGCGCTGGCGCGCGGCCTGCCGCTGACGGACGACTGCTCGGCGGCGGAGGCGGCCGGAATGGCGGTGCTTTTGACCGCCGGAAGCGAGGAAAACATCAAGATCACCACGCCGATCGACCTTGCTCTGGCGGAGGCGATCTTAAAACGGAGGGAAGCGACATGAGGATCGGCCACGGCTACGACGTGCACCGGCTGGTCGAGGGGCGAAGGCTGATCTTGGGCGGGGTGGAAATCCCCTACGCCCTCGGGCTGGCCGGGCACAGCGATGCGGACGTGTTACTGCATGCAGTGATGGACGCGTTACTAGGCGCAGCGGCGCTCCGCGACATTGGGGTGCTCTTTCCGGACACCGACCCGGCCTATGCGGGCATCTCCAGTCGGAGACTGCTCAAGGAGGTCATGCGGCGCGTCCGCGAGCGGGGTCTGCGCGTCGGCAACGTTGACGTGACCGTGCTGGCGCAGCGGCCAAGGCTGCGAGACTACATCCCGGCGATGATACAAAACCTTGCCGCCGACCTTGACGTCCCGCCCGACCGCGTGAATGTGAAGGCGACGACCGAGGAGGGGCTCGGCTTCACCGGCCGCGGAGAGGGCATCGCGTGCCACGCGGTTTGCCTGCTGGAGGATGCGGAGATGCTTTGACTGCGATAAATATGACAAAAAATGACGTCCAACGAAAAAAGGAGGATGCGCCATGTTTCATAAGGAAAAGCCGCCGTTTTCGGCGGAGCAGGTACAGCCCAAGTGGGAGGAGCTCGTCCGGCTTGAGCGGCGGCTGCGGCGTAACGCGCTGCTTTGCCACATCTTGCAGCCGGTGGGAACGGTGCTGTTCTCGCTGAACCTGCTGCTGGCGGCGCTGAATTTCGTCCGCTGCATCGGCGGCGAGCTGCTGCAGCCGTTTTTCAACACCGTGCCGCTGTTTGTGCGGCTGACAGACGGTCTGCCCCATGAGACGGTCGGCAGCTGCATCGGATTTTTGCTTTGGTTCGGCGTGCTGATCCCGGCGGCGGTCTGCGGCGCCATCACGGGCGTCGTCTATCTGCTCGACCGGCGCAAGCCGCAGGCCGAGCGCCCGCTGACCGGAAGCCGCGCGCAGTGCGCCAAGGCGCTGGCCAACGAGGGCGAGACGGTTTACATGCTGCGCCGGAGCATGCCGCGCTGGTCCGTGTTCGTTGAGGCGGGTGTGGTGACGGCGCTGATGGCGCTGCCGGTGCTCCTGCGCCTGATCGAGATCGCCAAGACGAGCGACCCGTCGATCCTGCAGCTTACGGTGGGCGCGTGCCTGCTGCTGGTGTGCCTGTTTGTGCTGTACTGGGTCTTTGCGGGGCTTTTGGAGGCCTTTTCCCTGCTGCTCTCGCTGCTTTATCTCTCGCCCGGCGAGTGGACGCTTTATAAGCAGCACCGCGAGCTGGATGCCTACTGGGAGAGCGTCGACCCGGACGAATTTGCGCGCCGTGAGCGCGCCGCCGCCGATGCGAAAGCGGGGAAGCGCGCATGAAAACGCTGCTGCATATCTGCTGCGCGCCGTGCGCCAACCAGTGCATCGACATTCTGCGCGGCGACGGCGTCGAGCTGACGGGCTTCTGGTACAACCCGAACATCCATCCCTTTACGGAATATCGCAGCCGCCGCAATTGCCTGCGGGAATACGCGCAGACGATCGAGCTGCCGCTGCTGGAGCGCGACCAATACGCCCTGCGGCCGTTCGTCCGCGAGGTCGCGGCCGATATTGCAAATCGTTGCGTAAAATGCTATGAAATGCGCCTGTTCGAGACGGCGAGGACCGCCGCCGAGGGCGGCTTTGACAGCTTTACCTCGTCGCTGTTCATCAGTCCGTATCAAAAGCACGACCTGATGCGCGAGGTCGCCGAGCGCGCGGCTGCAGAGTACGGGGTGCGGTTTTTGTACCGCGATTTCCGCCCGTACTTCCGCGCCGGGCAGGAGCGCGCCCGCGAATTAGGCTTTTACATGCAAAAATACTGCGGCTGCGTCTTCTCCGAGGAGGAGCGCTATCTGAAGGAAAGCAAGCGCATTCCGTAAGCTTCGCAAAAAAGCACGCCGCAGGGCGTGCTTCAGACCGTCAAAGAGCCCATGCTTTCGCCACGGGAAAGCATGGGCTCTTTGACAGAGGACGCAGGCGGCTCCGGATTCGGAGCCGCCTGCGCTTTCTGTATAAATATCGGCCTGCTTGCATTGCCACAACCATCTCATCCTATCACAAACGGCTCGGGATGTCAACAGAGGATCTTGGATTATGAATAAACTGAGAATAATTTGTGAATAACGACGCAGCTTTGCTGCACAAGATTGCATAATTATGGAATTATTACAGATTGACAGCGGGCGAGGCGAGGAGTAAACTTTGTGCATATTTATTCTTCACACGCGGAAGACCTCGTCGGGAGAATAGAAAAGCAAGGAGGAAAGAAAATGAAAACGTTGGCGAAAAAGCTGATGGCGTTTGCCCTTTGTCTGGCAATGGTGCTCGGCCTGCTCGTGACCTCTGTCGGTGCTGTGCAGAGTGCTCCGCAGGCGGAGGCCTCGTCCGACAAGGTCATTTACGCCACAGACAGCAAGACCACCTACGTCCCGGCGGGCTATACTTATGTATATCAGTCCACCGACGGACGGACCTACACGCGCAAGGCGACGCAGGATACCTACATTTCCGGCCGCACCCTCAGCGCGACGGAGGCCAAGGCGCTGGTTTCCCTATCCTATGGCGCCGAAAGCACCATCACAACGGACGACGGCCAGACGCTGGTGTGCCGCGAATATGACGCGCAGCAGGCGGCTGCCTATTCCGACGCCGTAAAGGCGATCCTGAGCGGCGAGGATTACAGCGCGGGCGACAAGATCACCGTCGTGAGCGAGGCGCACGAAAAGGCCGATAAGGTCAAAGTCATTGTTCTGCTCGACGAGCCGTCCGTCAGTGAAATGGACGGCATGACCGTTGCGCTGGGCAAGGGTCTCGGCCAGGCCGAGCAGGCCGCCGTGCGGAAGGTGAAGGACGGCCAGTCCTCCGTCATCTCCGCCGCCAAGCGGAAGCTCGGCAGCAGCATGGAGGTCACGGGTCAGTTCTCCCTCGTGACCAACGCCATCGCCGCGACCGTTTCCTACGGCGACATGAAAACGCTCAGTGAGCTGCCGGGCGTGAAGAAGGTGTTCCTTTCCCCGTGCTATACCATGCCGGAGATCAACGCCGTGGAAACGGATGCCTCCCAGATCACCACGAATATGAAGTTCGCCGCCTCCGGAATGGGCGCGAACGCCGCGTGGGATGCGGGCTTTGACGGCACCGGCATGAGTGTCGCCGTAATCGACACCGGCCTGTGCTTTGAAAACCCGACCTTCGATAAAGAACCGACCGACCCCGATACTGTCGCCTACACCAAGGACGATATCGCCGCCATCCTCGCCGCCAAGACGCTGCACGCCGAGGAGCTGGATGAAAATACGGCCATCGACACCGTGTATTACAGCAGCAAGGTCCCGTTCGGCTTTAACTACGGCGACGGTGAGGCCAACTTCGGCTCCGACGACGACACCTGGATGGGGCACGGCACGCACGTTGCCGGCATCATCGCGGGCAACCTGACCGAGGCGGATCAGGAGCAGTTCGACATGACCTATCTCGGCATCGCGCCGGAGGCGCAGCTGATCGTCATGAAGGTTTTTGACCAGAAGGGCGACTGCTACTTCGACTACCTGATTGCCGCAATTGAGGACGCGATCACGCTCGGCGTGGACTGCGCGAACCTGTCTCTCGGCATCTCCAGCGGCCCGTATTACTACGAGGGCGTGACTGAGGTCTATGATGCCGCCACCGCAGCGGGCATCAGTGTCTGCGTTTCCGCCGGTAACGACGGCTTCACCGGCACCGAAAGCCTCTGGGGCGACGAGCAGGTCAAGGCCTCCAGCGTCTCCACCGGCACGCTCGGTATGCCCGGCACGTTCGATTCCGTCCTGACGGTCGCCAGCGCCGAAAACGAAGGCGTGAAGTGGCTCAGCGATGTTGGCACACTCGGCTGGTTCAACAAGACCATGGACATGGATCAGCTGATGAGCATCAGCGAGCTGGACGGTGTTCCCGAGGGCAAGGGCTTCTATGAGAGCCTGCGCGCGACGGAGCAGCTCGTCGGCGGCACGTATGCTTACACCGAATCCATCGACGATTCCGAAGGCAAGATCGTGTTCGTCCCGTTCGAGGGCGGAAACGGCGACGCTGTGATTGCCGCAGCGAAGGCGGCCGGTGCAGCCGGTGTCGTGTTCTACGACCCGACACCCACCGAGGAGGAAAAGTGGGACTATGTGGATGTTGAGCTGACCAGCTTTGATGTCCCCGCAGCCCGTGCGAACCTGATCCAGTTTGCGTGGATGAAGGACAACAACGACACCGGTGCCGTCTCCGTGATGGCCGACTGGAACCGCAATAACCTCGCGGGCGAGATGTCCTCGTTCTCCTCCTGGGGCCCGACCGAAAGCCTGAGCCTGAAGCCGGAGATCACCGGCATCGGCGGCAATGTGTTCTCCGCTTACTACGGCGATAATTTTGCCGTTGCATCCGGCACCTCGATGTCCTCTCCGGCGGTCGCCGCGTCCATGGCGCTGCTGCGGCAGTACCTGAAAAAGACCTCCATCCCGGAAGCCGACTATGCCACGGTCGCCAACTGCCTGCTCATGAGCACGGCCACGCCGATCGTCGATGAAGCGAACGGCACCTATTACTTCGTCCGCCGTCAGGGCGCGGGCCTTGCCAACGTCGGTAACGCCGTGAAGTCCGGCGCGTACATCACCGTCGAGGGCACCGACAAGGCCAAGCTCGAGCTGGGCGACGACAAGGAAAAGACTGGCACGTATGAAATGACCTTCCGCGTCGTCAACTTCTCCGACAAGGACAAGACCTATGCGCTCAGCGTGCAGGGCCTCGGCCAAGCGGCGGAGGGCGGCCTCGTCAAGGGCGGCAAGGTCACCTACCTCACGCAGAACTACGCAAAGAAGCTCGACGCGACCTACACCACCAGCCTGACCGACAACAAACTGACCGTCGCGGCCGGTGCAGCGGCGGAGGTCACCGTGACCCTGCAGCTCTCCGATGCGCAGAAGGCGTATTATGACGAGCGCTTTGAAAACGGCGCCTACGTCGAGGGCTTCGTCCAGCTCACGAGCACCGATTCCGTCACGCTGTCCGTCCCGTTCCTCGCGTTCTACGGCGACTTCGGCGCGGCTCCCGTTGCCGAGACCGGCAGCTACGCGACCACCATGGGCGGCGACCGCGCGTATAACACGGCCGATCAGGTCGTCACCGGCATCTACAGCTACCGCTCCACCAGCGATGATCCCATGCTGAACTGGATGACCGAAAAGGCTTGGCTGGGCGGCACGAGAGCTCCCGGCTACGCCATGCTCCCGATGGATGAATTCAAATTCTCCACGATGAGCAGTGCGTACAAGGGCTTCCTGCCGCAGACGGCCGGTATCTCCCCGAACGGCGACTTCTCGCTGGATGAATTCTGCCTGCAGATCGGCCTGCTGCGCAACGTCGATAACATCCACTACACCGTTACGAATCTGACCACTGGCGAGATCCTCTCCGAGCAGGACACCGAGTTCATGCAAAAGAGCTATGCCGGCAAGGTTTATGCCGGCGGCGAGGAGGACTTTGACATGGACTGGTTCTATGCCAAGGGAGTAGACGAGGACGGCGAGGAATACATTGACTATTCCAAGTGCGCCCTGCCGGAGAACACGCGTGTTTCCGTCAAGGCCGAGATCACCCCGGAATGCAAGACCGCACAGACCCAGACGGTCGAGTTTACGTTCTATGTCGATACCACCGGCCCGATAAGCAAAAAGCCGACCTTCGGCTATAAGACCGAGGACTACGGCTGGGGCCCGGAGTCGATGTACTCGGTTACTTCGGAATCGGATGAGTTCTGGTGGATGGATTACGACACGACCATCTCCATCGATGTCGATGCCGAGACCGGCGAGGTCTTCGCCTCTGCCTTCACCACGACCTACTTCCCGAACCCCGATCCGAACGGCGAGGGCGTCCATAGCATCGACGAGCACGGCAGCATGATGTTTGAGGGCACGCATACCGAAATCGTTATCGGCTACGACTATGCGGGCAACTGCTCGGCCTACACCATTTCCGGCTCGCTGCTCGAAGAAAACATCAGCCTCGCCAGCGAAACGGATTCGATTTACATCGGCGACGAGCTGACCATCCGGAACACCGACACGGAGGATTACACGGCGCTCCTGAATTGGGAGGTATCTGATCCCGAGAT